>JAJDYK010000062.1 GCA_022825185.1 Candidatus Latescibacterota bacterium | reverse complement strand
TTCTATCGTATTATTTCGACGATGGAACTCCAGCCGCGGTCCTGGATGAACTTGCTAACTATCAGAATCAGGACGGCGGTTTCGGCAATGGCCTTGAACCCGATATCCAAATGCCCGGTTCATCCGTTATCACGACGACCATTGCGCTGCGCATCCTCAGAGAGGTCAAAGCGACTAGTGATGATGAGATCGTCCAGAAGGCAATTCAGTATTTGCTGGCCGCATACGATTCGACTCAGAGCACATGGCCTATCGTCCCGCAAGCGGTGGATGAATACCCTCATGCGCCGTGGTGGAATTTTGAGAATACGGCGGATACTTTTGGCAATTTCTTGGCCAATCCTCGTGCAGAGGTCATAGGCTATCTACATGAATATCACGAGTTGGTACCTACAGACCTGACTAAACAGCTCACTGTAGAGGTCATAGAGCATATAAAAACGTTATCAGATGAGATGAACATGTACGATTTTATCTGCTGTGTTCATCTGGTTGAGACGGCTGCCCTGCCCCAATCTGCGAAAGATACGTTGGCGGAAATACTAATTCAGAGAGCACACTCCGTCGTCGTTCATACGCCGGAAGAACTGATGCAACCCTCTGCCAGGCCGCTCTGGTTAGCTCATACGCCCACCTCGTTGCTAGCAGAGACATTGAAGAGCGAAGTAGATATGAATTTGGATTTTGATATTGAGCATCAAAATTCAGATGGCTCTTGGTCTCCTACTTGGACTTGGTATGGCCAGTATCCAGAAGTTTGGGAGCAAGCCGAACAGCAATGGAAGAGTTGTTTGACCGTTGAGATACTAAAAGCGTTAAAAGAATTTGGGCGGATTGAAGGGCTTTAGGGTCGATACTATCAATCTTACCTCAGACCGTCTTATGAAACGAGAAGACTACTTTCGCTGGGCTGAGCGAGCTGCCCGCTGGGGTGCCGAATACCTAGACACGCTCGATGAGCGGCCTGTTCGGGCGCAGACCGCACCGGGTGAGATCGCTGCGATGCTGCCGTTAGCGCCGCCGGAAGAGCCGGTAGATATGGAGACGATCTTCGCCGACTTTGAGCGCATCGTACCCGACGGCATGACGCACTGGCAACACCGGCGTTTCTTTGCGTACTTCAGCGCCAACGCCGCGCCGGTCTCGATGATCGCCGAAAATTTGACGGCGGTTATGGCGGCCCAGTGCATGCTCTGGCAGACCTCGCCTGCCGCTACGGAGATTGAGACCCGGATGGTCGATTGGATGCGGCAGGCGCTCGGGCTACCGGAAGGGTTCCAGGGTGTTATCCAAGAGTCGGCAACATCGGCAAATGTCTGCGCCGTACTGACGATGCGCGAGCGCGCGCTAGGCTGGCGCGGGATCGATTCTGGCATGGTGGGAGAGAAACAGGTCCGGGTCTATGCCTCGCCGGAGACCCACTCGTCGGTTGACAAGGCGATTCGAATCGCCGGTATCGGCCAACAGCATCTCGTCAAGGTTCCGACTGATGGTTCTTGGGCGCTCGATTCGGAGGCGCTGCGCCGGGCGATCGACGCTGATCGCGTGGCGGGATTCCTCCCGGCCGGTGTCGTCCTTTGTGTTGGGGGCACGTCGATCGGCGCGTCCGACCGCGTGCGCCAGACCATTGAAGTGGCGCGAGAGCACGATCTCTACGTCCACGTCGATGCCGCGTGGGCTGGTTCCGCGATGATTTGTCCTGAGCTACGGGCGTTGTGGGAGGGCGTCGAGGGAGCCGACAGCATTGCCTTCAATCCCCACAAGTGGCTCGGGGCGCAGTTCGACTGCTCGATCCAGTTTCTCGCGGACCCAGAACCGCAGGTTCGCACCCTCAGCGTCCGTCCGGATTACCTGCAAACCCTCGGCCAAACCGAGATCACCAATTACAGCGAGTGGACGATTCCCCTAGGGCGTCGATTCCGTGCCCTCAAGCTCTGGTTCCTGCTGCGCGCGCACGGTCTCGAAGACCTTCGCCAGCGCATCCGAAACCACATTGCTTGGGCTGAGGAGGCCGCCTCGGAGATCGCATTGCTGGACGGCTTTCGCCTGACGACGGACTGCCATCTTTCGCTCTTCACGTTCCAGTATGCCCCTGACGGCGAGAATGCCAACGACGCCACCGAGCGCCTGCTGCGCGCGGTCAACGACGACGGCCGGATCTACCTGACGCAGACAATCCACGAGGGCCAGTTCGTCATCCGCTTCCAAGTCGGGCAGTTCGAGTGTAGAAGGGAGGACGTGCTTATGGCGGTCGATGTGCTGCGGGAACTAGCCCACGCGATCCAATTGGAATAACATGACAGAAATAGATGCATCCTGGTATCAACGGCCAACCAATGTCCCAGAGCGCGTAGCCAGTGGCGGTGTAGTCGTCCGGCTTCACGACGAGCAAATTTTCGTCGCTCTGACACGTGAGGGCGATATGGAAGAGTATGTCTTACCCAAAGGCGGTGTAGAAGCGGGTGAAGACCTGCTAAAAGCCGCGTACCGTGAAATAAAAGAGGAAACGGGCCTGACGGACTTGACCCTCGTCAACAAACTCGAAGTCGTCGAACGCTTAACCTATGACAAAGACTTTTGGGCCGTGATCCATCTCTACTTGTTTCACACCGAACAGATTGAAGCTACACCAACCGATACAGTCTATCACCATGAGATGAAATGGTTCCCGCTTGATCGGCTGCCCGACTTTTTATGGCCTGAGCAGAAAGCATTATTGGAGCGTCATCAAGAGGATATTATTCGCGAGATTAAAGCGATATCTGACATGAATAGAAGAAAATCTACATCTCTAACAGAGTAGGAGAAGCCAACCTCAATGGAGAAGCTGACTCTCTTGTGTCGAGATAAATGGATTGAGCGTACCCATGTTTTCTAGTAGGCTACTTCCTCTGATTGTTTTATGCAGCATCTTTCTCGTGTTTCCCAGCGCATGTAACGGCGAAGATCCTATGAGTAGCCCAGATAAAGACCAAATGGATTCACCTTATACCGTAGGCGTCTATTATTACCCCTGGTACAGCGGCGATTTTCACGGTGGTCGCTATATGCGCAAAGAGCTGATACCGCCGCAGTTGCCGATGCTGGGCGAGTACGACGATCGCAATCCCTCGGTGATCGCCCAACATCTCAAGTGGAGCCGACAGGCCAATATCTCGCTGTGGGTGGCGAGTTGGTGGGGCCCCGATTCGCGCGAAGATCGGACTCTGCTGCAGCACATTCTGCCGCACGATGAATTAGGCGATATGCAGATTGCGCTGTTTTATGAGACTACGGGGCGCACAAGGGAGTTTTCAGCGTTCGACAATGTCGCACCGGACATCGCACATATTGCCGAACGCTATTTCGACCATTCTAACTATTTGCGGATCGATGGACGTCCGGTGCTTTTTGTCTATTTAACGCGGGTACTCTCGCGCAATGGGACGCTGGCTGAGGTGGTGGAGGCGATGCGTGCAACGGCCAGAGAGGCGGGACACGATATATATCTCGTCGGCGATGAGGTTTTTGGACAACCGCCGTCGTCTCATGGGGCTATTGGGCTGCTAGATGCCGTGACGAATTACGATGTGTACGGCAGTATGGGAGCGAAGGGTTATGCCGGACAGGCGGCAGTGGATCGGTATTATGCAGCGCAGGCGGGTTGGCGAGAACTGGCTCATGCTGAAGGAGCCGCGTTTATACCCGCTACGACGCCGGGATTTAACGATAAAGGTGTGCGTAGTGGACATGAGGCTGTCTCGCGGAAGTTGAGTGAGGAGGCCGAATTTGGCTCGCTATTTCGGGCGATGCTGGCGCAGGCTGTAGAGTATGCGGATGAATCGACGGGGCGAATGCTGATGGTTACTTCGTGGAATGAGTGGCACGAGGATACGCAGATTGAGCCGGTTGAAAAGGGAGGGGTGACTCGGTTGGATGGCAGCGAGACGGGAGAGGCTTTTAGTGAAGGATTGGATTATGAGGGGTATGGAGAGCGATATTTGGAGATACTAAGGGAGGGGACAGAGTAGATACGAACCGCATACACTGATGCCACATTGAAGTCCTATGGATACCAATCGCGAACTAGGGAAAATCATCCTCATCAACGGCGCGTCGAGTTCAGGGAAATCGACGCTTGCACGCCAGCTACAGCAGACGCTACCAATCCCATTCTGGCACTTTTCGTTTGACCACCTCCGCGATTCGGACGCCCTACCGATGGAACGCATTCGCAGCGGTGAATTTGATTGGTCAGCTATGAGGCCTGCCGTCTTTGATGGGTTTCATCGGTGTTTGCCAGTTTTAGCTGAGGCGGGCAATAATCTCATCGTCGATCACATTATTGAAAATGAGATGTGGATGTCGGATCTGGTGAAATTACTCACCGGCTTGGACGTATTTTTTGTCGGAGTGCATTGTCCGCTTCCCGAGCTTGAGCACAGAGAGCGCGAAAGAGGCAATCGGCGAATTGGGGAGGCACGAACGGACTATCAAGTAGTACACGGTTTCGCTGAATACGATCTGGAAATTGACTCGATGCAGCCGTGCCAGACCAATGTGAACACGCTAATCGATGCTTGGGAATCCCGCCAACCTCCTAGCGCATTTGAGCGAATGGCTGCGCGAGGGTGAGCCCCATTTTTGATCGGAAAGGAAGTTCAATGGCTTCTGTACTACGCCGTCTTATCAAAAAGGACTTGATACACCCCCCACCGTGGCTTATTGACAACCTCATGTTCGAGGGCGTCATTGGCTCCAAAGCCTATGGCTGTAATGAGCCCGGCGACGCCGATGAGGACATCGTCGGCATGACTATACCCCCTAAAGGCATGGTCTTCCCTCATCTCGAAGGCCACATCCCGGGCTTTGGCAAGAATCCACCCTCTTTCGAAAGCTACCAGCAACATCACATCTTCTTCCCTGAGACCCAGATGCAGTATGACATAACCGTCTACGGCATCGTCAAATTATTTCAGCTATGCATGGATAACAACCCCAACATGCTAGAGCTTTTGTTCTTGCCCAAGCGTTGTGTCTACCACAGCTCGCTTATCTATGAGCACATCCGCAAGCACCGCTCGCTTTTCCTCCACCGCGGCTGCTATGACAAGTTCCGCGGCTATGCTTCTTCTCAGCTTTCCAAGTTAGACAAGCCCGGGGACAAGCGCAGCGAAAGGAGACAGGAGACGGTCAAAAAATATGGGTATGACACCAAGTTCGCCTATCACATCGTCCGCCTGATGTTAGAGTGCGAACAACTCTATATCCATCAGACGATGCGCCTAGACAAGCACCGCGAAATCTACAAGGCTATCCGTAAGGGCGAGTGGTCCAAAGAAAAGATTCGGGAGTGGTTTGATGAGAAAGAGCGGACTATGGAGCGCCTCTATCTGGCACCGCCCGAGGAGGTGGCCCTGCCCAAGTACCCGGATGCCGACGCCATCAAGCAGGTGCTTATTGAGTGTCTGGAGATGCACTATACCACCTTGGGCAACGCCATAGTCCGCCCCGATGCAGCGCAGCTTATCCTCAATGAGCTCCAAGACATTGTCCACCGCTATAAGGAGTAACCTATGCCAGTCAAAGAGCCAGAGCCTTCTACGAGAAATTCGGATCGTCGCGGTATGGGTTTATCAGAGCTTTGACCATTACAAAGAAGTGCAGGGCTTGGTCGCAGAGGATGCCGACTCGATTGCGGCTCAAGAGTATCGACGACAGGAATTGGATCCGCTTTTTACGGAGACGGATGAGTCCTTTTATGACTTCAACGGTACCAATGTCATTGACGGAACTCTCTCACTTGGAAACATGAACGTATCTCAAGACACAACAAGAAAATGGTAGTCCTAGAGCCATTCACTGAAGCAGACTTCGACAGGTTGATTGGTTGGATTCCATCCAGTGATTTTCTTTTGCAATGGGCTGGACCGGATTTTGAATATCCGCTTAATCGCGAGCAGCTAAGCGAATATCTGACGGGTACTCAGGGCGACTTGCCGAGCAAGCTGATCTACAAGGTCGTGGATAGTGAGAATGGGACGGCGATTGGGCACATTGAGCTAGCGGCGATTGATCGTCACAACGGAAGTGCCCGCGTGTGTCGGGTGCTCGTTGGCGACCCTGCTTACAGGGGAAGGGGCGTCGGAACGGTTATGATGGAGAAGATCGTTGAGATCGGCTTTCGTCAGCTTGGTCTTCATCGCATTGAGCTAGCCGTGTTCGACTTCAACACAAGTGCCATACGCTGCTACGAGAAGGTTGGGTTTGTGAAGGAAGGACACCTCAGAGAATGCCGAAAGGCCGACGATGGATATTGGAGTTTCTATATTATGGCTATCTTACGGCGTGAATGGGAAAGTAATAGAAATGAACTAGAGGCTGAGCGGCCATGATGTGGAAACTTCTTAAGACTTCAACCCAACGCTAAGGCAATGAAACGCGACCACCGCCTCCGGATAATTGCCTATCTGACGATCACCTTCTGGGCGGTCATTTTCCTGCAGGCACCTATTCCGCAAGACCCGGCCTATCACCAGTTCGCCGATCAGCGCACCCTGTTGGGCATCCCTCATTGCCTGAACGTGATCTCCAACCTGCCCTTTCTGTTGGTGGGGCTGTGGGGATTCGTTGTCGTGTTCCGTCTTGCCACAGATCCCTCGCAGCAGGCATTCGAGCACCCAGTTGATTCGCTGGCGTATCAGATTCTCTTTCTCGCGGTGGCGCTGGTTGGCCTTGGCTCGACCTACTACCACTTGGCCCCCAGCAACGAAACGCTTCTGTGGGATCGCCTGCCGATGAGCATTGCCTTTATGGCGTTTCTCGCTACGGCGATTACCGAGCGCTTGGACCGGCGCGCTGGCATCATCACCTTGCTGCCGCTGATCGCCTTTGGTCTTTTCAGCGTGTTGTACTGGTACTATACAGAGCAGGACGGGGCCGGCGATCTTCGTTATTACATCGTCGCCCAAGCCTATCCGATTCTGTTCGTGCCTCTCATGGTTCGTCTGCTGCCGTCGTCGTACACGCGCGGGTCCGATCTCTACGTCGCCGGTCTGTTTTATCTGCTCGCGAAAGCCTCCGAGGTGTTTGACCAAGCCCTGTACGCGGCAGGGGGAGTCATCAGCGGCCATACATGCAAGCATTTTTTCGCTGCCTTAGGAGCCTATTGGGTGCTGCGGATGATCCGGCTGCGGCGGCTGAACTGATTGGTTAGTTTGTCAGGGATACTATGGAAACCATTCGCCTCATCCGCGAGTCGGAACTCGACGAGCTCATAGACCTACTCTGCGCCGTGCATAACCCCGAAGGCCACGAGCGCTACCGAGGCTACATGGAAGGCGATCCAACTTGGTGTCCGTCGCAGACGCCGGTCGTCGTCGTTGAAAATCGCATTGTATCGACGTTGCGCATCTGGGACCGCTGGGTCCACCTCGGTGCTACGCCCGTCCGCATGGGTGGTATCGGCGGCGTCACTACCCATCCTGACTACCGGCAACGCGGCATAGCGACGCGGCTCATGGAGCATGCAGCCGAGTACATGCGCGACGATGGGTACGACTTAGGTCTGCTGTTCACGATGATTCCGGCGCGTTTTTACCGGCGTCTCGGCTGGAGCTGTGTGCCGCTTATGGGATTTCACGCCAAGCTGCACCGTACTCCGCAGCCGGGGCGATCCGCGCTTAAGGTGCTGCCGTTTGATGAGAGCCGCGACTTGGAGGAGACGGTAGCGCTCTACCAACGCTACAACGCTGGCCGTAGCGGCAGCCTGTTGCGTCCGCGTCCGTACTGGGACTACGCTCCCTCCCGCGTGCGCGGCGTGCTGCCCACTGCTGTCGTCCGTGATTCGGCGGGGCTTAGCGGGTATATCAACTGGGAGAGAGACGACGACGGCGTTGAGGTGTATGAAGTTGCTTACGAGAGCGGACCGGACCTTGATGCCCTCGTGCAGCACCTGCTCGACGAGTGCGCGGCGACTGGGGTGACGCAGATCCACGGTGAGATCTCCTACACCCACCCTTTTGTCGATGCTCTAGTTGCTACTGCTGACGCCGATCTGGAGCTCACGGGCGACAGCTCGATGATGGCTCTGCCGTTCGACCTCGGCGCGCTGATCGCCAAGGCCGTGCCCGAAGCGGCGGAGTCGGTCCGCGGGCTGCCGGACGATGTGATGTGTCGGCTTCTATTTGGCGAGTCCTCTGGCCGCGACTTGGAACCTGTCCTCCGCGCTCGTGGGATCTCGCTGGAGGCCGGGGAGGTTCGTCGACTTGAGGAGTGGTTTCCGCGCCGCGAGGTCATCTTCTGGGAACCGGACCACTTCTGATGCCCGAGACCTCCCCCAAACAGGTTCTGCGCCCCAACAGTTATTCCGCTAATGCGTCAAACGCAGCATTTTCGAATCACCAGACCGAAATTCGAAGGACAGTGGAACGAGCTCAACGTGTGTTGACATTCGCAGTGTCTGAATGATGTCTTCCAAATGCGCGGAAGGGTTACCATCCCGCCAAAATCAAAATCGTTTGACATCCCAGCCTGCAATTTTCCGCAGCAACTCCATCCGCTCTGGGATGTGATAGTTCAATAGCAGGCGTCGTAGCACAGCTACTGTTAGAAACCATCGGAGGACGCCGTCTTCCCCAATGGGTTCGGGCTTGTCTGTTGCCGCTACATACGCCTCGACAAATTGCTTGGCGAGATCCAGGGATACTTCGGGGAAAAGACATTCTCGACCTCCGAACTGGAGTGACGCGAATGCCACATCGTAGAGCGAGTAGTCAATGACAGCCATGTCGAAGTCCCACACTGTGGCGATCTTCGACTCCCATACCCGCAAGTTAGCAGGGCGGTAGTCTTGGTGCGTGATCGACAGCATTCCCCACTCGTCGCATAGTGACTTTATAGCGGGGGCGTTGGATTGTATGAAGTGGAGTTGAGATTGAAGGAATGCTGTGTCATCCTCACTTAGCTCGTTCCACCGGAAAGCGCCAGCGATTTTCGTCGACAATTTAACCCATCTGGTCGAAGGTACGTAATACCAACCCAAGTCCTCTCTTGCTGATTCGGCTCGGAGTTCATCCCCGTATCTGCGACCTGCTGAATGAAGCGCCGCTAGCGTCTGGGCTGCCGCAGTAATCAGATCACGAGAGTCCCACGGAGGATGTTCGTCGGATGGCATGTAGGGATTCAACACCCACCAGTCTTCCCCTCCCCAGTAGCAGTACCTTCCATCTAGTGTCTGAATCGGCAGTGAAACTTGTCTAAAACCGTTGTACTTGAGGACTTCCATTAGCTGGAACTGATAGCTCTTTGCCATTCTGTCTGCTTGGAACGGAGAGCAGGATAGGACGAATTGCCCCTGAGACGATTCTATGAAGAAGTGATTGCTGAAATGCGCTCGCGATTCAATCAGTCGCAGATCAGTGAGACCGTAGGCGGCGGTGGCGATGTCGTTCCAGCGATTGTCCATGTGGATTCGGTGAGTGCTTGACGTTTTGGTCTCAGTAACCCCGAATAATACGCCTGTGCATCCTGTGACTAGGTCGGCGGCTGTTCGATGCCGTCGAGGATGATGTCGAGCTGGTCTTCGGGTGCGTAGTACGCACCGGGGGCACTGTTAGGGCCGATATCGCCCATCAGGCGTCGCTGGCGCGGCGTCATGCGCGCCAACACTTCAGGCGGTGCCTTTTCGTAGTCCCACGGCCGCGACCATAGCTGCCCGTAGCGAAAGGTAACGCTGCGCCGGATGTTTTCGCCCTCATTCGGGGCCACGCCGTGCCACAGACCGTAGGTGAAGATGACGGCGTCGCCTGCCTCGGCGACTAGCTGGACGCCGCCCTCCGGCCATGCTCCCTTGGCGAAACCTTCCTCGGGAAAGTCTTGGCGATGGCTGCCGGGCACGAAGCAGAAGTTGGCCCGGTTATCTTCGGGGATGTCGGTCAGGAAATACTGGATCTTGAAGTTGAGCGGGCGGCTGTCCGGCGCGACGCGGAACTCGCGCAACGAGGCACCCCCGTCGGTATGCCAGCCGAAGGGCATGTCCCCACTCGGATAGCGGACGTAAATCACCGTGCCCATGATCTGGAGATAAGGGCCTATCAGATCGACGATGACGCCGAAGGTGCTAGGATGGTCGATCAGCGAATCGAAATTCGGGGATCGCTCGACTGTCTGGATGATGTTGAGGGCGTCCTGCTCACGGGCCTCGGGATGGGTCTCGCGGTATTTGGCGATCACCTCGTCGGTCGCGGATAGATAGCCTGCGACTTGGTTGCGGGTGAGGGCTCCCTTGAGCAGGAGATAGCCCTTTTCGACCCAGTTGCGTTTCATGTCGTCAGTGAGGCGTTGCACGGCAGTCTTGGCTTGTTTAGGAGTGGGTAGTGTGCTCAAAACTTTGAGGTCTTAGGCTTTCAAACAAAGCGGCGGACACTATGATCAGGCCGCCGATGATTTCCCTCTTCGATGAAACAGCGCTAGGAGGATCAGGACTGCCTTTCCGAAGGGGCCGATGAATCCATACAGAAGGGCCGCAACATGGACCTCGACGAGCGCGCGAGCTGCGTGTCATTGACGACGCTTCAGTAGGAATATCATTTCGGGTGCTTCGGGCCCTATTGGTCTCCGGTCAAATGATCCGAATTCTCCTACACTTTCAAGACCGGCAGCGTAAAAAAGAAGTTTAAGGTGAGGATAGGTATAGAAGCTCATCTTCAACGGCTGTGCTTCCTCAGACAGAACTTTATCACCCTCACACAATCGGAAGATGAACCTGCCCGAGAAATTCAGGTTGATCAGGTCAATCTCGTCCTTTACAAAGTACCGTCGGACCATCCGATCCGTCCCATCTTGTGCGGGCCACTCCAAGTCCAAGTATTCTTCGCCGACGCCCGATAGAATTTTGTCGAAACTGGGATTGAATACATCAAACGCGAGGACGCCATCATCTGCCAAGTGTCTGCTGGCGTTTTGCAGAGCCGCCAGTTGATCTTCCGTAGTGTACATGTGCTGCATGGGTCTGAAAGGAATTACTACCAAGGAGAATTGCTCATCTAAATAATGGGTGCGAAAATCTCCCTCTACGACTCGTGTCCGCCGTCGTACGCCTGCAGGCTCTTTGGCGAGCTTGGCGCGCAAGACCTCCAGCATGGAATGAGAAGCATCCATCCCCGTGACATCAACGCCTTGTCGCGCCAGCGGCAGGGTAATTCTCCCAGTGCCGCAGCCAAATTCGAGAACAGGTCCACCGTACTCATTGGCTAGATCGAGATAGAAGTCCCTGTCCACCAAATCTTCCTTGACGCTGTATGCCGCGTCGTAATGCTTTGCTCCCGAACTGTAGGAATCATCAATCATGGTTTGTTGCCCATCGTACTTGACCAACCACTGTCATAGGCCGCACGAAAATTCAAAGGCGGTGATGTGACTGACATATAGATAAAGGGCTGGGTACCTGAGTTGATGAACCCATGAAGGTCACCGTCCTCGAATCGAACGACGTCACCGGCGGCGAATTCCTCTATCGTCTCGTTCTCCAGAATCAAATTTCCGGAACCTTGTAAGGCTATCCAAATCTGTTCTGATGTTTTATGTCGATGCACAGGGTTTTTACCTCTAGGTGGGACGGTGACGTGTGTAATCGTGATCCTTTCCGAAGAAGAGTTCTCGGGAAATAGCAGTTGCCGAGATTCTATTCCAGAATTACAGAACACCTGAATGTCCGACGAGCGAATCAGCTCCATTCTGAATCCTCCTCAGCAATTTTTTTCTGACTTTGACCTGTCTGCTGGTTTGTGGACCCGCGAAGCGGGTGCCGAATATTACTACCGTGCAGTGAAAAACTGGACATCTCTTATCTGATCAAAATGCAACTGCCAGAATGTAGCTTGAATTGACTTTTTACTGAAAGGGTCTGAAATCTCTTCTTCAGCCCAATCAAGGTCAAATATACGATCCCAACTATCCTCTATGCGTTGATGGTATGCGCGAACTGGTAGAGGCTTCATGTCGAAAAAAGACAGATTGTACTCAGATAACTCGGCCTCAAATGCTTCTCCATCGGCCACGGTTTGGGGAAGATACCAGTAATTGAGGACATAATGCCATAGATCAAAATCGGATAATAACACTCCTTTGTCTGATTGCTCGAATTCGATCCGTACACCGCGTTGGCCTTTGGGTAAATGAGCACTGCTACGTAGATCGGGTTTACGTCTTTTGGCATTATCCCATTGATACCAGGCCCATAAAGGCAAAGACGTATTCTCAGACCTAGGTTCTATTCGGTACTCCATTCGCTCTGCCATCCACCTGTAAGCATCGAGAAACAGATCCTCTGAATACCTCTGATCGGCGAAAAGCACTTGCCTCCGCTGCAAGATCTTCCAGGCAGCCATAGATTGAATCGTCCAAAGCGTCATAATTTGCGAATTCCACACAACACCTTTGTGGTCGCTTAAGCGCTCAACGACTGCGCCACTGTTTCGGGATTCTCCGCAGCGATTTTCAGCAGGGCCCGAGCAGGGCCTTCGGGTCGACGACGTCCCTGCTCCCAATTCTGCAAAGTAGAGACACTGACACCAATCATCAGGGCGAATTCGGATTGCGATTTATTCAGTTTCTTGCGGATCATCCTGATATCGGCGGGATCCATCTGGATTCTGCGCCCTGGCTTCATCTTGCCACGCTTGATCGTCCCGGCTTGCTTGACGCTGTCTACAAGTTGGTCAAAGTCGCGCTCATTCATGCCAGATGTTCCTTTACTAGTTTACTAAGCATTTACTAAGCAGCTTGCATTGTCGAGAGGTAAGATCTTCCTGCCGGCTCTTGCGATATACCTAGTATGCGCCATTGACGTATAGTACGCAAGATCTTTGCATTGGCCAGATGCCTCTAACCGCTTAACTCAGCCTCCACATAATGCGTCTGTTGGCGTTAGCACTTCTGTTGTATACTCATAGTACTTGCAATACAGAGGGAACCTAAAAATATGAACAAATCTCGTCCCGTAATCGTGTACGACGGCGAATGCCGCTTCTGTCTGTGGAGCGTCGGCCGCATTCGCCGCTTTGACCGCAATGGCCGCTTCGAGTACTTGCCGCGTCAAACGACCGGCATTGAAGAGCGGTTTCCCATCCTTTCCAGTTCTGACTTTAACACCGGCCTGCGCCTTATTCACGCTGGCGGTCAGGTCGATGTCGGAGCGGACGCCGTGTACCAGATTTATCGTCGGCTTCCTCCTTGGAATCTGTTCACCGGGGTGTACCGCATTCCGGGACTGAAGCAGCTATTTCGCGCTGGCTACGATCTTATAGCGCGCAATCGGCATCGGTTTGGCAGGGTCGAATGCGCCGATGAGGCGTGCGAAATTCCGTACGGCGAGCGACACAAGGGCACCTCTGAATCGGCCTCGGCCTGATTGCCCTATGACCACTCAGCGCAACGTCCTATTCCTCATCGCCGACGACTGGAGCCGCATCGCCGATTGCTACGGCAATAGCGTTGTCCACACGCCCCGCATTGACTCGTTTGCTCGCGAGGGCACAGTCTTCGAGCAAGCCTTCTGCACCAGCCCTTCGTGCGCGGTCAGCCGCGCCTGCATCCTCACTGGATACCACAGCCACACCCACGGCCAGTACGGCCACTGCCACGGCATCCACGGCTTCTCCACGCACCCCCACATTACCTCGACGCTCTCCAGCCTCAAAGAGCATGGCTACGCCACGGCTTGCATCGGCAAAAAGCACGTAGAACCGCCCAGCGTGTACCCGTTTGACTTTGAGCCTGAAGTCAATGCCAGAAACGGCGTCGAATTGGCCCGTGCCGCGCGCGACTTTTGGTCCTCTCATCCCGACCAGCCGTTCTACATGCACGTGGGGTTTACCGATCCCCACCGCGCGGGTCGGGGTTTTGGCAATGAGCGTCCCTACTCTGATGTACCTGAAACTCAGTACAGCCCCGACGACGTGGTGGTGCCGCCCTATCTGCCCGATGTGCCCGACGTGCGCGCCGACCTCGCCGAGTACTATCAGGCAGTCTCCCGCTTCGACTTTGGCGTGGGCTGTCTGCTCGACGCACTGGAGGAATCGGGCCGGGCCGACGAGACCTTGGTCATCGTCACAACCGACCACGCCATGCCCTTCCCCGGGGCCAAGGCGTCCTTCTTCGACAGCGGCCACCACTGCCCCTTTATCCTGCGGGCACCGGGCATCACCGCCCCCGGCACCCGTAGCCAGTCGCTCATCAATTGGACCGATATCCGCCCCACGTTGCACGACTGGTCCGGAGTGCCCGCGCCCGAGGATTTGCCGGGCCGTTCCCTCCTGCCGGGCCTAGCCGATCCGTCCGTCCCCGACTGGGAGTACACGTTCTTTTCGCACTGCTTTCACGAGGTGGTTGATTACAATCCCTATCGGGTGCTGCGCGGACGGCGCTACAAATTCGTGCGCAACTTAGCCGCTGGTCTCACTACCATGCTGCCCACGGATCTATTCCGCTCGACCACGTGGACGGCGGTGCGTCGCGACGCGATTCCCTCGATGGGCGAGCGACCCACCCGCCACGTGATCACGCGGGAGCCCGAGGAGTTATACGATCTGGAGGCCGATCCCACCGAGAGCGTCAATCGGATCGACGACCCCGACTTGCAGGAGGTAGCCGCTCAGATGCGCACTCAACTCTACCAGTTCCGCCGCGACACGGCTGACCCTTGGCTGGAAGTGGACTTTCAGGAAGGGCGCATTGAGCGTCTTGAACCTAGGTGATTTAGTGGGGCCGCGAGCCAATCTACTCAAACTCATGCAATTGGCGGCAATTGACCGGGTATGAGCAGGTGTATTTTTTTATGCGAAAGCGAAGACGCCAACAAAGGAAGGCGGTTCCTATGCTGCTTAATTGCATTTCACTCCGATCCCTCTATCGAATAGGTTGCCTCATGGTTGTTTCCGCTGGACTTGCTGCGGCCGACACCTTGCCCGACGGGCCGGGCCTGCTCCTCGAAGACCGCGACGGACGAGCCTATGTCGCCGTCCTCGGCTCCGAGGGGATTGTCGCCCGCAACGCCTCTGATGACGCCGACACTTGGGAGGTTGTTGCCGAAGGGCGCGTCCAAGGTCTGCAAATTGCTCCCGACGGGGATTTGTGGATAGCCCGCGACGACGAGGTCCTGCGCTACCCGCGCCGAGGGGGCGAGCCGGTTTCTCGGACGCCTTCCTTCCTGCTCCAAGGATCGCCGGGACCGTTGCTGGCGACGCGCTGGGGTGATGTTTGGTGTGCCGGGTGCGGTGCTGTGCGTCGAGGGGACGCCATGTTTGAGGCCGCGCCGATCGCCCCAGCCGGGTGGGAGATCACGCCGGTGTGCGACGATCCTTTCGGCAATGTGTGGGCTATTGCTGACGATGGCGAGCGGCGGGATGTCGCCGTCTTGACGGACCAACGTCCCCACAGCTGGCAGCTCCTCGACCTACCCGCGAATCAACTCGCTGGCTCTTGGCAGGGTGCTGTCACCGACGACGCTGGCTTCGTGTGGGTGGCCTTGGAGGCCTCTGTCTTGCGCGTCGATCCCCGCTCGCCTGGGCCTCATCGCTCCTTTGCCAACCCCGTTGATTCCCGCATCACCGCGATTGCGCGCGGCGGCGCTCAGGTCGTAGTCGGCTTTGCCGATGGCAGCTTGCGCGAGCTGACTGTGAATGTCGATGGTCCGCCGGATTGGCGGGAGATTCAGGCGGGAGGGGATGGTCCGGTGCAGGCGCTGCTGCACGCTCGCTCTGGCAATCTTTGGGTGTTGAGGACGGGGAAAGTCCAGCGTCTCGCCGATCTTGAGCAGGCTTGGCACGAGCACTGGGACGAGCAGCCGAAGATGCCGGCGGGCAACCACGACCACATCTTTGCCCGCATTGGGGACCGTCTGTACACCGCCGGGGGCAAGACCTTCTTCGGCTGGCCCGCGTCGGAGTGGGTAAACCTCGACCACGTGTGGTCCTACCACATCCCCTCGGGCACGTGGCGCGTGGAGCCGCCCATGCTGGAGCCGGGCAAGGCTTACTCTGGTATCGCCGCTCTCGACGACGAGCTTTGGCTTTTGGGGGGTCTCTTCCGCGCTGGCGGTGGGACGCGGGCGACGGAGACCGTCGAAATTTTTGATCCCCGCACGCGGAGCTATCGCCTCGGTCCGCCGCTACCGCGCAAAGCAGGCCAAGTGGTGGCCCTTACTGTCAACGACCGGTTGTACGCCGTGGGCGGTGCCGACGACGAAAGTCCGACGACAGAGGTCCTGAGCATTGGAGCCGGGGAGACGAGTTGGCGGGTTGATGCCCCCGCGCCCGGCCCGGTGTTTCAGGCGAGCGGCTGCGTTCTGGACGGCAAGATCTACATTGCCGCAGGCCCCGCGTCCCAGTGCCCAGGTCTGTTCGTCTATGACCCCGAGCAGGATAGCTGGGGCCAGATTGAGCATCCGTCGCGGCCTCCCGGCGCTCCTCTGTGTACGGCCTTCAACGGCAGCGTCTGGGTCATGGGCGGACGAGGGGCCAAAAGCGGCCAGACGGCGAGTTTTGCCTACACACCGGCCACCGACCAGTGGCATCGCGGTCCCGACTTGCCCTCGCCGGTTAGCTGGGCTGCGGCTGCTGTTGTCAACGGCCGCCTGCTGATTGCCGGTGGTGCGTACCGCGACGAGCGGGTCGGCGATTACTTCAACACCGACCGCGTGTTCCTGCTGCGCGATAGGTAATCCTCAAGGCTGCGGCAACCGCTTTTCAACACCGACGCGAGGCGTCAAACTAAGTTGGACTCCATTCGGTGCAACGCCGCCCGTCCGTTTGATTTTTGTTCTGGTAATGACGATTTTTGCGTTTGAGGTGATCCCGTTAGGCTATCCACAGAAATATGAGCGGCCTGAAGGTCGTTATCTCCCGATAAATCCGATAAGGAGAAGTAGATAATGCGCATTATGGTCTATTTGTCGATTCTAGCGACTTTGCTAGTCGTCCATCCTATAACAGCCGAGCCAGCGGCTCAGCTAAGTGGCAAGATAACCGATGCGGCCACCGGCGAACCGCTGCCCGGAGCCAACATTCGCCTCGTCGATACCCTGCTGGGAGTTGTCGCGGATTTAGAAGGTCAGTTTGTATTGCCGGCCGTGCCTGCGGGCACCCACCAAGTGGAAATCAGTATGATTGGTTATGCTACCCGCACCGAGACCTTGCAGGTGGTTGCTGGCGAGCAAGCTCGCTTGACTGCCGCCCTGACTCCCAGCCCCGTACACATGGGCGAAATGCTGATCCGAGCCGACCGGGCCTTTTCCGCGGCCTCCTCGCGGGCAGTGCGCCAATTTGACCTACAAACCCGGCCCAATCGCACAGCTCATCAGATGCTGCAACTGGCCCCCGGCCTCATCATCGCCCAACACGCTGGCGGTGGCAAAGCCGAACAGATTTTTCTGCGCGGTTTTGACGCCGACCACGGCACGGATGTGGCCATTTCGGTGGATGGAGTGCCCGTGAACATGGTATCCCACGGCCACGGGCAAGGCTACGCCGACCTACACTTTCTCATTCCCGAAGTCGTCGAACAACTGGACGTTAAGAAAGGGCCGTACTTTGCCGAATTCGGCAATTTGGCTACGGCCGGGGCCGTCGCCTACCGCACCCGCGACCACCTCGACGGCAACGTTATTCAACTCGAAGGGGGTGGGTTCAATACGGCCGAGTACACCATGCTCTATCAGATTCCGCTGGCCGATACCGAGCAAAGTGCTTATTTCGCGGGCAAGTACTACCACACCGATGGCCCGGTCAAGCGGGCTCAGGGCCTACAGCGCCTCAATCTCTTCGGTAAGTACCACAACCACCTCTCCGACCGCTCCACCCTTACCTTGACCACCAGCGGGTTTAGTTCGGCTTGGGACGCCTCTGGGCAGATCCCACAACGGGCCATAGAACAGGGCCTCATCGACCGCTGGGGTGCTATTGATGATCTGGAAGGAGGCACCACCGGCCGCCAAGACTTCCACGTCAATTTCCACGTTGAAGAGGCCGGCACAAGCACCTTTGATCTGCAGGCCTACTTGGTTAGCTATCAGTTTAAGCTGTTTTCCAACTTCACCTTCTTCCTCGACGACCCCGAGCGCGGCGACACCATCGAACAG
>JAJDYK010000016.1 GCA_022825185.1 Candidatus Latescibacterota bacterium | reverse complement strand
GGTACAGCCCGGCAAACCCCCGGTCGCTGACCCAGCACGAACCATTGGCCACGTCGAGTGCAATCGCCGCCAAGTCGAAAAAGCGCCCTTGGGCAAAATGCGCACTGCGCGCATCCGCGCTGATTTTCCACACCAGCCCGGAGTGGCGGTCAGCCACCCAAGCGACTTCCGGGCCGGGCGTAGCAGACACGGGCCTGCCGCTAGGCCGCTCGTCTTCCCCGGCGACGAGCAAGCTGAGCTGGTACTCGTAGCTCGTCCCGTTTTGCACTTCCCCATCCGCATACGCAGTCGCGTCCGCTGCCAGCACCGGGGTAATCGGCTTCCACTCGCCCCGAGGCAGACGGCGGTAGAGTCGGTAGCCTTCGATATCGGAAAAGTGGGAAAAGTCCCACTGCAACTCCACCTCGCCGTCGAGTGCCAAGGCCGTCAAGGCGCTAAACGACTCGCTCTGCAGGGCCTCGGCTTGCGGGTCGAGGGGGTTGCGCCGCGGGCGGTCGCTGCAAGCTAAGACCAGCGCGCCGATGCAGCACCCTATCCAGAGATAGCTTCTCACGATCTAGACCTAAAAAAGAGCAGGTACGAGCTGAACACGATGCCTACTTCCATGCTGACAAACGCCGCACCAGCTATGCGATCAAAGCGCTTGGCGTCGGCCAATTCTCGCTGCTGGCGCGCTGCGCTGGCCGAGCGCAAATAGCGGTCGTACGCGGTATCGGCCCGCTCCTTGCTCCAGTAGGCCACCGCACCGGCCCCCACGGCCAAGGCCGCGCTCAAGTAGAGCTTTTTGCGCGAGCGTTGCTCTTCGGGGGGACCTCCCCCCTTAGCCCCCCCTGTTGCAGGTAGTAGGGGCGGTTCGCGAACCGCCCCTACCTCCACCATCGCTAAAGCTGCTTCCAACGGAGCCAGCCGCCGAGGCAGCTCTAACGGCTCGGCCTGTGCCGACACACCTGAAAGCAGCAGCAAGCACCAAGCAATCATCTTTTTCATGGAGTTTCCCTCGCTCAGCGGCGTCCAAACACGTAGAGAAGCCGCTTCTCAGTGGCGACGGCGACGACCTGGGCGCCCAAAGACACCGGTGCCAAGACGGGGCCGTCCAACCGGTATTTCCACAGCAGATGGCCGTCTTGCAGATCCAAGGCGTAGAGATGGCCGTCGCTGGAAGCGCCATACGCAGTGTGCTCCGTGGCGGCTGGACTGCTCCGCACCACGCCCCCGGTGGCAAACGTCCACCGCACTGCCCCAGTGGCCGCGTCTAGTCCATAGAAGTGGCGGTCGGCGCAGCCTACTACCAACACGCCTGCCGCTAGCGCCAACTCCGCGGTCGGCAGTGCGTCCAAAGCTCGCTCCCACACCACCTGACCAGAGTCGCGTCGGGCAGCTAGCACTCGGCCAGAAGCAGTCGCCGTAACTACATGCGCACCAGTGGGTACAGGCCGCGAGCGCACAGCTTCCCCCAAGCTCGTGCGCCAGCGCTCTTTGCCGCTTTCTGCGCTCAAAGCCACCAAGTCCCCGGACGCCGTGCCAGCAAATGCGAGATCGCCGCTCAGCGCCAATCCGGTCCGCGCCAGCCCATCCAATTCAGCGCGCCACAACACATGTCCGTCGGCGAGGCGCAGCGCCTGCACCGCGCCCTGCTCATCCACCGCGATCAGGGTATCGCCGCGCACGACCGGCACCTGACAAAATGACCCCTCGTGCCGCCAAAGCTCCGCTGCCGTCCGCCGATCCAAAACCCGCAAGCTAGGCTTGCGACCCAACACCCCCAGCGCGTACCGCGCCCCGGCCAACTGCCCCGGGGCACACGCCATCTTGTCGTATCCATGCTTGCCCAACTGGGTGCCATTGCGCTGGTTCAGCGCATAGAGGGTCGGCTCCGTCGTCAGTTGGAGGATCAGATCACCGGCAAAGAGCGCACTGCCCAGCGGCGAGCCGTCCATTTTGTGCGTCCACAAAAGTTGCAGCGGCGGCTCAACTCCCACTGCGCTGCGCCCCGGCTCGCCGAGGTAGAGCACCTTTTCGCCGCAGGCCGTCAACAGGCAAAATCCGAGCAAGGCGTAGCGCATTTAATAATCCCAACCAAAGAAGAAATCCCAGCGCGTGTCGCTGTCTATGGACTTGAAGTCCGTGCGCCGCGCCGCATCCACGCGAAAGACGAAAACCCCGCCCAAGGCCAAGCGCACCCCCGTGCCAAACGCCGCGCGCCATTGCTCGAAGTCGGAGTTCCACGCATTGCCCACGTCGAAAAAGAGCGCACCGCGGAAGGCACTAAACTCCATGGCCCCAAACGGAAAGCGGAGCAAAAACCGATCGACCAAGGGGAAGCGCAACTCTTGGTTGTACAGCACCATCTTACTGCCCCACAGCGAGCGCCAGCGATAGCCCCGCAGCGTCCAACTGCCCCCCAAGGAGAAAAATTCGGGCACCGCACCGGTGGAGCGCCGACCCATCAGGCGCACGGCCAACGCGCTGCGCTGCGAGAGGCGGAAGTAGTGCCGGTAGTCGCCAAAGAGCGTGATATTGAACCGCCGCGAGGTCTTAAAGTCGATCGTCTGCGCCAGCCCAAAGCTGTAGCGCTGGCCCTCCAGCGGCCCGGTCGGAATCCACAGGCTAGTGTCGTGGGTATAGCTGACGTAGTTGTTGGCCAGCCAGCCCGACAGCTTCCGCCCCTCAAATTGCCGGTCGATTTCAGCGTGGCGCAGCGAGAGCCGGGTGTCGATGCGGTCGTGCTGGGAAAAGGGATAGCTCAACCCAATGTGGGCACCCAAGCGCTCTTCGCGCACAAAGCGGCCAAAGCGGCTCGAAAAGCGGTCGTTGAGCCGGAACACGCCCCAATACGCGTTGAGCCGCTGCCCAAGGTGAAGGCGCGTCAACGCCACGTTCAGGCCGTCGAAGAAACCGGATCGGCTGGCGGCAATGTGCGAGAGCACGAAGTGGTACTGATCGTTGCCCAACACATCGCTCAGCGCCACTTGAATACCGCCCGAGGTGCCAAATTCTGGATCCTGCGAGATCTGACCCTGGGCTATGTCGAAGCTCATCTTGCGCTCATAGGGCCGGCTGGCGACCTCACTCTGGCCGTGCAGACTCGCCAGCGACCACGGCTCGGCCTTCGCCTCCTCCACGCGCTGATAGCTGACCTCCGCGCTGTCGGCCCAATCTACTGCAAGCTCGTAGATTTGAAAGCCGCCGCTCTCATAGCCAGAAAAGAGCAAGTGCTGGTCATCGGCCAATAGCACCGGATCAAACGCACCCGTCAACACGTGGGTCAAGCGCTGGGTCGCCGTGCGCTCGCCCGTTAGCTGCAAGGCATAGATATCGTACGCACCCGCTCGGTCGGAGCTAAAGACGATGCGCTCGCCGTCCGGCGACCAGCGCGGCTGGCCGTCGTTGTGCTCACCGTGGCTGAGGGCCGAGACCTGCTCGGTCGCCAAATCGTATAGGAACAGGTTGTAGCGACCGCGCCGCCCCCCGGACCAGCGGTCGGAGCTGAAGACGATGTGCTGACCGTCTGGCGACCAGTCGGGCTCGCGGTCGTGATAAATGTCGCGGCATAAGGCGCGGAGACTATCGCCGGTTACATCGACCAGATAAATATCGGTCCAGCCCCCTTCGTCGCTGCCGGCAAAGGCCAGCCGCTGCCCATCGGGCGCAAACGACGGCGACGCAATCGCGACGATTCCGGCAAACGACAAATCCTCCACCAAGCGCTTTTGTTCCACATCCCAAATGTACAGGTGATCGCGGCCTCGGCTCTTGGCTGCAAACGCCAGCCACTTGCCATCCGGGGAAGCAGCCAGCCGCGTCGAAAGCGGGTGCAGGGACTCAAAGACCGGCATGCGCTCGCCTTCGACTACGACCTCGGGTTCGCTGCCGTCGCGGCGCGTGCGGACGATCTGCGTATAGCCTTGATCGTTGCGAAAGTGGTAGAATGCGCTGCTATCTCCGGGGACGATTTCGGGCTTGATGTTAAAGCCGCGCTGCGTGCGGGCAATGGCCAGTTCGGACGGGGGATCGCTATCGGCAATCGCCGGCAGGTGACGCTTGTGCAAATGGTATTGCCAAGCTTGGTCGAACTTGTCTAAGCTTTCTCCGGTCGTGATCGCAAAAATTTCGCCAAAGGTCTCGCCGCGCCACCAATTGGCAAAAAGCTGTTCAAATACATCGGCTCCGTGCCGCGCCGCCATAAAGTGGCAGATCGACTCGCCTTCCTTGTATAGCTGATAGGTGCCGTAGATGCGATACATCTCGGCGATGGACACCAGCCGCCGCGCAAAGAGCGCATCTCGCACTATCATGTCGCCAAAGCTGTTAGGCTCGCTCGACCAGTACTCAGCCAGCCCTTCGGAAAACCACAGTGGCGCTGGGCGGAAGTCCAATATCCCGTGCTGCTTCAGCACCCGTGCGATCCGGTCAAACGTGAAGACGTGAATCAACTCGTGGTGCAGCACCCGCTCGAATTCGGGCAGGGAGCCACTCAGCGGCAGCGCGACTCGCCCCTTGAGGTATTCGGTGAAACCCGCGACCCCCTCGGGCAGGATATTGGGGATGATATTCGTCTGTTCAAAGTAGATGTGCGAGGAATAGACCACTAGCGGCACCCGCCGCTGCACTGTGTGGGCGAACTTCTTTTCGAGGTCGGTGAACTGGCGCTCGGCCATTTGCGCGGCGTACGCGGCCAACTCCTCCTCTTCGGCGAAGAAGTACACGTCAAAGTGCTCAGTCTCCATTTTCCGCCACGCAAACTCCGCGTACTGCACTTTATTGCGGCCAAAGCCCTGGCCGTCGGCAGCCGAGGCCATCAGCAGCCAACCGAGCGCGACCCAAGCTAAACAGCGCATTGCAGTCCCTGCTACCGCGCGCCGCTCAGTGCAATTCGCGCACAAACGACGGGCTAAACGCGCCGCGCGCTACTTCGGAGACCGGCCCCTTCATCGTCAGGTCGTAGCTTGCGCTCACGTCGATATGCAATGTCCCACCTGGTGCCCTAACCGCAACCGGACTTTTGACCAAGCCCAGCCGCACCGCCGCACTCGCGGCTGCACACGCCGACGACCCCGACGCCTGTGTTTCACCGGCACCGCGCTCCCAAATCAGGATGTAGATCGCGTGCGGCCCCACGGGTACGGCGAGCTGTACGTTGGTGCGCCGGGGGAAGAGCGGGTGATTTTCCAACTCCGGCCCCAAAGAGCACAGCTCGTCCTCGGTCCACCGAGCGCCCTGTTCGCGGAAGACGATGCAGTGCGGATTGCCGACGCTGACGCCGGTAAAGGTCAAGGTCTTCCCGCCGACATCAATCGGCTGCGCGATCAGCTCTTCGGCTTCCAGCGTGCAGGGCAAGGCTTGTGGCGCAAACGTCGCTCGCCCCATCTGCACCGTGGCGGTGCTGGCGTCTCCATGCTGATCAATGTGCAAATCGACGCTTACTAGGCCGCCCTCCGTTTCCACAGAGAACTGCTGCTTTTGCACTTGGCCGGTGGCGTGCAGGTAGCGGGCGAATATCCGCAGACCATTGCCCGACTTTTCCGCCTCGCTGCCGTCGGGGTTGTAGATTTTCAGGCCAAAGTCGGCCTTTTGCGACGGGGCGAGCGCGAGAATGCCGTCGCTGCCCACGCCCCAATGGCGCTCGCAAATCGTGCGGATATTGTCTGGCGTCAGCTCAAAACTGAGCCCAGCCGGATCAACGGCAATGTAGTCGTTGCCGAGGCCGTGGCCCTTAAAAAATTCGTTATTCATACGTGCCCTTTCTCGTTTGTCTCACAGAACTTAGACCCCTGCTCAAGCAGGGTCAAACCAAGTTGCCGAGGAGAGGCCAGCCGGTATATTAGCCATCATGTTGTGCTTAGTAGTAGCTCTCGCGGCTGAGGCGCGCCCGCTGTTGGCCTTCCACCGCCTCCAAGGCGTGGGCGGCCATCCCTATCGCATCTGCGCGGGCGAGCAGACGCACCTGATTGTCTCCGGCGTCGGAAAAATAGCCGCAGCAGCCGCCACAGCGTACCTGCGTGCATTGATCGGCGATACACCGGCGGCTTGGCTCAATATCGGCATCGCCGGCCACGGTAGCCAAGCGGTGGGTACGCCTCTACTGGCGCACAAGGTCGTGGATGCAGCCAGCGGCAAGCCCTTTTACCCCACCTTCACCGCTCCCACGCCCTGTCGCACCACTTTGCTACACACCGTCGATCGCGCACAACCGGCTACCGGCGACGTTGCGTACGACATGGAAGCCAGCGGCTTTTGCGAGGCCGCCCAGCGCTTTGCCACCAGCGAGCGGATTCACTGCCTCAAGGTAGTATCCGACAACCCGCAATCTCCCTATCAGACGCTCAATGCGGCGAAGATAGAGGCGTTAATAGAATCCCAACTCGATACGGTCGCCCAAGTTGGCGAACATTTGCGAACACTCTGCCAGCAGCTTCACGCGCTACACGCCGACCCGCCCGGCCTTGCCGAGCTAACCGCCCGCTGGCAATTTACCGCTACACAACAGCACCAGTTGCGCGGCTTGCTTGCGCGCTGGCAAGCGCTGGCACCGGCGACTCCTGCCGTCAACGACGACTTGCTGGCCTTGCAAAACCGCGACGAAGTATTAACCCATCTTAAGCAGCAGCTAGACAAAGTGGAGTTTTTTCTTATTCCAGAAGCGACGAAAGATGCTCAGGCAAAAGCCTAACGACGGTTGGACAATTTGAAAATAGCGTTGGCAAACGAATAATACGGCTCGTTTGTGCTTCATCTATACCTATCCTAAAGAAAGGAACTGTGATGCCGCAAAAATTCTTGCTGTGGACGGTCGCCCTGCTCGGCTTCTACAACCATGCCCTCGGCCAAGACGGCCCGTACATTCAGATGGGCTTGGGAATCGCCATTGCTCCGGCGATGGACGTGAGGGGCACCGACAACGACTGGAGCACCAAGTGCGACCGAATCATCAATCCGGACGGCTTAGAAGTGACCGATGAATGCGATTCTGTGCCAGCCCCAACGGAATGGGAAAATGCGTTTGGCGGCGGCTCGGGAATCGGGTCGGGCCTCGCCCTTGGCTATCGCTGGGGAGCCTTCAGAATCGAGGGGGAGTACTTCCACCGCAGCACGACCTACGACGAGCGCGCTGACATTGCCATCTTCGACGAAATAACCCTCGACAAGCAGGATCAGGAAATCGAATTGGCCATCGCCGGGGTCGATAATTTGCAATCGCACAACCTGTTCGCCAACGCTTACTACGACTTTGCATTGGGGCCGGCGCTAGTGTCGTACGCCGGGGCTGGAGCGGGGATGGCAAGCACGTCGCTTTACTATTTTACCAATTGGAAGCGCAACGACGACCCCAGCCGGATTAGGACGTTTGCAGACCCGGATTTGAACGCGAAAATCGCCGGTTCAACCACGATCGGCCAAGCGCGGCTGACCGACCGCCGCATAGGCTATCAACTGCTCGCCGGCGCGGCCTATCAGATTGGCGATCGCGCCGCTCTGGACCTCAAGTTGCGCTGGGTAGCTTCCGGCGAGTTCAAAAGCGAAAAAACCGAATGGGATCAGCTACGCAGCCACGACTCCACAGTGGGGCGCGGCGAGCCGATTCTATACACTATCACTACGGATGACACCTCGTTCTGGGGCGCAAGCCTCAGCCTGCTATACCAGTTCTGAGGATCGCTTCAGCACGGGAGGAACTATGATCAGCGCCGAACAATTAAGGACCTTTGAGGAGCAGGGTGCTGTCACCATTGACACGCCTTTGACGACCGAAGAAATCGCCGAGGCCGCGGCCACCATCGACTCGCTGCTGCCTTTTGAAGAAGCCGAACCGGACCAGACACCGCGTTTTCGCTACGGGGCGACCTGCAATTACTACGAGCCGGCCCTACTAGACCTGATCCAGCATCCCTTTTTTGAAGGGGTCGCCAAACGAGTGCTGCGAGCCGATGCGATCCGCTTCTTCCAGACGGCGATTTTGGCCTCTTATCCCCAGCCGGGAAGCGAGTTCAGCTACGACCAGCACACTGATATTCAGTACAGCTTAGAGGATTGGGCCGCGACGCCACGGCGGGTCGTATGCAGTTTTTTTCTCTGGTTGACCGATGTCAATGAGCAGCGGGCACCGATGATGCACCGACCCGGCAGCCACCGCCTAGTAGCCGCCGCGCGTTCGGCCGATCCAGCACTGAAAGACGCAATGCCGGGAGTCCAAGGCATCAAAATGGTGAACCTGCCGCCGGAATACGCTGCGCCGCAGCCGGTTTTGGCGCAAGCGGGACAGGTAACCGTGCTGACGACATCCATGGTCCACGGCGGATCAACCAATATAGACGACAAGCCGCGCAAGGCACTGGTTATGACCTATACGGCGGCGGGGGTCGCAATCGGCCTGCCCGAAAATCAAGCGGCGACCAAGCGAGCATACGACGCTAAACTAAGAGAGCTTCTGCGGCCCGAAAGAGCGCACTTAGTAGCTGAGGACTAAACGAACCATATCATCGTTTAAGCGCGATCTCGCCGCTGAAATCGCTCGGCGTACACCATGCCGAGCACGCCGGCCAAAATCAAAATCCCACCTCCAGTCAGGCTCCAAGTCACTGGCTCCCCCAAGACCCAGTGGGCCAGCGCGATCTGCCCGATGGGTGCCGTAGCGGTCAGCGTACCGACCAGCACGGCACTGAGCCGCTTCATGCCCTCCGAGACCAACACAAACGCACAGCCAGTAGCCAACACGCCCAACACGAGCACTATAATCCACGTGGCCGCGGTCGGCTCCGAGTGCAGTTGAAAATGGGTCGCAGCCAGTGCGCCCGTAACCACCACACCCATCGTCATCATCGGGGCCAGTATCGCCGCGGTCCCCACTCGCGGTGCAAGCGCCTTGTTGGCGAGCGCGTAGATCCCCCAGCCCAGCCCCGCGAACAGCATCAGCACATTGCCTAGTACATAGCGCGGCGCGAACAGGTGGCCCACATCCTCGCGCACCCCCACGATCACCGCCACTCCGGCCAGCACCAGCGCCATCCCCACCATTTTCCCCGTACCCAACCGCTCGCGCAACACGGCGACGGCCAGCACCGTCAGCGCGACGTATTGCACCTGGACGACCAACGAGCCAGCGCTAGCCGTGGTATAACTCAGCGAAAACGCATAGAGCGAGAAGTTCAGGCTCATGCCCAACCCCCCGATCACATGCCACCAAGACCATTGAATGTCCCGCAGGGTATGGCCGCGCGCGAAAAAGGCGGCCGACACGACCGCCGCACCTTGCAGCAACCGGAGAAAGGCGATTGTAAACGGGTCGAAAACGGGAAACAGCAGTTTCACCAGCACCGGAATGACGCTCCACAACGCAAACACCCCCAGCATACACAGTATCCCGATCCCCATCCTGCCGATCCCTCTCCTATAAGTAGGGTGCTAGTCCTCGACGTTGACGCCCAAAGGCGCGGCGAAGCGCGGGAATGCCGTCGGTCACTTCTGTGCTTCACCTTGCGGAAGCTCGATGTATTTCCCCGTATCTATCCAAACCAAGGAAGCTACTGGGTAATGGCAAGCCGGACGTTCAGTGTATCCAGCACTCTAAAGAGCGTGTCGATCCGCGGGTTTCCCTCGCTGGATAACGCTCGGTACAATGCCTGCCGCCCCAGACCGCTGGCTTCGGCGATGGAGGACATTCCCTTGGCCCGGGCGACGTTGCCGAGAGCCTTGGCAAAGTACTTGGGATCGTTTTCTTCTAGCGCTACGTTGAGATATTCAATCAACGCCTCATCGTTGTCGAGAAAATCAATTACGTCGAATTTTTTGAGCTTCATGATGCCTCCTTATATCTCGCTCGCCATTCGCTGAGCGCGTTTGATGTCTTGCCGCTGCGTCGATTTGTCGCCACCGCATAGCAGGATCACCACGGTGTTTCGCCGAATTGCGTAGTAGGCGCGATAGCCCTTGCCGACATTGATTCGGAGCTCGCTGACTCCGTCGCCAACTGATTTGTGGTCTCCAAAGTTGCCGTCTTCGATGCGTTCAATTCGGGAAACAATCGAGACCTTGGCGCGTCGATCTCCGAGTCGCTTGAGCCAAGTCTCAAAGACCTCGGTATAGACGATTTCCATAGTCGCAATGTCCCTTTTTGAGGACATATTGTCAAGTAGATTCTTACGTATGACGGATCCCTTGTTTATACTTGTCTGTGGAAATCGTTTAGATTCGTCACCTGTTTGCTGCCCATGTTCGATTTTATCTACGCCGAAGAATCCATCCGCAACCACCCGCGCACCCGCGCCCTGCTGGACCGCTTTCCCCGCGCTCAGCTAGTCCCCTGCGCCCGCTACGGCGAAGTCTTCAACCGCACGGCGCAGAACTTCCGCCTGCAAAAGCGCCGTCCCGCGCTCATCCTCGCCCACAAGGCCGGGCGGCGCGTCCTGCCCGCCCCCGACGGCTACGGCATCGGCGGCGAGCGCAACTACTATTTTTCGCACCTGCTCAACTGCCCCTACGACTGCCGCTACTGCTTTCTTCAAGGGCTGTACCGCTCGGCGCATTTGGTCCTCTTTGTCAACTACGAAGACTTCCAGCAGGACATCGCCGCGCACATCGCTGCGGATGCGTCCGACACGCCCTATTTCTTTTCCGGCTACGACTGCGACAGCCTCGCGCTAGAAGGTATTACCCACTTTACAGCCGACTTCCTCCCCTTCTTTGCCGACCACCCGCAGGCGTACTTTGAACTGCGCACCAAGAGCGTGCGCATCAAAACCCTACTCGCCACCGAGCCGCTGCCCAACTGCGTCGTCGCCTTCAGCATGACCCCGCCGACACTGGCCGATCAATTCGAGGTCGGCGCACCGCCAGTCGCTCGGCGCTTAGAGGCCATCGCCACCCTGCAAGAACGCGGCTGGCCCATTGGGCTGCGCTTTGATCCGCTGCTCTACGACCGCGCCTACGAGGAACGCTATCGCGACCTGTTCGCCCTTGTGTTCGCGCAAGTCCGCCGCGACGGCCTACACTCAGTCAGCTTGGGCCAGTTCCGCTTGCCACAGGGCATGTACAAGACCATGCACAAACTCTATCCAGACGAAAAACTGCTCGCCTATGGTTTGGAGGAAAAAGACGGCATGGTCTCCTACCGACCCGCCTTGGCCAAAAAACTACACGACTTTTGCGCGGATCAATTGCTCCAGTACATTCCCGCCGAGCTTTTCTTCCCCTGTCCCTCCACCACCTTACAGGTCTGATATGCGCGTCTTAGTCACCGGTGCCAGTTCCGGCATTGGCCGCGCCGTCTGCGAAAGATTGCTCGCCGACGGTCATCACGCCATTGGCATTGCCCGCAACTTCGGCAAGTTCCCCTGCGATGATCATCGCTTTGAGGCGCATTCTATCGACCTCGCCGACCTCGACCAACTCCCCGCCCATCTACAGAACCTCGTCGCCACCTACCCGGCCCTCGACGCCCTAGTCCTCAACGCCGGTGTAGGTCGCTTCGGCACCCTAGAGCAATTCTCCTACGACCAAATCCGCGCCCTGATTGACCTCAATTTGACCAGTCACGTCTTCGTCGCCCGCGCTTTCCTCCCCACCCTCAAAAAAGCTGGTCGCGGCCACTTGGTCTTTATGGGGTCGGAAGCCGCACTCACCGGCACGGCCCAAGGCAGCTTGTACTGCGCGGCCAAATTTGCCCTGCGCGGCCTCGCCCAAGCCCTGCGCACCGAGTGCGCCCGCGCTGGCGTCCGCGTCACGCTGGTCAACCCCGGCATGGTCCAGTCGCCTTTTTTCGCCGAATTGGACTTCCGGCACGGCCCAGAGCCCGACAACTACATCCTGCCGGAAGACATAGCCGAGGTCATCGTCCAAGCCCTGACCGCGCGCGACGGTACGGTGCTCGACGAAATCAACCTCTCGCCGCAAAAAAAAGTGATCGAATTTGGCACGCGGAAGAAAAAGTAACCGGCGCGAGTTGCTTGGTGTTTAACTTAAAAAGGGGATGTTACGCACGGGCTTGTTAGATATGGGATGCTATTCGCGCCTAAAGGCCCGGTGAAGCTGCCTGAAGTCCCGTTATCCCACATCTGCGTCCATCTGCGGAACCAAGGAAACCAACGGCCATGCCCCAACGCACCCTCCTCGTCCTGCTCATCGCCACCTGCACCCTCACGTCCGGCTGCGCGACCGTCCGCCGCGAACTGGGCTACGCCCTGATTTCCGACAAAACCGAGATCAAACTCGGCGCGAAGTTCGCCGCCCAAATCGAAGCCCAACAACGCCTCCATCCCGACCGCGGCCTCCAATCCTACATCCAGCGCGTCACCAAGGCCCTGCTTCCCCCGGCCATAGAAGACCGCCCCGGCATCCGCTACCGCGTCAAGGTCCTCGACGATCCCAAACAAATCAACGCCTTCGCCGTCCTCGGCGGCTATCTCTACGTCTATAGCGGCCTGCTGCTAATCGCCGAAGACGAGGCCGAAATCGCCGGAGTCCTCGCCCACGAGATCGGCCACATCGTCGGCCGCCACTCCGCCAACCAACTCGCCGCCCGCTTCGGCATGGACGTCCTCACCAGCCTCGCCCTCGGCGAAGATCCCTACCAACTCGGCCAGATCGCTTCCCAGCTCGGCAGTGCCCGCTTCAGCCGCGACGACGAGCGCGAAGCCGATACCTTCGGCGTCCGCTACGCCATCGAGGCCGGGTACGATCCGCGCGGCCTGCTGCGCTTTTTTGAGAAGTTGAAAAAGCTCGAAGCGCACCGACGCTCGGATTTAGAAAAACTCTTCGCCAGCCATCCGCCTACCGGCGAGCGCATCCGCCGCATCGAGCGCCTGATCGACCAATACGGAGCCAGCGGGGGTCAAGATTATCGGGCGCGGTTTGTGCGCGAGACCGCCGTTCTCCGGCGCAAGTAGCGCCCATTATCGCTGGTGGTTAGTACTCAACGCAGGAGCATGAGCTTGCGCGTCAAGACGCCGAAGTCTGTAGCCAGTCTGTACAGATAGATGCCGCTGGCCAAGGGACGGCCTTCGGCGTCGAGACCATTCCAGTGGAGTTGGTGGTGGCCGGCAGACTGTGGCCCCTGACGGAGTGTAGCCACCCGTTGTCCTGTCAGCGAAAATACTTCCACGCGCGCAGGACCGGCCGTTGGCAGGAAGTAGGAAAGGACCGTCTGGCTGTTGAACGGATTGGGCGCGTTTTGCTGCAACTGTGGAACATCGAGCAGGTTGATCGACTCTTGCGCCACCAGCTTGGCCTGAGCTGGCCCAATATACACTCGACCCGTTTTCCCCTTCGCTCGGAACACGGCTAGATTATTGCCGCGTTGGTCTTTGATTAACCAGAAATGACCGACATAGGCAAGTACAGCAACCTCTCCAAAGGGAATATGGCTGAAATATCTCTCCTTACCATCAAAATCTATCCAATAGTAGGTGATCAAGGCTCCGCTTTTATTTATGAAGATGATCTCCGTTTCGCCCGTTTGGTAGTTTGGACTTCTTAGACGGGAAAGCTGACTCAGATCATACGGTTCCAAATCTATCCACTTGTCTCCACCGTCGCCGTCCGGCTCAAACAATTGTTGATAACACGCTACTAACTCCGGCGGCCATTCAAACGTTGGGGAATCCTGCGAATTGAATCCTTGCAGATGCGGCAGATGAGTACGCGCTGTAGCTGGTGTGTATCGCCAATCTGTATCGCCAAAGACCTCGGCAACCAACTTGGCAAGCTCTGGGTCGTACTCTTTTAACTTGGTCCGAGTGTTGATGTCGAAGTTTTCCCAGTGTGCATTGAACCAAGCAGTTGCACCTTCGGCAAAGTACTCCCGTCTGTTTGAAGAAGCATACATGCCCTTCCACAACCCCTTCGCTAAGGCTGCTTCAAACGCCGTTTTGAGCCGGTTATCAAAATCTGGATCCGCCGTCTTCAATCCCTCTAGGTGTACGTTATGAGCGAACTCGTGAATCATAACGCTGTACTCCTCGAGGGGATCGCCCGGATAATTCAGCAAGTCTTCCGCACCACAACTCGATACTGGGTCCCCCAAACCGCGAGAGCGCCGATCCCAATAAAAATTGGGGCGGAGATGGCTGTGTTCGGGAATCTGCGTTATCATTTCGTCATATGCCATCACGGAATGACTGGCCTTGTTTTGCACCATCGCCTGTAGCACATCCGGGCGATGGCTCATCATATGCCGAATTATCCATGCTGCTTCCTTCACAGCGTACGGATTTGCTTTCTCTGATGCCACAACAGGGAATCCTTCCACATCAACCCATTGCTGGTAAAACGATGTAAGCCCAAATTTTCTTCGGACCGTACTTGAGGGTAGTGAAGGCTCAGGGATGAGGAAATCTTCGGTGACCTCTTCGCTGATCTCTGCTGCTGCCTCCGACCCATAGTCGTCTTCCGGCGACTCCTGCCCGCTCACTGTTATCTTCACAGCAGACGAGCAGTTGTTGTCGGTATTGCTCTCGCCACTAACGCTGACCACACACGCGCCGTAGTACCGCTCCACCCCTCCACTGGCCGTCAACTCAATCGACTGCTCACTCGTGGCTGAGGCGTCCAGTGCATCTACTGCGCCAGTACCCACTTCCGTGTCACTGGCAGAAATCGTCGAGTTATTGGAGCGATAGTAGCGCAGCATCGTCGCCGCGGCCTGCTGGTCGCCTTGGTTCTGCACAGTGACCTGCAAGGTGAACGCCTGCCCTGGCGTCAGCATGGTGGCGCTGGCCGAAGGAAACTGGACGATCAGGTCGGGTCCCCCCGCGCTGGACGTACTATCCGTCTCCTCCTCTTCTTCCATCGCCTCTTCCTCCTCTTCTTCCTGCTGCTCATTTAACGAGCCGAAAAGGTCGCACAAAGCACAATCTGACAACTGCTTGGCGGCAGGGCGGATGTGATCGCGCTGCCCTTGCTGGTAATCGAAGGGTAGGACGCAGCAATACGCACTATCGGCTGGCGGAGGCAACGCATGAGCGACCGCCAGCGGCGGGAGCAAAAGAATAAACAACGCCCAAAAAATGAAATGGGAATGCGGAGTTTTCATGGAGTATAGATCCTGTGCTTTCACTAGATTCGACAAAAAGGGCGGACTGTTCGGTCATTGGCGAGAGCCAATCTATAAGAAGGACGGCCTTGAAGCCAGCACAATTTCTTTTTGCTTGACATAGGACTTGCGCGATCCCGCCGTTCTGCGGCGCAAGTAGCGCCTATTGTCCCGGTTCAATCCAATTCCTACTTTCTTGGCGCTTTCTTACTCTGCCAAGGAAATCTAAATGCCCCGTGTCTTTCTCCTGCTCCTGACCTTGCTACCCGGCGCACTTCTCGGCCAAGAGCGCCCGCCAACGCCGGTCATCGTCGCCGAGGTCCTCGAACAACCGCTCGTCGAAGACCTCTCCTTTGTCGGGCGCATCCTACCCATGCGCTCCAGCCGCGTCGCCGCCGAGACCGAGGGGCGAGTACTAAGGCGCTTCGCGGAAGCCGGACAAACCGTGCGCGGCGGCGATTCCCTCTTCGAATTAGCCAACGATCCACTCCAAGCCTCGCTAGCCGAAGCCCAAGCCGATTTTGAACTGCGCCAGTTTAACTACGACCGCAGCCGCCAGTTGCGCGCCACCGACGCGGTGTCCGAGCAAGACCTGCGCGACGACGCCTACGAACTAGCCCGCGCCCGTGCCAAGCTAGCCGGCCTGCAAGCGCAAGTAGAAGACCTCTTCGTCCGCGCCCCCTTTTCCGGGCACATCATCCAGACCTTTACCGAGATCGGCCAATGGGTCGGGCGCGGCGGCGAGATTGCCCAAGTAATCTCCATCGACACCGTCCGCGTGTACGTCGATGTGCCCGAACGCTACGTGTCGCAGCTCACCTTGGGCGATCGCGCCGACATCTTCGTCGATGCGCTCGGCGGCGACCCCATTGCCGGCCTCGTGTCCGTCATCCTCGCCGAAGGCTATGCCTCCTCCCACACCTTCCCGGTCGTCGTCGGGGCTCTCAACCCAGACGGCCAGATGCGCAGCAATATGTCCGCGCGCGTGCGCTTCCAAATCGCGCAACCCAAGACATCGCTCTTAGTACACAAGGACGCCCTAGTCTCCGGTCCACAAGGCCAAGTCGTGTACCTCGCCCGCGACGGCAAGGCCGTTAGCCGCCCTGTCGAAACCGGGCTGGCGCACAAGGGCTACGTAGCCGTTACCGGCGAACTCGCACCCGGCGATCTAGCCGTAGTACGCGGCAACGAGCGGCTGATGGATGGCCAAGCCGTGCGCATCATCCGCCGGCAGCCATAATCCGCCATGCGCCTAGTTGATACTGCCATCAAGCGTCCCGTCAGTGTAATCGTCGGCGTGCTCTTCATCGCGCTCTTCGGCCTTATATCCCTCTTTCGCATCCCCGTTCAGCTCACCCCAGACGTCGACCGCCCTATCGTCACGGTCTCTACCATATGGCCGGGCGCTAGCCCCGAAGAAGTCGAGCAAGAGATCGTCCAGCGCCAAGAGGAACAACTCAAAAGCGTCGAGGGACTGGTGCTGATGACCAGTGAGAGCAACGACAGTCGCGGAGTAGTAACCCTCGAATTCAACGTCGGCGTCGATCCAGATGCCGTGCTGCTGTTGGTCTCCAACAAGCTCGATCAGGTCTTCGGCTATCCGCTCGACGCCGAGCGGCCCGTGATCTCGGCTGGCGGCAGCGGTCCGAGCGGGGCCATCACCTGGATTATGCTCGAACCCCTGCCAGACCGCGACGATCTGGATATCGAGCGCTACCGCGACTACGGCGAGGAAGTAGTAAAAACCGCCCTCGAGCGCGTCCCCGGCGTGTCCCGAAGCGATATCTACGGCGGCTACGACCGCCAGCTTCAAGTCATCGTCGATCCACAGGCCATGGCCGCCCGCCAGATCACCGTCCAAGACCTAGCCCAAGCCCTCACCCGCGAAAACGCCAATATCAGCGCCGGGACCTTTGACGAGGGCAAGCGCCGCTACATCGTGCGCACCGTCGGTCAGTACCAGCAGCCCAGCGACATCGAGCAGGTCGTCGTCCGCTCGGCCGATGGCACCCGGGTCACGGTCGGCGAGATCGCCCGCACCCGCCTCGGCTACGTCCGCACCGTGGCGGCCGTGCGGCAAAAGGGCCGCCCCGCCATTGCCGTCAACGCCCAGCGCGAGACCGGAGCCAACGTCCTTGAAGTCATGGACGGCATCCGCCGCACCATCCGCGAACTCAACGAGGGGCCGCTGGCCCGCGAAGGTCTCCACCTGACGCAGGTGTACGACGAGACCAACTACATAGACAGCGCCATCAGCTTGGTGCGCTCCAACATCATCATCGGCGGCACACTGGCCGTGACGGTGCTCTTTATCTTTCTGCGCAGCATCAGTTCGGTGGCGATCATCGCCACATCCATCCCGATTTCAATTGTCGGCACCTTTTTGGCCATGTGGCTTTTGGGCCGCAATATCAACGTCATTAGCCTGGCCGGGATGAGCTTTGCGGTCGGCATGGTCATCGACAACGCCATCGTCGCGCTCGAAAACATTTTCCGCCACCAGCAGATGGGCAAAACCCGCGTCCGCGCGGCCTTGGACGGAGCCTCGGAGGTCTGGGGGGCGCTCCTAGCCAGCACCTTGACCACAGTGGCTATCTTCCTGCCGATCGTCTTCGTCGAGGACGAGGCTGGTCAGCTCTTCCGCGACATTGCCATTGCGGTCTCCTGCTCGGTGGTCCTCAGCTTGATCGTGGCCATCTCCGTCATACCCAGTTTGGCCAACAAGATCCTCGGCGGCGACAAACCGCGCGGGGACGTGCTGGCCGCTTGGGGCGACCGGGCGCGCAACTTTATCGCCCAAAGCGTCTTCCGCATCAGCGGCAGCACGGTATTGCGCTTAGGCGTCATCACCGGGCTGATTGGCCTTTCGCTAGTCATCGCCTGGACCCTACTGCCCAAATCCGAATACCTGCCCACTGGCAATCGCAACCTAATTTTCGGCATCGTTCTGCCACCCCCCGGCTACAACCTCGACGAGCTGATCCAAGTCGGCCAGACCATCGAGGACGTCCTGCGGCCCCACTGGGAGGCGGCCGCAGCCCCCGACAGTCCCCAGGCTCAAGCGCTGCCGGGGCCGCCGATTGCCAACATGTTTTTCGTGGCGTTTGGCCGCTCGGCCTTCATGGGCGCGCGCTCGACCGACCCGGAGCGGGTGCGCGAGTTGATCCCGATCATCCAAGGGCCAGTCTTAGGCGGGGTGCCAGGCACCTTTGCCATCGTGCAGCAGTCGAGTCTCTTTCAGCGCGTCACCGGCAGCGGACGGTCCATCGACATCGAGATCACCGGGCCCGACCTAGGCCGCCTCATCGGGCTGGGAGGCCGGATCTTCGGCCAAGTCCGCCAAGTCGTGCCCGGTGCTCAAGCTCGCCCCATCCCCAGCCTCGATTTGGGCAATCCAGAAGTCCGCATCCTCCCCGACCGCGTGCGCGCCGCCGATTTGGGGCTTTCGGCGCGGGACATCGGCTCGGCGGTCAACGCGCTACTAGACGGTGCCCTCGTCGATGGCTATCAGTTTCAAGGTGAGGAAATCGACTTGGTGCTGCGGGGCGAGGAAGATTGGTTCCGCACCCAAGACATTGAGGCCCTGCCCATCTACACCCCGCGTGGCCAACTGGTGCCGCTCAGCGCTGTGGCTCGCGTCGAAGTAACCACCGGCCCCGAGCAGATCAACCACATCGAGCGAGATCGGGCCATCACCGTCCAAGTCATCCCGCCGGAAACCATTCCCTTGGAGACGGCCCTCGATTCCATCCAAGCCCAAATCGTCCAACCCCTCGTCGATTCGGGCGAGTTAGCTCCGCCCTACCAGATTCAGCTTTCCGGCTCGGCCGACGACCTGCGGCGCACCCGCCAAGCCCTCCAGTGGAACTTCCTATTGGCCTTGGTGATTACCTATCTGCTGATGGCCGCGCTCTTTGAGAGTTTTCTCTACCCATTCGTCATCATGCTCAGCGTACCGCCGGCGCTGGCTGGCGGCATTCTCGGGCTGGAGGTCGTCAACCTCACCCTGACCTATCAGCCGCTCGACATCCTCACCATGCTCGGCTTTGTCATCCTCATTGGCGTGGTGGTCAACAATGCCATCCTCATCGTCCATCAGACGCTCAATATCCTGCGCGACGCGCCCGAAACGCCAGTCAAAGAGGCCATCCGCGACGCAGTTTTCAGCCGCGTGCGGCCGATCTTCATGTCCATGATTACCAGCGCCTTGGGGATGCTGCCATTGGTCATCTTCCCCGGCGCAGGCTCCGAACTCTACCGAGGCTTGGGCAGCGTCGTCATCGGCGGTCTGCTGCTGTCCACGCTATTCACCCTCTTCCTGGTACCCACCTTCCTCAGCTTGGCCATGGATCTAAGGGTTTGGATCAGCCGCGTTGGGAGGGCATAAAAAAACCGGCCCCCGCAAGGGCCGGTATCGAGTCAAGCATAGTCCTTGTGCGGCTGCTAAAAATTTAGCTTCAGCCGCAAGGCGGGGACGGTGGCTTCGCGACCGGACAGAGCGCCCAGTTCCACGTTCTTGGCCAACTTGTTAATGGTTTGGACTTGGTCGCGCAGATGGAACAACGACGCGATCTTGACCCACGCCGATAGCGGCACCCAACCAGCCGCAGTATCCTCACCAGTCAGAATGGCCATCCCCACCGCCGTCACCGTCATGCCCATGAGCGCGAGACCCTGTTTGTGCTCGCCAATGTAGAAATAGCCCGCGCCCGGCACGGGTAGCTCCAGCAGAAAGGCCAACAGCCCGGACTTTGGCTGTTGGTACGCGGCGTGGCGCGCCTGAATGCGATATGTCCCCAGCGAGCGCAGCGAGCGAATTTCGGCCAGCGCATACGCGGCCTCCCGCTCCTGTAAGGCACCAACTACCTCGACGACCGCCACTGAATCCGCCTCAAGCTCCTGCACACGCAACGAGCGCACCCGACCATCGGTAAACACGGCTTCGCCCCACGCTTCTTCGGCCTGCATCTTCTCCAGCAAGCTCCGCACCTCTTCGGTCTCCATCGTCGCCTCAGCCCCGCGTGCCACCAGCAAGATCACCGGCAACCAAATCCATAATATCCAACGCATTTTCACCTCGTTTGAAATTGTCAATTCTGCCTTCTCAATCTACCCGACGCCTCTTTGTCTTGTCAAGCCGCCATGCCCCCACTCGGCCCATTGCTCTCCCCAACACCAACCCCTATTTTCAGGTTTTCTTATGCAGACCCAACTCCAACAAACCATAGCAGCCACCCGCGAAGCCGGGGCGCTGACCTTGCAGTACTTTGGCGGCCCCCTTGAGGTCGCGTACAAAGACAGGAACGATCCACTGACCACGGCGGATATCCAAGCCGACGCCTACCTCAAAAAAGCCCTGCGCGATCTGCGCCCAGACTGCGGCTGGCTCTCCGAAGAAACCGTCGATGACCGCCAGCGCCTCGCAAAAGAAGCCGTGTGGATCGTCGATCCCATTGACGGCACCCGCGAGTTCGTCGAAGGCATTCCCGAATACGTAGTTGCCGTGGCCTTAGTCGAAGGTGGCGCGCCGACCCTAGCGGTTATCTACAACCCCGCGCAGGAGCAAGTTTTCGCCGCCGTATCTGGCAGCGGCACCTTCCGCAACGGTCAGCGCGTGTTTTGCAGCGAGGGCCAATCCCTCGGCCAAGCCACAGCCGTCGTCAGCCGCAGCGAGACCAAACGCGGCGGGATTGACCCCTTTCGCCCTCACCTCGGCGCAATCCGCCCCGTCGGCAGCGTCGCCTACAAGCTGGCCCTAGTGGCTGCAGGGGCCTGCGACCTCAACTTTAGCATTCAAGACAAAAACGAGTGGGACGTCTGCGCTGGCGACCTGTTGGTGCGCGAAGCCGGCGGCCTTATGCACACTTGCGACCACCAAGTGCGGACCTACAACCAAGCCGATACCCTCATCCCCGGCGGACTCGCCGCGGGCAACGCGACGCTGGTATCACACATTCTCCACCTAATGCACGAGCAAAACCAATGATAACGGCCCGGATTGCAGCGGATTTTGTCGCAGAGTACGCCACCCTCCTTGAACTCAGCGGTGCTTCCCCCTTCCGGGTTCGCGCCTACGCCAGTGCCGTGCGCGCACTCGAAACCCTAACATCCC
>JAJDYK010000226.1 GCA_022825185.1 Candidatus Latescibacterota bacterium | reverse complement strand
GTACGGACCGGCCATCTACTTCACCGGTTCCTTGCTGCCCCCGATCCTCGCAGTATTCCTAGTGCTCTCGCTGCTGGCGGCGCTCTTGTGGGCTGACGAGCAGAGCGATGGGAAGGCGTTTTTAGGAGTCGGAGTTTTGCTCGGGCTTTGCTTGCTAGCCGCGCCGCAAGTCGCGCTCTTTGCGCCAGCCGTGCTCTGGTGGCTGTGGATAGGAGAACGGCAGCGGGCGTGTTGGGCCTGTGCGCTGGGAACGGCTTGCGCGTTCGCGCTGTGGTATTTTTTAGGAGTGGCCACAAGTGCGGGCGGCTCGCCCGACCTTCTCGTGCGCGGCGGGGAGCACTTGCCCGCCCTAGATATGTACCACGAACGCGGCGATTCAGCCGTCCTAGCGGCCCTGTTGTGGAAATGGGGGCTCGCGTTTCCCTTCGGCTTGGTCGTGCCGCTCGCGCTACTAGGCATGGGTTTTACCTTGGCGACGCGGGAGCGGGGCACTTTGCTCGCACTGCTGTTTGTCGCAACCGGCGCGGTCGGAACGGCGCTCTACGGTGCCCATGCTGAGACGCGCATGGTGCTGGTTCCCGTGCTCTTGCTCTTTGCGGTGAGTGGGGTCGGACAACTGGCACAGGTATCTTGGGCATGGAAAGGTGCATCCGTGGCGGGTTTGGTGCTAGTCGCGGCATTGGTCAACGCCAGTACGCCCGCCATGGACCGCGCGGCGCAAGCCTCGCAGCACCGCTATTTAGGCCACGCCTATGTGGAGTTGGGCATGACGGCCACTGCAATCGCCGCATACGAACAGGCCTTAGCCGCAGGCAGTTCCGACAAGGACGTGTATTGGGCCTTGGCGACGCTCTATGACGCCAGCGGCAAACCCGAGCGAGCACTCGGCATTAGCCGAGCATTCGTCGCGCATTGGCCCGCCGACGAGCGCGGGCAGCGGGCACTCGGCGATCGCTACATGGCGGCAGGCCGTCCCCAACAAGCGCGCACAATCTACCAACAGCTCGTCGCGGGCAGCGGACGGGAAGCCCTACTCGGGCGCTTGGGAGATGCGCAACTGACGAGCGGCGCAATCGACGAGGCCGTGCAATCCTACGAGCGGCTGCTAACTTTGAGCCCGGATAGCAGCCGGGTGCGCTACCAACTGGCGCGCGCCTACGCCGCAAGCGGGCGGATGGAAGACGCCGAGCGAACTTATCGCCAACTCCTAGACAGTCCGGTCTATGGCGTGCAGGCGCGGATAGAAGCGGCTGTACTCTTGCGCCACAACGGCCAGCTAGCAGCGGCCGAGCCGCTGCTCTCGCAAGCCCTAGCACTAGCGCCAGACCACCGCGAGGGGTTGCTCCTACTAGGTGAAGTACTGTTAGAGCAGGGACAGCCCAGCGAAGCCCTAGCCCTTTGGCTGCGCCTCGCCGAACTAGAGCCTCGCAACTGGCGGGTCCAAGGCCACTTGAGCAAGGCGTACAGCCAGTTGGGACGGGACGCAGAGGCACGGGACGCAGAGGCGCGCTATCAGCGGGCAAGGCAGCGCGCCCAACTCCAGCAGCGAATCGAAGTGGAGCAAAAAGCATTGGCAGAAAAAATTCTCGGGGAAAACCTATGAAGCACTTGCTTCTCATAAGTGCGATGATGCTTTTGCACGGCAGCGATTCGCAAGGGCGTCAAGTATTGCTCGTCGGCCAAGACGGCCAGATTAGCTGGGAGGGAGACGTGGAGGCCGGGGCCACGGTGCAAACCATCGAGCCGGAGTACCGCTCTACCTTGGATCCCAACATCACCGAAATCGGCGTCGCACCGGTCAATCTCGTCGATTTTGCCAGCGCGGATTTTCCCAGCAGCCTCCTGCCCCGCCGCGTGCAGGAGGGCCAAAATCTCGCCGCTGAAATCGCCGAGCGCGGTGGCAGCATCCGCGCTCCGACCGTGCTCGACCTCGCCGAGTCTCAACTGCAAAATATCCTCGCGCAGACCGTGTCGCCCGATCCCACCGGCGGGGCATTCGAGCGCAAGGGACGGGACGTGTTGGGCACCTTACTGGTACTCGATTTAGGTGCGCGCTTTGGCGTCAACCAAATTCGCTTCTTCCCGCGCAATACGGTCTTTCCGTCGCCATCGACGCCTTTTCAAGAAGACTTTCTCAAAAACTTTGAATTGCAAGTCAACGACGGCCAAGTATTGACCGAGGCCGGCAATCCTATCTGGGAGACTTTTGCGGTGCGTACCAACAACACCGATCCGGTCGCCACCATCGAGATCGACCCGCCGCGCTTTTTGCGCTTCATCCGCCTGCGCGCCACCTCATCCATCCCCTTTGAGGTGGAGAAATTCCAAGTCTTCGGCGAGGGCTTTTTCCCCACCGTGCAGTACGTTTCGCCGCTCATCGACATGGGCACCCCGGCCAATTGGGGGCGCTTGCGCTGGCTGGAGGAGACCGTTGGACAGGCAAGCGCCGTGCAGATGAACATCCGCACCCGTAGCGGCAGCGACACGTCGCCCTTCGCCTATACGCGCAAACGCGTTGGGCGGCAAGACGCCGAGGAGATCACATCCTCAGTCGATGATCCCGACCAGCCGCTTTTGCGCGACGAGTACCTCGACCTGCCGGCCAAGGGAGGCCCAGCGGATGTGTGGGAACGCGGCCCCGTGCGCGACGACTTGGCCAACTGGAGTCCGTGGACTTCGCCCTACGATCCGGTTGCCGGCACCAGCAGCGAGGGCGCATTGGTCCTCTCGCCCGGACCGCGCCGCTACTTCCAGTTCCGAGTTGACTTTCAGTCCGATGACCTAGAGTCGGCCAAAATCCTGCGGCAGTTTTCCTTTGACTTCACAACGCCGCCATTGGCCGATGTCCTCGTCGGCGAAATTTTTCCGCGCGAGGTGCCCGCAGCCACCGACATTCCCTTTGTCTATGCCGTGCGTGCCGAGATGGAGAGCGGAGATTTGCAGGGATTCGACGGGTTCGAGCTGGTCACCGGCAGTCGCATAGACCGCATCGAGCGCATTGAAATCATCGACGCGCAGGGCGAGTTCCTCCTAGCGCACGACTTTGCGGTACAAGACGCTGTCGCCGACGAGGGCGACGTGGCCATCACCGCGCTCTCGGAGCGCAGCTTTGCGGTGCGCTTCCCAAGGGTGACAGCGCACAATGCCGTATTAAAGATCCACTTCGTCAGCCGTATCCTCTCGTACAGCACGGCCTTTGAGGGCCGGGGCTTGCTGTTGGAAGAAGACGCTTTCCAGAGCGTCCAAGCCGGCGACGCCACCGCACTGGACGAAGGCGACGTCTCGTTTAAGTCGGACACTACCGTCTTGAGCCCGGCTGTCAATAGCGGCAGTCTAGTGGGCAACTTTGATCTCGCCGCGTCCGTTATCACGCCGAATGGCGACGGAATCAACGACGTCTTAGATATGGAATGCGAGGTCCTCGCAGTCGATGGGGGTCAGATTGCGGTCAATATATACGACCTAGGGGGACGCCAAGTGCGTCGCCTTTTCAACATCGAAGGGCAAAGCGGCGTGTACAGCTCGGAAGACCTGCCCCAACTGCGGTGGGACGGGACCGACGATCAGGGTGAGAGCGTGGCTCCTGGCCTCTATCTAATCCAACTCAACATCGAAGGCGATGCGCGCGCTAGCGCCAGCACGCGCACCGTTGGCGTAGCGTACTAGGATTTATGGGATTTGTGTGATGTATGTGATTCCACCCCACTACCCAACCGAGTGGGGGTTAAAAAAGGAATGAGAGTCATGCTAAGGCGAAATTTATTGTGGAGTTTAAGTATCGCGGCTTGGTGTACCAGCGCGGTGTGGGGCCGGGCCGAGTTTCACATCGGCGGGCCGACGGGCACTTCTTGGCAGGGGCTAATCACCGACGAGCAGACCGAGTACGCCATCGTTGACGATCAAGGCGCGGTCCTGGGCACGCTTCCCATTGCCATCGGCGTGGAGGAAGCAGGCGTCGATACCATGATCGCCTACTCCGACAACGCCATTCAGCCCGTATGGGTCGATCCGGCGGTCAACCTAGCGCTAGACGTGAACTTGACCCCGCGCGGCGGCAACCTCTACACCAGCGTCTCCACCGGCTATACCCGCGAGGCGGCCAAAGAAGTGCAGGTGATGATCGACGGCGACCCGGAAACGGCGACCTTGCGCCAAGTCGATATCTCGCCGCGATTGGCCGGTCTCAATATCGGCTACGTGAAAAACACCGTCGTCAACTTAGGGGCCGAGATGCCGGTCAACCGCATCCGCTTCTATCCGCGTCCGGGCTTTGAGGAAAACTACTTGGCTTGGTACGAAATCGGCGTAGCCGACAACACGGCGCCTTTTATGGCCTCACCCCAAGAGCGTGCGCCGGGCAAACGCTGGTACATAGATATCAGCCGCTCGCTCACTTCGACCAACGACCCGGACTTTGACATCCTAGAGCGCAACGTGGAAAACCTCGACCAAGTCGTGGATTTGCGCTTTCCCACGCGCGACTTGCGCTGGGTCGCCATTCGCCCGATCAACCCCGAGCGCACTTGGGAGATCGCCGAAATGGAGGTGTACGGGGATGGCTTCGTCACCAAGACTTCCTATCGCACCGGCGTGTTGGACTTTGGCCGTCCGGTGGCTTGGAGTAAGATTCGCTGGCAGGGCGAGGTGCCCGAGGGTACTCGCCTCGTATTGCGCACGCGCACCGGCTCCACGCCACAGCCCAACTTATTTTGGAAAATCGGCGGCACCGGCAGTTTTGAGCGAGTCTCCAAAGACGAGTACATCACGACCTATCAAGTGGGTCGGTTCAACGAGATCCAAGTGACGTATGACACGGACAATTGGAGCTTCTGGTCAACGCCCTACGATTTTGCTGCTGGGCTGCACAACTCAGAGGCAACGGGTTGGGAGGACGGCACGCCTCTCCTCTCGCCGGGTCCCAGTCGCTACTTACAGCTAGAAGTGGTCATGTTTTCCGACGGAGATAAAGCACCGCGCATCGACGAGATGTCCCTGCTGTTTGCCGAAGACCCCGCGGCCCAAAGCGTAATCGCCGAGATCTGGCCGGTTGAGACCGAGAACTTCGAGCCGCAGACCTTCACATACATAGTGCGGCCCGTGCTCGCAGACGGCGACCGGGGCTTTGACCGGCTGGAGATCTTCACCCAAGTCCCGGCCGAAGCCGTCCACTCGGTCGCGGTCGATGGACGGGAAATCATCGACGACTTCCCGCCCCAGTTAGAGAACGACCGCATCGTCATTAGCTTTGAGCCGTTTGTCGCGCCGCGCGACAACGAGCGCCGCATCGAAGTCGTCTTCGACGCCAAGGTGCTGCGCTTTGGCGCGGAATTCACCGGCTGGGTGTACGACAGCACCGAGCCCGAACTCAAGCAGCAAGTCCGGCCCGGCAACGCAACCTTCCGCTTTGCCGGCGACGCCCTATCAGTGCGCACGCCCGTCGGCGGCGAACTCGTGCGAAAAGTCACCGCGCATCCCGCGACGCTGACGCCCAATGGCGACGGGATCAACGATCAGACCGTGATTTCGTACGATCTGCTCAACATCGGCGCACCGCGCCAGATTGCGTTGCGGATTTTCGACCTGTCCGGCCGGCTGGTGCGCGAGGTGGTCGCCACGCCAGCCGTCAGCGGCAGCTTCGCCGCGGTTTGGGATGGCCGTCGCACCGGAGGAGATTTAGTCACCCCAGGCGTGTACCTCTACCAAGTCGATCTAACTACTGACAAGGGCCTCTCCGCAGCCGCGGGAACCGTAGCTGTGGCCTACTGAGCAAGCAAATGGCAGAAACTGCGAAACACATCTGCAAAGCCGCCCTACTTTTGTGGGCTATTAGCGGCGGCTCGGCCACCGCCCAAATCGGGCTGCAATCGTTAGCCCCCCCAAGCACGGCGGCCCTCGACCCGGCGGTGCGCCGCTGGTACGTGCCCCAAGAGTTGGTCGCCGAACACCACTGGCGGCAGTGGAACGCCACCAACTATGCACGCGCACCCTATCAGCGGTATGTTAGTCCCAGCATCGAAGGGGAATACTTCTACGATTCCTTTGGCAACTTCCTCAATCAGGGCTGGCTGATATACAACGTATCCCAGTCCAACCCCGAGGAATTCGGCACCGTATTGTTCGAGGCCCAACGCTTCCGCAACTGGTTTTCCGAGGTCGCCGTGGCCTCCGAGCAAAAAGGGCAATACGCGTACGCGCTGACCATCAGCAGCGACCTGCGCACCACCCTGACGCCCATGGTGCTGTCCAAACCGCGCCTCGATGGCGTGCAGTTCGACTTCGCCATGGACAAGTACCGAGGCACGTTCCTCTACGCGCAGGCCAGCGCCCCGCGCGGCATCACCAATCAAGAGCTGCGCCGCACCAATTCCACCACCCTGATCGGGGGGCGCTTTGAGGTGCAAATCGGCGATTTCGTCGAACTCGGCGTCCACACCGCCAACGCGCACCAAGCCAATTCGCTCTCGGAAGAAGCCTTGTTGAGCAATTGGGTAACCGGATCGTTGACTCAGGGCCAGAACCGGACCATCTCCCGCATCGAAATCGCTCTGCGGGACGATTCTCCCGACGATGGCGTAGGCGGTGCCGCGTACTTTCCGGCCGGCTCGGACATCTTCATCACCTATCGGGATGGCCGCGTGGATTCGGGCCGCGAGATTCGCTTTGAACCCGTGGTGGAGGGCGGCGCACCCCGCCCGGGCTATATCGAAGCCAACGGCAACGATGAAATCCGCCTGCGCTACGACTTCGACAGCGCGAGTTTCATCAACCGAGCCGCAGCCGACAAAACCGAGATCGTCAAAGTGGAATTCCGGCTGGTGGTAGCCAATGACTATCAGGTCTGGATGACCTCCGACCAGCAGACCAGCGGTGGCGAACCTGTATTTCTGCTAGCGACGCAAGCGCCGGGCAACATCAAGGACTTGTCTAACCTACGAGTCATCAGCTTTGAAGCCGGGCTGCCGACGGCAACCCACATTCTCGGTGGTACGGTGACGGCCACCGACGTGATGGGCTTCGACCTATACGGCGAGTACGACCTCAACTGGAATTACCGCAAATATCCCAACAATCTCGTCGAAGAGCACCAGACCGCATCCGGCATTGTCGGCGCGCGCAGCGCACCGGCCTATATGCTCAACCTGTCGCGTCAGTGGTCTCGCTTCTTCATCTACGGCGAGGCCTATCACATGCACCCGCGCTACAACACCCAAACTTTCGTCACCCGCGACGACGGCAGCATCGACTACCAAAACGACCGCAGCCTCATGGATCTGGTGGAAGACAACGACGACCAAGACCGGGTGCCAGACACCTTTCGCGCCGACTGGGCCTTCCCCGACCGCCAAGTCTTTCCGGGCTGGGACCAAAACAACGACTTCGTGCCCGACATCAACCAAAACGACAGCCGAGTCCGCACCAACTCGATCCCGGACTACGAAGAGCCTTTCCTGCGCTTTGCAGTCGATCGGCCCGAATTCCTCTTTGGCGTTGATATGAACAACAACTTCTGGACCGACCAATACGAAAACGACCAGGAGCCAGACTACCCCTACAAGCGCGACCACCAAGGCTACAACGCGTACGTCGGCACCTACTTAGCTCCGCAGTTAAAAATCATCGCCGGCCTCCTGCGCGAGGATCGCATCTCTTCCAACCAGAAAAACCACAGCGCGTACGCCCTCCTGCGATTCGACCGGAGCTGGGCGCGCTACGGCGATGTGCGCCTCTTCGGCATGACCAAGCGCGTGGAGGACGATATTGCCGACCCGCTCCTACAGTGGGCACCCGACAACACGCTGCGTCTCGGCACGCTAACCGAGATCGACGATCCACTGCTGGCTCGCGACACTTGGATCAATCAGCTCTTCCTCGGCCACAATATGCGCGCCTTTTCGCTGAACCTACAGAGCAAGGTCAACTGGGTGGTCTTTCACCAACTTATGGACGCCGAGCAACGGCAGCGTTGGGGCCTAGCCGAAACGGATTTCTTCTTGGGGATGATCAACAAGGCCCACTACCGCCATGTGCTCGGTCCTCTCTATTTGGAGCCGCGCTGGAAAAGCGAGTTCATCAAGCAGAGCCGCGACCTGTTCACGGACGAGCGCCGAACGACTCTAGCCGAGCTCTTCTCGTTGTTGGCGGTCACTGATGTCCTAGAGATCACCAAGCTACAAGTGGGCCTAGAGTACCTGATCTTCGATGATTTCGACGCGGACGCCAACGACTTCACGGCGCTGACTTGGGGTGTTCAGTTCAAAAACGAATCGGCCTACCAAGGCTACAAGCTACAGACTGTGATCGGGCTGGTGCTAGAGCGCAAGAATTTCAAGGACGCCCCCTCGCGCACCGAGACCCAATCCTTCATCGCCGTTTACGCGGGGATTTAACCTTGACAGGCGCTTTTTTAAGTGCATATATTGAACCTTTCCATTTCGTTGCGGTACCAAGAAATCGCCGAGTTACCGCACCTTTTTCTTCTTTAACTCTATCTCTTGGAGGTAGCTTGCTATGAAAAAGTTTCTCACCATCACCGTTGCCTCGTTGGGCCTTGTGGTTGCAGCCCAAGCCCACGAGCCCCCTGGCGAGCTTTTAGTCGCCGTGAATTTCCCCGACGCTAACGTGCCCGTCATTGACGGCGATCCCAGCGAGTGGGCTCCCGTACCCCTCGACCAGTACGGAATTTTCAGTGAGTCCTTGTACTCACTCGATGGCTTTGCCGGCGACAACGTCCCGCGCGGCGGATTGGACGCTAGTTCGCTGCAGATCCGCCATATCGTTGGCTGGAATGACGCGACCAATAACGTCTATTTCACCACTCGCGTCTTCGACGACAGACACGTCACCCAGCGTCAGGACCCAGGCAGGTTTTACTGGGATGACAGCGTCGAATATGAGGTTAATGCCCAACATCAGGCCCTCGCGGACCAAAACCAAGGCGACGATGCCACCAACTTCAGCTACAAATTCGCCTTCCCGGTCTTCCAGGAGACTTTTGAGTGGTATCGCCCCAATCGCAACCTGCCTTGGCTGACCAGCGGCTCGCAATGGATTGAGATCGCCCACACCTTCACGGGCGAAGAGTTCGGCGAGAGCACCTATGACCACGAGATCCGCATCCTACCGATTTCGCGGATGCCGCGCTCGGAGGAGGCCACTGAAGACCAGGTTGAAATCCACGACTTGGTCGAAGGTGAGATCATCCACGTCACAGCCACGGTCAACGAAGTCGATGGCGGCGAAGGCGAAGGCGACAACCGCATCGGCCAGTGGAGCACCAACCCGATCCAGTGCTGCACAGCACTCAACGACTTGCTACTAGCCCCGGCCGATCCCAACATCGACTGGGGATCAGCTACGGCCGTCGAGTCGAATAGCTGGGGGCGGATCAAGGCCCAGTTCTAGGCTGTTTCATCTCAATCTCAAGACCATTCCGGCAGGTCTCGCCTAGGTGCGGGGCCTGCCGAAATTTTTAGAGGCTACATACTCACCGATGAACAGGTCGATTTCTATCGTGAAAATGGCTATTAGCTAGGGGATACATTGCCCGTACTCCGTATCGGGATCATTGCCGCGCTAGCTGCCGGAACCCTCTGGGGCGTCCTCTCCATCCACTGGTACCCAGCCGAAGAGGTGTTGACCATGTGGGTATATGGCTCGCCGCAGGAGGCCGAGCTGTACCGCAAGGTCGCCGCCGAATATCGCCAACAGCACCCGGACGTTCGCCTGCGCTTAGAGGTAGTACCCGGCCGCAGCGTCGTGCAAAAGCTGCTGACGGGTATGGACGCTGGGCACGCCCCCGATATTTGCGTTCTGCACTGGCGGCAGATGCCCCAAGTAGCTAGCACCGGGCAGCTTTTGCCGCTCGACGACTTGGTGCGGCGCGACCAGCTCGCCACCGGCGATTACTATCCGGTGGGTCTGCAAGCGTACACCTACCACGGAACCCTCTACGGCATTCCGGTCAAAGGCAGCACCATCACCTGCTTTTACAACAAGGACCTCTTCGACCGCTACGGCATCAGCTATCCCACCGACGACTGGACGCTCGACGATCTTCTGGCCAAGGCCAAGGCCCTGACCATCGACGAAGACCAAGACGGCCTGCCAGATATATACGGCTGTACCCCGTACGACATCGCCAGCTATGTGTGGAGCATGGGCGGGGACTTCCTCCGGCAGGAAAACGGGCGCTACGTTTCCAACCTCGACGATCCGCGCGTGGCCCAAGCCGTGCAGTTCTACGTCGATCTCTATTTCAAGCACAAGGTCAGCCCACCCCGACCCGGCGTGCGCAGCGATAACGCCATGAGCACCTTCACCTTTGAGGCCGGGCGCATCGCCATCGGCATCATGGGGCCGTGGATGCTGCCGACCTTTCAGCTTTTGGACCGCTTCGAGTGGGACGCGGCGCTCTTTCCCCAAGGACCGGCTGGCCGGCAGACGCGCTACGCCAGCGTCGGTTTTACGATCTGGAAGGGCACGCGCGAGCCAGAAGTCGCTTGGGATGTGCTCAAGCACATGATCTCAGCCGAGGCGACGACCAAGATGGCCAAGCTGGGCAGCGACCTGCCGCCGCAGCGCTCGGTGGCCCGCAACACCTACCCGCGAGCGTCAACGCCCTATGAGGAGGAGGTCTTCGTGCGCTCAATGGACTACAACGTCCGGCTCTTCCCCCAAGAACTGTGGTGGGAAGACCTCTACCGCCGGATGCTCGACGAACTCGACGCAGCCCTCACTGGCCGCGAGAGCGTGGCCGAAGCCCTCGCCGAAGCCCACCAAGTAACCAACGCCTATCTACAGCGCATGTACGCCGAAGAAACCCCCTAATGAAAAGCCAAAACAAAGCCGCCTTCTTCTTTCTACTGCCCAATTTCGTCGGCTTTCTCATCTTTGCGCTTGGGCCGGTCGTAGTGGCTGCGGGCATGGGCTTCTACCGCTATCAACTCGCTTCGGGCGCACCCGTCTTCATCGGGCTGGATAATTTTGCCGATTTAGTGCTTTTCACAAAGGTCGATGGCGAGTGGGTGGCGCGTGACCCGTACTTTTGGAAGTACCTCGGCAACACGCTCTTTTTGATGCTCAACATCCCGCTCGCCATGGTCGGATCCTTGCTCTTGGCCGTGCTGTTAAACAAAGAACTGCCCGGCCGCATCTTCTTCCGCACCCTGTTCTTCATTCCACACCTGTGTACGGGCATCGCCATCTACATGGTCTGGAAAATGCTCCTGACCTACGAGCCAAACGTCGGCATCATAAACGGACTTTTGTGGCAGATTTTTGGGGTGTTGGGGATCGCACCTGAACGGGCCGCCGCACTCCTGCCAGGGTGGCTAATCGACGCATCTTGGGCCAAGCCCGCGCTGATCATCATGTTCATCTGGGCCAGCGTAGGCGGCTACAACATGGTGCTCTACTTGGCCGGCCTACAAAACATCCCACTCGAACTCTACGAGGCCGCTGAAATGGACGGCGCTGGCTGGTGGTCCCAGCTCATTCACATCACCGTGCCCCAGCTAGCGCCCACGACGTTTTTCATCCTCGTCACCAGTATAATCGGCGGCCTGCAAGGCGGCTTTGAAGCTGCTTATGTAATGACCGGAGGCGGCCCCGAGGGCTCGACCACCACCATGAGCTACTACATCTACACCCAGGCGTACGAGCAGCTAGAAGTAGGGTATGCCGCGGCGATTTCAATGGTGCTCTTCGCGCTGATTTTCGCGGCGACCTTGCTCAACTGGCGCTACGGCGGCAAACGACTGGAGGCCGTCTGATGGAGCGCTGGCGTCAGTACCAATCAACGGTCCTGATCTATGCGATCTTACTCCTCGTGCTCAGCGGCATGGTGGTGCCGCTGGTGTGGACCCTGCTCACCTCCTTCAAGTACAACGTCGATGTGACGCTCGGGTGGATTCCGCCGCGCTGGACAACGGACAACTACACCGGCGTGTTCAGCGCCTTCTCCTTCCTCCGCTACTACGCCAATTCGCTGTTCATCGCCACCGCCGTCACTGTGGTCCAAGTAGCCACCAGCGCACTGGCGGCGTACGCCTTTGCCCGCTTGCAGTTCCGGGGCCGCGACGTGCTCTTCCTCGGCTACTTATCGACGATGATGATTCCGGCCGACGTGCTGATGATCCCGCAGTTCGTGTTGATGAAAAAGATCCCCGAATGGCTGAACGCAGTATTAGCAACGGATTTCTTCAGCGGTTTCCTCTACTTAGAGAGTCACTACATCGGCCATCCAGTGGGGCTGGACAGTTTCTTCGCCCTGATCGCGCCAGGGTGTTTCAGTGCCTATGGGACGTTCATGCTGCGACAGTTTTTGCTGGGCATTTCGCGCGAGATCGAAGAGGCGGCGCTCATCGACGGATGCTCGGCATGGGGCGTATTCTGGCACGTGGTGGTGCCGCTGGCCAAACCGGCGTTGGGTGCGCTGGCGATCTTTACTTTTCTCGGTCGTTGGCGGGCTTTTCTCTGGCCGCTGATTATGACGGATTCGGATTCCATGATGGTGCTGCCGGTAGGACTGGCCAAGCTGTCGGATCTGTACGTCAACGACTACGGGCTGATTTGCGCGGGGTCGGTGCTGATGCTCGTGCCAATGATCGCGGTTTTCGTCTTTTTTCAGCGGTGGTTTATCAGCGGGATTCAGCTAGGGGCGGTGAAGGGGTAACATCTGAAGAGCCGCGTGTAGAAATGGGCCATAGTTTAGCCAAGATTGACGCGGTTATCGGATCGCTGTTGAGTTGCTGTCGCTCGGGCCAGTCAGCAGCTAGATAGTTCCGTTTGATATTAATCACGTGTCACGTTATTATTTACATTCGCGTGAACGACCAGTTTCGGGTGTGCTTCCGCTGGTCGGCTGCTGGGGCGGAAGATGTCGAGATCGTCGATTACCATTAGGAGCGAAGAGAGTATGTCCAAGCTCAAACCTGTGACGCCCGGAGAATTGCTGCGAGAGGAGTTTTTGGTCCCCATGGAACTCTCGCAGTATCGCCTCGCCAAAGAAATCGGTGTTCCCGCCCAGCGAATCAGTGAGATTGTAGCTGGTAAGCGGACCATTACAGCAGATACGGACTTGCGCTTGTGTCGCTTTTTCGACCTCTCCAAGGGCTACTGGCTGAGGGCGCAAATAGCGTACGACACCGAAGTAGCGGAAGAAACGCTCGCCGCCGATCTGGCGAAAATCAAGCCGTGGAAGGGCCTGCAATCGGCCGCTGGCTAACCTGCCTAAAATCAGTCAATCCACCCACCGCTGCGTCGCCAAGTATTCGTCAAGTTTCTTCTGCGCTTCCAAGTACTTCAGCTCCAATTTTCTAGTCGCACCGTCAGGCGCATTCGAGAGCTTCATGTTTTCAACTTGCAGTCTCAAGATCTCTGCTCGACTTACCAACCCGTAGCCAGCTATACTCTGCATGAAATTTGGGAAACTTATGTTTTGCGTAATCCAGTTTAGACAACGATACTCGGCGAGTTTTTCTGAAGGGACTGCGAAAACCACTGTTGTGTCCTGTGGTAGGTCGCTCGTAGAAATGGAGCGCATATTGCGCACCTTTTCTAAGTTGCAGTGTTCGGCCAGCAAACGGGTAACTTCGTGCAACTCCCCGAGGAGGCTTCTGGTATGCTCAACAGACTTGGCGAATTTTTCGTAGCTCAACTGCTCAGTCCTTACGCGATGACGGTCGATATTTCCAGTCTGAGCTTGCGTATGGAGCGCCCAATAAAAGGACAGAAAGAAGACAAAAGCGACGAGTTTCATGGATGTGCTCCTCTCCCACAGTTTTCGTCGGGAACGGGCAGGACGTCTCGTTCCACCTCCCGAACTTTACCGGGAAACGTCCGTCCTCGTACCCACATAATCGGCTGACCTTTGCCAGCTTTTTCTGGATCAAACCATTCTGCTTGTGCACTTAAGTAATGCGACACATAGCTGCGTCTAAATCGCTGGCTGTAGTTATTGGTGCTTTTGTGCAACAGGTGAGAGTGAAACCAGATAACCGCACCGGGTGGAATTTCCACGGCAATGCCGTCCTCGTCGCGGGCATTGCGGGCCAGTTTGAATTCTGTCTGCTGCGATCCTTCAATATCGTCGTGTGCGGCAATGGCCTGTTTATGACTGCCCGGAATCACGTATAGGCACCCGTTTTCTCGATCTGCCGGGTTAATGGCCGTCCAGGTGCCGACAGTCGTTGCCGTTTTGAACCGTTTGCCAAAGTAAAACTTGTCTTGGTGCCACGGGAATCCCAAGCCGATTTCGGGAGCTTTCCAAATGAAGAGGTTGTTGATGCCCAGAATGTCTGGGCCAAGAATATCGAGGAGCGGGTCGGTCAGGCGCGGATCCCGCACGCGGGCGAGGAACTCCGGGATGTAGCAACTGGGGTGATGGATCTTGTGCATACCATAGATCCCAGATCGCGCGTCTTTGCCGTCGCGGACTAGGGCATTGCGGTCGATGTGGGCCATGGGCATTCTGCGCTTCCCCGCGACAATGTCTTCGGCCACTTGCCGCAAGTGATCGTTTTCTTCGTATGAAAAGACGTTTTCGCGCACAAAATATCCATCGCGCTCCCAACGCTGGATTTCGTCAGGAATCATTCGGAAGGCATTCACTTGGATAGGTCTCCTAATAGTCTTATTTTAACACGGTTTGTACACATTATAGTCTAAGTAGGGTCTTAGCGGCCCACCAAACAGCGCATGAGCCTCAATCCCTTCAAACCGTTCGCCTCGTACCTCCGTCCCTACCGCTGGGCCTTGGCTATCGGCCTAATCTTTTTGCTGGGCGAACAACTCGTTTCCGTCTCCATCCCCCTCGTCCTCGAACGCGCCATTGACCAAGCCCGCGCCAGCTTAGATCAAGCCGCACCGGACCTGACTTTCCTAACGCGCTACGCCGCCCTCATCGTCGGCTTGGGCTTAGCGCAGTGGTGCATGGCCTTTGGGATGCGCTGGCACTTGGCCGCCACCTCGTACCGCGTCGAACGCGACATCCGCCAGCGCTATTTCGCCCATATACTCACCTTGCCTATCGGCTATTTCCAACAGGCCCGCACCGGCGATTTAATGGCGCGAGCGACCAACGACGTCGAAGCCGTCCAGCGCTATCTCAGCCATGGCTTCCGCATGTTCCTAAGCGCCATCTTGGGCTTCAGCTTCAGCATGGTAGCCATGTGTCTGTACGACTGGGAGCTAACCCTGTACGCGCTGTTGCCCATGCCCATTATGACCGTGATCCTGCGCTTCGTGGGCAGCAGAGTGCGCCGACGCTATCGCAGGGTCCAAGAGCAATTTGCCGCCATTAGCACCTGCTTGCAGGAAAACCTCTCGGGCATGCGCGTAGTCAAGGCATTTGCCCGCCGTCGCGGCGAGATCGATCACTTCACCCGGCTCAACGACGAGTACGTCGAGCGCAACCGCAGCCTGATCTACCTCTACAGCACGTTTTTCCCCTTCACCTTCCTCATCAGCGGCCTGTCCATGGTGCTCATTCTGTGGCTGGGCGGCATTCGCGTCGTCGAAGGGACGCTCACCTTGGGGGCCTTTGTCGCCTTCAACGCCTACTTGATCCGCATGAGCCGCCCAATGATGATGATGGGCCGCATCGTCGATGAATACCAACGCGCCATGGCTTCCATGCTGCGCATTGAGTCCGTGCTCAAAGAACAGCCCCAGCCCGACCAGTACCAAGACGACGGCTTGGCGATCAAAGGCGAAATCGAATTCCGCCGCGCCTCCTTTGCGTACAATGGCCAAGCCGTGCTCCGCGATATAGACGTTCACATTCCGGCCGGTAGCACCCTAGCCATCGTCGGCCGAGTCGGGTCGGGCAAGAGCACCCTAGCCCGGCTCATCCCCCGCCTCATCCAAGCCGGCGACGGCCAAATTCTCATCGACGGCAAACCCATCGAACAAATGCCGCTGCGTGCCTTTCGCGACGCCATCGGCTACGTGCCGCAGGACACCTTCCTATTCTCCGAGAGCATCCGCGACAACATCGCCCTCGACTCGGCCGCTGCGGACGAGGTCGAACGCGCCATCGAGGTAGCCCAACTAGCCGCGGACCTCAAGACCTTTCCCCAAGGGCTGGAAACCATCGTCGGCGAGCGCGGCGTCACCCTGTCGGGCGGGCAAAAGCAGCGCACGGCCTTGGCCCGTTCAGTGGTGCGGCAACCGAAAATCCTCATCCTCGACGACGCCTTGGCCAGCGTTGATACCCGCACCGAGGAGCAAATCCTCACGCGCCTGCGCGACATCATGGCCGAGCGCACCACCATCCTCATCGCCCATCGCATCTCCACCGTCATGGCCGCGGACCACATCATCGTGCTCGACGAAGGGCGCATTATCGAAGAGGGTACCCACGACGAACTGCTCGCGCGCGATGGCCTATACGCCGACATGTACCGCCGCCAACACCTCACCGAGGAATTGAGCGACCTCTAATGCCGCCGACCATCCGCGACGAGCAAGAAATCGACAAAAAATCCATCGACCTCCGCCTAATGGCTAGGCTGTTGGGTTTCTTGCGGCCCTACTGGCCCTGGGCGGCCTCGACGCTATTGCTCATCCTCGCAGCCTCGCTGGCCCGCCAGGCTGGTCCCGTGCTGACCAAAATAGACGTTGACGAACACATCGTACCCGGCGACTTGGACGGTTTGGGTACCCTCGTCCTGCTCTTCGCCGCGCTGTTGGTCGCTCAATTCGCCATTGGCTACGCCCAGAGCTGGATCACCAGCATGGTCGGCCAGTGGACCATGCGCGACGTGCGCTTGAACATTTTCACCTGCCTACAGCGCCTGCCGCTCAAATTCTTCGACCGCACCCCCATCGGCCGGCTGATGGCACGCAATACCAGCGATGTCGATGCGCTCAACGAATTCTTCACCTACGGTGCCGTCTCCCTAGTGACCGAAGCCGTCACCATCGCCTCTATTCTGTTTTACATCTTCTTCTATCTCGATGTCGAGCTGGGCCTGATCACCTGCGCCTTTTTGCCCGTGGCCTTTGCCGCCACCCTGTGGCTGCAAAACCGCACCTTCCAGGCCTTCCGCCAAGCCCGCACCCGCTTTGCCCGCTTCAGCGCCGATTTGCAGGAAACCTTGTCGGGTATAGAAGTCGTAAAACTGTTCAACTGCGAGCCGCGCAGCGCCCGCCGCTTTAACCAAGGCACCGACGAATACCTCGACGCCCGCTTGGTGCGCACCCTGTATCACTCGGCTTACTTTCCCTTTATGGAATTGTGCGGTGCCGCCCTGATGGCGCTGGTGTTGTGGTACGGCGTCGGCCAAGTGCTGCGCGAGGAAATCGCTTGGGGTGTTTTGGTAGCCATGCTGCAATACGTGCCTCGCTTCTTCATGCCCATCCGCAACCTCGCCGAGGAATACGCCACCGTGCAAGTGGCCATGGCTTCCTCCGAGCGCATCTTTGAATTGATTGACGCCGAGCCAGAGCCGGTCGGCGGTTCCGTGCGCCATGAGCGCGTCGCCGGTGCCATCGAATTCCGCCACGTGTGGTTTGCCTATGAAGGCGAAGAGTGGGTCCTGCGCGACGTTTCCTTCTGCGCCGAGCCGGGCCAGAGCTTGGCACTAGTCGGAGCCACCGGCTCGGGCAAGACTACCATCATCAGCTTGTTGTGCCGCTTTTACGAGATTCAACGCGGGCAAATTTTGGTCGATGGCATCGACATCCGCGAGTGGAATGTGGAAGCACTGCGGCGACGCTTTGGCTTGGTGCAGCAGGACGTCTTTCTCTTCGCCGGCGACATTGCCAGCAATATCCGCCTCGGCGCTCCCGAGCTGTCGGACGAGGCCATCGCGCAGGTGGCCCGCTACGTCAACGCCGACCGCTTTATCGACCGCCTACCCGACACCTACCAGCACGACGTGCAAGAGCGCGGCGCATCCCTGTCTGCAGGTCAGCGCCAGCTTTTGTCCCTCGCCCGCGCCCTAGCCGCCGATCCAGACATTCTAGTGCTAGACGAAGCCACCGCCCACATCGACACTGAGACCGAAGGCTGGATCCAAGAAGCGGTGGAAAAACTCATGCGCGACCGCACCTCCATCGTCATTGCCCACCGCCTCTCCACCATCCGCAGCGCCGACAAAATTTTAGTGCTGCACCGGGGCCAGTTGCGCGAAGAAGGCCGCCACGAAGAACTCCTAGCCCAAGACGGCATCTACGCCCGCCTGCATCAATTGCAATACAACGAAGCGCTCACCTAGCCTACCCTCTCAACGAGGAAAAACCTATGGCCACCTACTACCCTTCCATCACCGATGACCAAACCGCACTGATCCGCAACGCGCCGCTGTTCTTCGTCGCCTCCACCGACCCCGCGCTCGCACCCGGTCCCGAAGGCATTGGCCCAATCAACCTCTCGCCCAAGGGCGGCGTACCGCTGCACGTAATTGATCCCAACCGCGTGGCCTTCCTCGACTACTTGGGCAGCGGCAACGAAACAGCGCGTCATGCGATAGCCGGTGGCCCGATTACCGTTATGGTCTGCTCTTTTGAAGGAGAAGACGCCGGCATCATTCGCCTCTACGGCAAAGCCACAGCTACCCCGCTCGAAGAATCACCCCACGCCGCATTGCTCCTGCAAACAGAGTCCGAACACCTGCGCACCAAACGCCAAGTAATCGAAGTCGAAGTCGAACTGACCGGCACTAGTTGCGGCTACGGCGTCCCAGTAATGGAATTAGTGCGCGAGCGCCGCGTCGAAGACCGAGGCCGTCGCTACAAGGACCGGAAAAAATAAGACGACGCGGCTGGAAAAGTCCTAGGAGGAGAGCATTTCGGCTATTTCATCAAGATACTCTTTAAGAGACAATCCGTGGCTTCTTGCCAAAATAGCTAGCGTATCAATCTTTGTCCGCTCCCCCTTTTCAATCCTTCGCACATGGCGTTCAGAAAGCCCTCGTATCTCGGTTTGCTTAAGCCCGTACTGCTTGCGCAATGCGGCAACGGCCTCTCCGAATCGGAGGTCGTACATCAGTCTATCCCGATCCTTTTTCTCACGCCATGCTTCGTCTTTTAGGTAGCGAATAGCATCTAGGTCAATGTGTACATCAACATCAGGCCAATGTATATAACTGCCTTCACTGGAAATAGTAAATGAAGAACGCTGTTGGGATGGAATCCTCTCCAAGGCGGGCATTTCTGCAAAATCCACTCTGAATAGGGTGTGATCACACGCCACGATAAAGAGTTCCTCACCTACGACTTGTGCATCGGCAATGAGTTGATCGGGACATCCAAGACTCCAAGCCGTTAGCACGCGCCTTGGTACGTCCTTAGTCGAATGCACGAGAATTCAGTCCAGAACCATGCCACCGCTGACGTTTATCGTCTGGCCAGTGACGTTGCGCGCTTCGTCGGAGGCGAGGAAGGCGACCATGTTGCCGATGTCCTCAGGCGTCTGCTCGCGCTGCATTGGCGTCGAGTTGGCGATGAACAGGTCGAACACCTCGCGGGCGCTTTTGCCGGCATAGGTGGGATCTACCTCGGCGATCTTCGGCGCTAGCGTGTGCCAGAAGTTGGTCCACACGAAACCGGGGCATACGGCATTGACGGTGATATTGTGCGGCCCCAGGTCCTTGGCGGTCAGCCGCGTCAGGCTGAGCATCGCGTTCTTGGCGGCCGCGTAGGTCGGCAAGAAGGTCGGGTCGCGTTTGGCGGCCGCGGAAGAGATGTTGATGATCTTGCCATAGCGGCGCTCGATCATGTGCGGGGCAATCGCCTTGCAGAGGAAGAAGGGGGCCTTGACGTGTATGTCGTAGTTGCTGTCCCACTCCTCGCCGGTGAAGTTGGTGAACGGAGCGCCGACGATGGTGCCGAAGTGCCCGGCGTTGTTGACGAGAATGTCGATGGCACCGAAACGCTCGATCGCCTGCGCGACGAGGTCCTCGCAGGCGGATTCATCCGTTATGTCGGCGGTGATGGCGACCGCGGTGGCTCCTTCGCTGGCGAGCTGGTCGGCAGTGGCCTGCGCCCTGTCGCCGTCGATGTCGGTCGCCACGATGGCCGCTCCTTCGCGCGTCAGGCATTTCGCTATGCCGAGGCCCATGCCGCCCCCGGCACCGGTGACGATGGCTGTCCTGTCTTTGAGTCGCATGTTGGTCTCCCTTGGGTTTTTGAAACGTATCGGAAAAATGAACCGCGCCGTGTACCCGACCCTCAGAGGTTGCGGCGTGTGCGCCTGAGAGTTGATGTCCCTACTGAGGACGACGGTCAGTCGTCCAAGACGCGATCCTGGCCGGCCGAGGCCTCGTCGAGACGGGCCCGGTCCTCCGGCGTGATCGACCAGCCCACCGCGCCGACGTTCTCCTCCATGTGAGCCACCGTATCGCCGCCGGTGATAGCCGCCGTCACCTCGGGGTGAGAGAGCACCCAGTTGATCGCCGTCTGCGCCACGGTGCGGCCGTGGGCGTCGGCGATTTGCCGCAAAATCTCCAGGGTCCGGCACCCCGCCTCGTTGAGGTCCTGCTCTATGTCGCCGACGCGCCGGGAAGCGTACAGGGTCCCATCCGGCGGCGGCTCTCCGGGGGTGTACACGCCGGAGAGCAGGCCCACGCCGAGGGGGCTGTAGGTCATAACCCCGAAGCCTTGGTCGCGCTGCGCCGGCCACATCTCGCGCTCCAGTTCCCGGTTGAGGAGGTTGTAGGGGTTCTGGATACAGAGCAGGGGATCGAGCCCGAGGCGGTCCTGCGTCCACAGCGCCTTGAGCACCTGCCAGGCTTGGAAGTTGGAGACGCCCACGTAGCGCGTCTTGCCAGCGCACACCACGTCGTCCAAGGCGCGCAGCGTCTCCTCAAGGGGAGTCTCGTCGTCGTACATGTGCAGGATATAGACGTCGATGTGATCCGTCTCAAGGCGGGCCAAGGTGCGGTCGATCTCCCGCATGATGTGATAGCGCGACAGACCGGCGTCGTTGGGCCCGTCGCCGACGCGGCTGGCCACCTTCGAGGTGACCACGAGGTCGTCGCGGTGCCGCCTGAGGACGCGCGCCAGAACCTGCTCCGACGTGCCTCGGGTCTCGTACACGTCCCCAAAGCCGTAGATGTTGGCGCAGTCGATGAAGTTGATTCCCAACTCGACGGCCCGCTCAATGGTGCGCTCGGCTTCATCGGCGTCCTCCTGGCCACGCAGGCCCAAGCCGTAGGCCAGACGCGACACCTTCAGGCCAGAACGGCCGAACTTGACGTATTCCATGCTCTCCTCCTATAACTATCCCCGAAGTCGAGTTTCCTGACGCATTCACCTATTTCCATTTGGAACGAGGGATCGAGCCTTCGCTCCAGCCGGGCGGAAATTTCTCAAGAAATGGAGCCCTCTGCAAAAGGATCGTCAACCTTCTTGGGAAGCCGCAACTTCTGACGAATCTCCGCCACAATGGGGGCCACACTGTAGAACCGTCCACGCCGTTCGCCCTCGGGAACTAGAAGTCCTGCATCCACGAGCACCTTCAGATCACGGCTAGCGAGATTCTTGGACACATCCGCGCTTACCCGGTAGGACGAGTTGCGCACCCTAGTGCCAAAGGCAGCCTGAATGAGGGCCAAGGCCATGCGGTCGGGTAGTCCTCTGGCAATTACCAGATCCGAGAGCTCTACATAAAGCCTTTCCAATTCTCGCATCCGATGGAGCAGTGTTTGCGCTTGTACATAGTAACCAGTTAAGCAGAAGCGAATCCACGGCTTAGCGTCGCGCGCCGGTTGCCATGCACCCCCTCCGACCTCCGCCAATACGTCGTAATATTTTTGTTGATTGTGGCCGATGTATTCTTCAATTGAAGAGAATGTTGGCGCGACGATCCCGTCACTGGCCAATACCGCAGTGTGGATACATCTGGCAGTCCGCCCGTTACCATCCGTAAATGGATGCAGCATCGCCAAGTTCAGGTGTGTCATGGCAGCGCACAGGAAGACCGAATCGACCTGCTCGTTGTTCACGTAGTCCAGAAGCTCATGGATGAGGGGCTCCAATTGGTCGCGATCCACTCCCTCGTGGACCAATTCACCGGTCCTGCTGTTTCGTACACCGACCCATCCGGGGCGGTACTGACCCGGATTTGCTTGCAAATCTGACTGGCAGATCATGAAATGGACGGCCAAGAGCACGTCCTCGGTGATTATAAAGGACGGGCTCTGACGGCGCTGGAGGATGTAGTCCATTGCTTCGCGGTAGCCGACGACAGCCTGCCATGTGTCACGGTCCGTGTTGGCGGGGTCTTCACGATCAATCGCGGCGATGGCGTCATCATCGGACACATTGATGCCTTCTATGCTATTGGATCCGGCAAGGGCGCGGGCCCGGGTCATACGGGCTAACAAGCCCGTCCAGCGGCGCGGCTCCGTAGCAACGTAGCGACGCAGATCGACTCTTAGGCGAGCCGTAGCTTCTTCTACCCGCTGCTCTTCATCGTCTAGAGTAGGATACGTGAACAACATGATCATAACCAGTTTGCAATCGACTTTATATCATTAATAAAATGACCATAAGTCAGTTGTCAACTATATATGTTGCATGAAGTCAATCATGACGACAGGCATCCCAGTCCAGTAAGGTCTAGTTGCAGCGGGCACGTATCCGGTCCGTATTAGTGTCCAACCCGCTCCTCCGTTCGGAATTGGATACTTCCCATGCTGCGTTAGAGGCGTCTTCCTCCGGCAAATCCATTGAATTCGTCCAAGAACCACTCGGCTTGCTTCGTCATAAAGACGCCAATCTCTTCCCCCTTGAAGGCGAAAGTTATCCTGAGCCCACCCAAGTAAATATCCGTGATATAGACTTCCATGTTGAGGGTCTGTTCGTCGATCCACGCGGCCGAGGCCAGGCAATCGTATTCGATGCCAGGAACCGAGCCGATCTGTTCGCCGAAGTAGTTGCGTTGCGGGAAGTTGCCGGACAACACGCGCCCGATACCGAACCGCAGCACATTGTCGCCCTGACCGTTGGTGTACTCCCAGGTGCCCTCGTCCTCCTCAAAGGACAGGCGCATCCGCGTAATTCCCATAGGGTTGTCTGCCAAAGCATACCAGACTCCGTTGACTTCCAAAGCCGCCCTTGCGTCGGAGGCCCCAAGGATCGGCAGGACTGCCAGCCGCTCGATCTTAGCGGAGAGTTCCGCGTGGGCGTCGCGGTCTTCGGCCAGCGGTGCGTCTGATAGGTGGGGGTATAGTTCCTCGCGCATCACGGTCGGAATGTCGCTGCCGGCCGGTGCGCCCTGTGTGTCGGCGATGCACGTGAATAGAAACTCTTGGTCGGGAAAACAGATGGCGTACTGACTGCCCATCCCGCGGAAGGAGAATCCGTTCTCTTTTTCGCGCCAGATCTGATATCCATACCCACAGTTCCCCCGGATGGCGTTGTCGATCTGGCAGGAGGTCGCGGCGCGCACGTACGCCTCCGGGAGGACTCTTTCATCGCCCCACATGCCGCCGTTCATGCAGGCGAGTGCGACTCTGGCTATATCGCGAAGCCTACAGATGACTCCCGATCCGCCCCACGACACCCCCTCGGGCGTGCGGATGCACCACGCGTCAGCGGAGAATCCGATCCGGTCCAGAAATCGCGGTCGCATGTAATCCAGAAAGGACATACCAGCAAGCCGTTCGACTGTGGCCGTGAGCACCACAGTTGCCGCGGTGTCGTACGAAAAAATCGTTCCGGGCGGATGCGAGGGGATCCGGTTGAAGAAGGTCCAAACCCAGTCTGGATCGTTGCGCGTATAAGAGGTTGTCGAATGGGGAGTCGCCATCATCAGGAGATCCCGGACGGTCGCGGCGGCAAGCCACGGATGAAGGTCTGCCGGCAGTTTGTCCGGGAAGTATTCGGCGACCCGATCGTCGAGGGTGAGCCTGCCTTCGTCGATCATCATCCCGACGGCCAACGCGACCAAGCTCTTGCTGACCGAATAGATCCGGTGCATGCGTTCCGCCGTCCACGGGGCCCAGTATCCCTCAGCCGCGATTCTGTTGTGCCGCACCAGTAGGAACCCGTGCATACAGATTCGCTCGGCGTCGATCCGCTGCAGAAAATTCAGGATCGCCCGCGAAGGTATTCCCGCGCTTTCAGGTGAGGGTGCCGTTGTAAACAATTTTTCACTTCCCATAGTTGCTCCTTGGGCTTTGGCGCTTGCGATACGCGAGTTTCGGCGGATATCAACTCGCCGCTTGCGGTTACCCGGTGCGCGGCCTGATTGGTGGTGAGACGTATGGGGAACATAAAGGGTCCTTTTTGGATTCTCTGTCAAGGTGTTCAGCCCAGACTAGGGTCAGGCGCAAACCGGACGCTCCTCCTCCATGCGTGAGTGAACGGGCTTATATTAAGGTTGATATCAGGACGGAAATATAGGAGTCGCTCTTGAAGACAGGTGATCTACGCACCCCGAACCCGGTGCGCTCGGCAGGTAATCGGAACGCCCGTTCCAAAGAGAATGGTGCATTGCGAAGGGTAGGAGCGTTGACTGTTCTGCTGCTTGGACTGCTGGTGGGATGCGATCAGGCCGGCGGTCCGGTGGAGCCCGTTGCCGACGTGATCGACTTGGAGGCCAAACTCGACGACCTCTTTGCGCCTCCGACCGCGGCCGAGGTGGAGGCCGTCCGCGCCGACTGGGCCCAACGCGATGTTTCCGCAGCCGAAGTGACCATCGAACTCACCGAGTCGTATCCACTAAGCGAGACCCCGGCCACCCTGCGCATCGCGTCCCACAGGGTGGGGGAGGTCCTCCACTACGGAGCGATCCTCGCCCCCGACTCCGCGGCTCCGGGCAGCTTGCCCATCCTGATGTATCTGCACGGGGGCGACAGCGGAGTCGAGGTGGATGAAATCGGCATCGTGCTCTTCGCCCTCGGCGAACTGCGCGACAATTTCGTCTATGTGATCCCGTCCTTTCGCGGCGAACCGCTCGAGTACGAGGACCGGGAGTGGGTTTCGACGGGGCCCGGCGGTCACTGGGACTACGACGTGGACGACGCCTTGGCGCTCCTCAACGTTGCATTAGAAATAACGCCGCAGGCGAAGATCGAGGGCCTGAGCATCGTCGGCGGCAGCCGAGGAGCAGGCGTCGCTCTGCTGGCCGGGATCCGCGACGAGCGCATCGAGAACATTATGGCCTTATTCGGGCCCACCGACTTCTTCGACGACTGGGTCCGAGAGATTGCTCGGGACGCGGCCTTAGGCTCTCCGCGCGACCTGCCCGGGGTCGCCCACATCGATACCACTTTCATCCAGCCCTACCTGAGAGATGAAATCGACCTAGCAAAAGTTCGCCTCGAACTGGTGCGCCGCTCCTCAGTCCTGTTCGCCGAGGACCTGCCCGCGGTCCAACTCCACCACGGCGACGGCGACGAAACCGTCTCCGTCAGTCAAGCCCATTCCCTTATCCGGGCCATGGAAGCGCTGGGACGAAAGCCCCCCGAATTCGAGGCGTTCATCTACGAGGGAGGCGGACACGCGGTTCTCTCGCTGCGAGGTGTTATCCCACGTGCAGTGGATTTCCTGCGGCGGGTGGCAGGTGTCTAGGTCTGCCTACTCGTAGCGCAGCGCATGTACGGGATTCTCCCGTGCGGCGCGGACGCCGATGTACGCCACCGTCCCCAGCGCAATCGCAAAAGCGATCATCCCGCAGAGGAGGTAAGTCGTCAGTCCAACCCAAACTGATAGGCGTATCGCGACAGCCATTGGCCTACGCCGCAACAAAGGCGTCCTGCACAATGTCCTGAGCATCGACTCGCGAGCGCACGTGGCGCAGGGCCGTGGCAAAGGCCGCATTCTGGTAGTGCTGGACGAGCGGCTCAAAGGCTTGCGCGTTGCCCGCTAGGCGGCGCTCGACGAAGTTTTCGGAATGGAATTCGTCCATAGGTATTCAAATGCGGGACTGAGGACGCATATCAACCTGTCTGCAAGTAAAGACGGCCAGAGAAGGGAAAATTAAAAAGGCCCATACATTATTTTTGTAAGAGCCTGTCTGAGACTTCTCTACGCGACGGAAAAAGTTTTAGGTGAGAGCTGCATTACAACCGATCATATACCTCCGGCCCCATGTCCGACACCTTTGCCAAAACAGCTTCAAACTCCAGAATCATATCGTCCTGTGGGTACGGTAGGTAGGGCCGCTAATCTTGGCCACAGATCGGCCCCTTCTACTTATCATCCGCTCCTTCTCATCCTACGCGCAGGGCAATGATCAGGCTTGCTGCGGTTCACATATTCGTTAACTTATTAGCGTGAGAAAGATCAGCTTTTATCGCACGGCATCCGGCCACTGCCCTGTCGAACAGTTTCTTGACTCCATAGCTGCTAGGCAAGCTGCCAAAGTCACTTGGACATTGCATCTGATTGAGGAATTGGAGTCTGTCCCCCGCCAGTACTTCAAGAAGCTGGTCAGCACTGATGACATTTGGGAGATTCGCGTCAACATTGGTAAGGATGCGTTCAGATTTCTGTCCTTCTTCGACGGTCCAAACTTGGTGGTCCTCAACCATGCCTTTGCCAAGAAGACACAGAAAACTCCAAGATCGGACCTTCATCTGGCAGAACAGAGAAAACGAGATTACTTCAGGAGGAAGAGCCCATGAGCGACTTGAAAAAGTACGTCGCAAGACGCAAAGCAAGAGAACCCGAATTTGCCGAGAATTACGAAGCCGGTTACTTGGAATTCAAGATCGGCGTTCTCCTCAGACAGGCTCGGGAAGAGGCTGGCCTGACCCAAGAAGAGGTGGCGCACAGACTAGATACCCAGAAATCTGCTATTTCAAGAATAGAAAACCACGCCGAGGATATTAGGCTGTCAACGCTAGAAAAGTATGCCAGAGCAATCGGCAAGAGACTACATCTTGCGGTGAGATAATTGCGCTAGGACCGCAAAAAATAAATCGTCCTATCGGTCAAGGACTGGATTCCCGCTTGCGCGAGGATCTCTGCCACCGTAGCGCCGAGCACGAGTCCCCGACCGGCCTCCCTTGCCAGAGGATACACTCTGACCCTATCTGTGCAGCATCCTGAATCTCCCTCATCTATAGTTGCGTTTGAATATGGCTATTCTCACCGGATCAATGCGGCTCGTCCTAAAGTCATGGGCGACGCTCACCCAAGCGGCGTGCATTTACTCGTATCTCAACGCATCCGCCGGATTGGTCCGCGCCGCCAGCCACGTCTGGCCGCTGACAGTGGCCAGCGCAACGGCGAGAACGCCCACGCCCGCCAGCACAAACCACCCCAAGCCCATGTCAACGCGATAGGCGTAAAACGCGAGCCATCGGTTCAACACGAGATAGGCCACAGGCCAAGCAATCACATTGGCCGCCACCACCAGCCAGCCGAATTCGCGCGACATCAACAGCAGCACGCTGCTAGTCGTAGCTCCAAGCACCTTGCGGATGCCAATTTCCTTGGTGCGCCGCACCGCTGCTAAGGCGACCAAGCCAAAAAGCCCCATGCAAGAGATCGCAATGGCGATGGCACTCATCCACCTCATGACAAGGCCGATGCGCTGCTCTTCCCAATATTCCGCTGCAAATCTCTCGTCGAGGAAGCGCACGCCCCATAATTCGTATTCCGGCAAAACCCGCTTCCACAGCGCCTTTACCTCCTCGACCGCCGCGGGCAGATCGGCGCGGTCGAGCCGGAACAAGGTGTGATCGAACTGATCTTCCCGTAATTTAGGAGTCGTTAAAAAAGCTGGTCCTATGGTATGGCGCATATTTACGAAGTGAAAATCCTCGACTATGCCGATCACCGTCATCGGCTCGTCATTATCATCAGGGAGCGTCAAGGTGCGGCCGATTAGGTCTTCAGAGCCGAAGAAACGCACGGCGGTCTCGTTGAGCAAGACGCCGTGCGGCAGATTGGGATCGAAGCCTTGCCCGGAGAGAATCTCGATACCCATGACGCTCAGGAAGTCTGGACTTACGTAGAAGGGCTTGGCGCGTAGCACTTTCTCATTGGACCGGATTGTCATGGGGGAGAAGCCGCCAAAGCCGGGTGCTGCCGAGGCACCAGTAACTCCCCGTATAAGTCCCGGTCGAGAATTGATTTCATTAGCGAGGCGTTCAATCTGCAAAGCATTGAGATCGCCTTTAAATTGGATAGCCAGCAAGACTTGGTCGCCGTCGAAGCCCAAATCCTTGGTGCGCATAAAATCGAGCTGTCGCGCCATAGTGATCGTCACGACGACGAGAACGGCCGACAAAGCAAACTGTACAACAATCAGACCGCGACCGAGCAGACCGCGACCCGGCTGAGGCGTCTTCCGAGACAGTGCCCGGACGGGATGGAGCCGCGCAACCACTTGAGCTGGATACAAGCCCGACAGAACGCCGACCACCAAAGCAAGAGTTAAGGCACCTATCCCCGTCTCGACCGACATCCACTCGATCTCTAGCTGCTGATACACGACCGCGTTAAACGTCGGCAGCAGGACTTCGGCGAGGCCCATGCCAACGACGATGGCGATTAGGCTCACCACGATTGCTTCGGCGAGGAACTGGTTGGAAAGCTGGTGGCGCGTCGCGCCAATCGCCTTGCGCATCCCCACTTCCAAGGTCCGCGTCATGGCGCGGCTCATGGCGAGGTTGACGAAGTTGATGGCAGCGATCAGCAGCACAAGCACGGCCAGCCCTGCCAGCAGATAGATTTGCTCGACCGTGCCGCGGCCGAGGGCGACGGGTCCTGTTATACTAGGCCCTAAGTGAGCGCCCGCAAAAGGTTGCAACTTCAGTCGGTCCCGTAAGGTCAGGGGCTCCAGCCGCGTTTCTACTTCGGTATGCTCCACGCCCTCTTCAAGTTCGACAAAAAGTCCGTCTAGGCCCCTGAAGTGCAGCGCCTCGGCCGCTACTGCGGGCACGAGTACTTCTAGATGCAAAATAGAAGACCCCGGCAGGGGTGCCAGCACACCCGCAATGGTGCGCTCTACCTCAATGGGCGTCTCCTTCGGTGGCGATGTCGAGTAGTCCTGCTCGACAGTGTGCAACCGGATGCGCTCGCCCAGCATAGCGTGGGCTGGAACATCCGGGCCGAAGTATTTCTGCGCCGTCTCATGGGCGAGAACAACGCTCTGAGGATCGTCGAGGGCCGTCGCCGCATCGCCTGCCGCCAGCGGCAAGGTGAACATAGTCAGGAAAGCCGGATCAACCGCGAGAAAGTTCTCGTCAAAATTCGCATCCCCATACGAGACTTTGCCAGATCCCAACTGCATGTAAACCGATTCGTGGATACCGGCGACTTTGGTGCGTACAGCCTCGCGCTCATCGTCACGTATCATGGTGTAACGGTTGAAGGGAGCACCGGGTTCGGGCTCTAGCGGGTCAACATAGATGGCGAAGATCCGGTCCCCTTTTTCGTGCCAAGTGTCAAAGGCGGTCTCGTGGCGCACGAACAGCAGACACAGGACCGCCACGGCAAAGGCTACGGACAAGCCGACGATGTTGATCAGCGAGATCATCTTGTTGCGCCCCAACACGCGCAGGGCAATGATCAGGTTGCTCTTCCACATAGGGTGATTCCCCATATTCTCGTTGAGTGTTCAGGACTGTTAGTAACCCGCAGTATGCGTTCGTTCTTCCATTGACTATTCGCAGCGCAGTGCTTCTACCGGATCGATCCGACTCGTCCTGACGGCGTGGTACGCGACGCTCACCCAAGCGGCGACCAACGCGGCTGCAACCGCCGCGACGAACGGACCGGCACCCACCTCAGCGCGCTCACTGAACTGCTCCATCCACCCAGCCATGCCAAAGTAAGCGATCGGGCAGGCGAGCAAGCTGGCCACCAGCACCAAGCGCGTAAGCTCTCCGGCGAGGAGGCGGCCGATCTCTACCCCACTAGCACCCAATGCCTTGCGCACGCCGAACTCCATGCGCCGACGCTGCGCGGCAAAGGAGGCGAGACCGAACATCCCCACGCAGGCGACGAGCAGAGCCAGCCCGCCGAAGCCGGCGAACATCGTCCCCAGCCTTTCATCCCTGCGGTACATAGCGGCAAAGCGGTCGTCGAGCAGGGAATACTCAAGGGGATGGACGGGATCTAACTCTGCCATCACCGTCTCGACTTGTTGCACGACGTGCTGTAGGGAATGAGCGCGGAAGCGAATGAGCAGGTAGTTGTGCCACGGCCATAGCTGCATGACGACCGGCTGGATGCCGCGCCGCAGAGAGCCTGAGTGAAAGTCCTCAACCACGCCGACGACCGTGCCTTCAGGTGAGACGCCCGTGCCCCCGGCTTGCCCAATCGCCAAAGTCCGGCCAACGGCAGCATCCGCAGACTCCCATCCCAGCGCTTGCACCGCCGCCTGAGAGAGGACGAAGTACCCGTTGCGCGGCTCCATGTTCTCAGTAAACCCCTCTCCTGCCGCTAGGGTCATGCCGAGCGTTTCCGTCGCGCCAGCATCGACCCACAGCAGATCGACGCTCACGGGATCAGCCTCCGCACGATGCGGCTGGACGCTACTTCTGCCCACCGGCCCTGCCGGGAACAAAGCGGCCGCACTCACCGAGGTGATCTCCGGTAGCTGGCCCAACCGCGTCTTCACTGCCTGCGGGTCGCCCCGCATCGACTGACTGCGGATCGGAACCACCAAGACCTGCTCGGTCTCGATACCAAGTTCCGCGTTTTGGATAAAGGCCAATTGCTGCTGAGCGATCGCCGTTGCACAGAGCAGCCCAACGGAGACGACAAACTGCGCCGTCACCATGCCTAGGCGACCCCTTCTGCTGCCAACGGCTCCACTACCTTCCAAGGCCCGCACCGGCGCAATCCGGGCGAGGCAAAAGGCGGGGTAGCCGCCCGACAGGACCACCGCCAGGAGAAAGATCGACGCCATCAAGGCCAGCACCTGCGGATCGGAGTACGCCACGGCAATCTCCATCCCGCCGAAGCGCGTCACGTATGGAGCCAAGGTGTCCGCCAAGACCACAGCGATAGCAAAGGCCAAGGAGGTCACCACGGCCGACTCGATCAGGAACTGCCGCGCCAGTTGGCTGCGCCCAGCGCCCATCGACAGCCGTAGTCCAATCTCGCGCACCCGCTGTGCGGCCAGAGCGGTCCCCAGATTGGCGTAGTTGAGGCAAGCGACGAGCAGGACCAAGCACGCGACCGTCGCCAAGATGATCACCTCGCGGATGTCTCCACCTCCTGCGATGCCCAAGTCCTCCCGCGAATAGAGATGAATCCGATGGAGTGCCTGTAGCTCCCAGTGACCGCGATCATCAACGCCAAATTGTTCTTGCCGAAGCTGGTCGAGCAGACCGCTCAACGAATGCTGCTCAACGCCGGGATGAAGCAGCAGATACGTGCGGTACATGCTGCGCCGCCAGTCGTTCACCGCGCTAGACCCCAGCCAACGTTCCACCGTGGCAAAGGAGGCGAGGAACTCGATCCGCAGGTGCGATTGCTCGGGCAGGTCGCGCAGAATCCCGGTCACCTTCAGGTCGAGATGATCCTTGAAGCGGATGACTTGTCCCATGGGATCGGCGTCGCCGAACAGCTTGCGCGCCGCAGACTCGGAGAGGAGGACGGTAAAAGGCTGGTCGAGAGCAGTCGCGGCATCGCCTGCTACCAAGGGCAAGGTGAAAACCTTCAGAATCTCCGGATCGGCGAAGAGAAAGGCGTCCTCGTAGAAACGCTTCTCCCCGTGGCTGACGAGCGGCACTGGGTTGTCCACGTTCAGCATGCGCACTACGGCTTCCACCTCGGTCGCTTCGCGCTCAAGGCTGGTGCCGAGGACGGCAGGCGTCGTCAGGCGGGCAGCTTTCTCGCCCTGAGTGACGATTCGGTAGATACGCTCGCCCTGCTCGTGAAACCGGTCGGTCTCCAGTTGGCCGAGAACCCAGATGGCCATGAGCATACAGCCCGCGAGCCCAACCGCTAAGCCGCCGACGTTGGTCAGCGCGTAGAGCCGATGGCGGGTCAGATGGCGAGCGGCGATGTGTAGGTAGCTCTTGAACATGATCTACTCCTAGCGAAGGCATTCACTCATTCGTAGCGCAGCGCTTCTACCGGATCGGCCTTAGCAGCCTTGTACGCCTGCTGGCCAGAACTGATCAAAACCGCGACGAGCGCAATCACAGCGCCCGCGGCAAAATGCCACGCCGCCAAGTCAATACGGAAGGCAAAGCCGTTCAGCCAGTCGTGCATCCACCACCACGACAGCGGCCACGCCACCAGCGAGCCGATCAGGGCGAGGCAGGCAAACTCGCGGGTTATCAGCGCGGTGAGACCAAAGACGCTGGCACCGAGGGCCTTGCGGATGCCGATCTCCTTGGTGCGGCGACCTGCGGCTAGAGCAGTAAGCGCAAAGGCACCCAAGACAGAGATGAACACCGCGCCGATTGCAGCCCAGGTGATGAGTCGACGCCAGCGCAACTCGTCGCAGTAGGCCGCTTCTAAGTCTTGCTGTAGGAAGGAGAATTTGAAGTCGTCATAATCGACGATGCGGCTCCACGTCTCTTGCATGTACTGGACGACCTCCTGCATATCTCCCGGCTTTACGCGCACGAGCATGAGATCAGCTTCGTACCTAATGATGAGATTGCCTTGGGAGTATCTCGGTCCCAAGTAGGGATTGAGCAGCAATAGACCTGGGGTGGCGTCTTCGTACCCTGACTCGAAGGTGAAGTCCTTGACTACGCCGATGATGTGATCTTCACCTCCCTTCCTCCTCCACACCACTTCCGAACCCGACATATATCCTACCTTGATCATCTCGCCAATCGGATCGGCGAGTCCGAGGCGTGCCGCCGCGCTCTCGGAGATTAGCGCGAGGTTTTTCTTATCGCCCTGCTCCAGCGAGAAGTCCCGCCCACGCACCAACTCCAAGTTCATGGTCTGAACGAAGTTGTGATCTACAACGTAAGGACGGACCTTCGTCTCCCGGCCACTCTCGGTCCCGGCGCGGAAATCGACTCTGAACCAATAAGGCTTTTTAAGGAAATTCTCTTCCAACGTAGTGACCGAGGCGATGCGACTATGGCGGAGAAAGGACTTCATAAGTATGGGATGTTCTGAGTTAAGACTGCGGAGAGCGGCCGTATCCACTGCGATGACGCGCTCTTGGTCAATCCCCAAGTCGCGAGCTATGAGGTGCTCTAGCTGGTGATACATGATCAGCGTACAGGTGATCAACCCTACGGAAAAGGCCAACTGCACACCCACAAGTACGCGGCTAAACCGAGCAATCCCGGCCATGGACACACTGCGCCGAATCGCGCTCAAAGCATCCAGACGAGAGAGCACGAGTGCCGGATACCAACCAGCTCCCAAACTGACCAGCAATAGCAGGGCTACCAGAGCACCCAGCATACTCGGCTCGCTCAGACCGAGCGACAGCTCTTGCGAAAACGTGGCGTTGAACGCCGGCAATAGCAGCGCCGCCAGCGCACACCCGGCACCCAACCCAACGACAGACAACACCGCCGCCTCGCCAATGAACTGACGCATCAACTGCCCGCGTCCAGCGCCCACTGCCTTGCGCATACCGACCTCCGCTGCCCGCATCGAGGCCCGGCCAATCGCCAGATTGACAAAGTTGATACACCCCATCAACAAGACCGCCAAGGCGATACTGACGAGCACATACGAGATATATGGATCTCTCGGCTCTATCACGCCGTGTCCGTACGCTGGCAGCAGGCCGGTATCTGAGCGCATATCGATCAGCGGCTGCAAGTGAAATGCAGAAGCGCCCTCTGCGAGGGCTTCCGGGATCGTTTCCCTGTGTTGGAGCCATATCTGCGTGACCTGCGCGAGGGCTGGCGCTACATCGGCCGGATCCGCCTCGGGCGCAAGGAGGATAAATGCGTCGCACGAGCCCTCCCACTCATCCGGCGAGATGAGGAACTCAAAGCTGTCGAATGGCAGCAGCATGTTGAACTGAATTGACGATGTGCGCGGAACCGGCGCGGCCACGCCGGTGATAGTGAAGTCTTCAGTCTGAGTCCTGTTCCACATTGAGGTGATCGCCAAGCGCTGACCCAGCGGATCGGCGTCGCCGAACAGGCGTTGGGCCATTTCGTGGCTGAGGACGACTGAGTTGCGCTCGGCCAGTGCCGTCGCAGCATCCCCTCGCAGGAGAGGAAAGTCGAAGACCTCGAAAAACGCCGGATCAGCGAGGAGGAATTCCTCGTCACGCGAACTGCCCGCGAAGGTCGTGTGTAAATAGCGATTACTGCGCCTCGTCGCTTTGAGGCGTACCGTGCGCTCTACGTGCGGAGAGAGAGCCTCCAACTCGGGCGCAAAAGCCAAGTCAATCACGTCGGCCATGCGCACCTGCCCCCTCGACCCTACGTACTCGATGTAGGCGCGATAGATCCGGTCCGCCTTACTGTGGAAGAGATCAAACGACCACTCCTGTGAGGCAAAGCGCCAAGCGAGCAGGCAGAACGCCATGCCCAAGCCCAGCCCCGCGAGGTTGATCGCCGTGTGCAAGCGATGGCGCATCAGATTGCGCCAAGCGATAATCAGATTGTTGCGTAGCACAGGTTCTATTTTCCTTTCCTCTCGATTCTGCAGTGTTCTCGCCGACGGAATGACTCACTTGATAAGGTCATATAGCAATCCTACATCATTTACAAGGTGATCCGCAGATGGACGCTCTTCGGTGAAGTGGACCTCGTCGAGTCGGCTGCCGCGATGGGTAGGATTCGGTATAGATTGAACACAACATCCTCCAACCACATGCGTTCAAGACCGTTCTTGGACAACATCTTGGGCGATATCATCCCAGCGCGAGTCACGTTGCCTTCTCTATCTATGAGGACATAGCTAGGCCAAGCCGAGACATCATACATGTGTCTCACCTTACTACTGTTATCAAGGCGATCGAGAACTTGTATCCACGGCATCCCATGCTGACGAACAAATTCCGCAACTTCCCGTCTATGTTGATCATCGCTGACTCCGATAATCACAAGGTCCTCTTCGAACTTCTGATGAAGCGCAAGCAAGTCGGGTATGTCCTCGATACATGGCCCGCACCTTGTGTGCCAGAAGTCGAGGAGGACGTATTTACCTCGATGCTCAGACAGCGTGATGGTCGAACCATCCAGTGTCACGGCGGAAAAGTCAGGGGCAGGTAGTCCTATGCGCTCTTGAGCAAAATAGTTCAGTATCGCCGCAAAAGGGACGCTGACGAACAGACCACCACACAGCACGACCTTGATAAAGGTGCGACGGACTAGAAAGTGGTCTCTTAGGACAGGCCAGACCTGCCGTTGTGCGATCCCCCGATACAGACTCCTCACCAATTCGAAAGCGATTTGTATCGCGACCAATATCGACAGAACTAAAAGTGCTTTAGCAACATAGTTTATCTCAAAAGCCATACATTTCTCCTACATTTTGGGGCATATAGATCTTGCGCATGATTATTACATTCCTTCTCGCTCAAATTGGTTACGACTTATCGGGAATCCTTCTACTCGTAACGCAGCGCTTCCACGGGGTCTGCCTTAGCAGCTTTGTACGCCTGATGACCAGAGCTGACCAAAACCGCGACGAGCGCAATCGCAGCGCCCGCGGCAAAATGCCACGCCGCCAAGTCAATGCGGAAGGCAAAGCCGTTCAGCCAATCGCGCATCCACCACCAAGACAGAGGCCACGCCACCAGCGCGCCAATCAGGGCAAGGCAAGCAAACTCGCGGGTTATCAGCGTGGTGAGACCAAAGACGCTGGCACCAAGAGCCTTGCGGATACCGATCTCCTTGGTGCGGCGACCGGCCGCGAGGGCGGTAAGCGCAAAGGCACCCAACACAGAGATGAACACCGCGCCTACCGCAGCCCAGGTGATGAGCCGACGCCAGCGCAACTCGTCGCGGTAGGCCGCTTCTATATTCTGCTGTAGGAACGAGAAATTGAAATCAGCATGATCGACGATGCTGTCCCATGACTCTTGCATATGCTGGACGACCTCCTGCATATCTCCCGGCTTTACGCGGACGAACATGAGATCAACACTGTAGTGGCTTGGCCACCCCAAGTGGGGGTTTAGCAACAGCAGACCCGGAGGGGCGTCCTCGTACCCTGACTCGAAAGTGAAGTCCTTGACGATGCCGATGATGAGCGCCCCACCTCCGCGCGCTCCACTTACTGGCCTGAATCCCCTCGATCGCGACATCCGCCCCACTTCGATGATCTCGCCAATAGGGTCGGCAAGTCCCAGACGCACCGCCGCACTCTCAGAGATCAATGCGAGGTTCTTCTTGTCGCCCTGAGCCAGCGAGAAGTCCCGTCCACCTATTAGTTCCAACTTCATGGTCTCCACGAAGTTGTGATCTACCGTGTAAGGACGGACTGTCGTCTCTCGACCGCTCTCGGTCTTAGCTTGGTAGTCGGACCAATGAGGGTCTTGCAGGAAGTCCTTGTCCACCATGGCAACCGAGGCGACCCGACTATGGCGGAGGAAAGCCTCCACGAGGAAGGGATGATGGGGCTTCAAGTCGTAGAGAGCCTCCGTATGTACCGCGATGACGCGCTCTTGGTCGATCCCCATGTCGCGGGCTATGACGTGCTCTAGTTGGTGATACATGACCAGCGTGCAAGTGATCAACCCCACGGAAATGGCCAACTGCACACCCACGAGCACGCGGCTAAATCGAGAAATTCCAGTCATAGATATACTGCGCCGAATCGCGCTCAAAGGATCCAGACGAGAGAGCACAAGCGCCGGATACCAACCGGCTCCCAAGCTGACGAGCAATAACAACGCCCCCAATGCACCCAGCATACCCGGCTCGCTCAGACCAAGCGACAGCTCTTGCGAGAAGGTGGCATTAAACGCCGGCAGTAGCAGCGCCGCCAACGCACAACCAGCACCCAACCCGATAACAGACAGCACCACCGCCTCGCCGATGAACTGACGCATCAACTGCCCACGTCCGGCACCCGCCGCCTTGCGCACACCGACCTCGGCTGCCCGCAGCGAGGCCCGACCAATCGCTAGATTGACGAAGTTGATACACCCCATTAACAAGACCGCCAAGGCCATACTGACGAGTACATACGAGATAAACGGATCCCTCGGCTCCACCGCGCCGTGTCCGTCCTTAAATGACATCAAGCTAGTATCCGAGCGCAGGTCGGTCAGCGGCTGCAACCGAAACAAAGAGAAATCCTCTGGAGAGCCTTCTGAGATCTCCCATCCATCCCTTTGAGCCATGTCCCGCGTGAGTTGCACGAAGGCCGGCACTACGTCAGCCGGATCTGCATCGGGCGCAAGCAGGACGTATGCGTTGCACGTGCCTTCCCACGCATCCGGGGAATCGTGGTAGAGCAACTCCGTGTTATCGAACGGCAGCAGCATGTTGAACTGAATCGACGACGTGCGCGGAACCGGCGCGGCCACGCCGGTGATGGTGAAATCCTCGACATCGCGTGTAGCCAGCGAGGCTAATCTCAGACTCTGGCCCAGCGGATCGGCGTCCCCGAACAGGCGTTGAGCCATTTCATAGCTCAAGACGACGGAATTGCGCTCGGCTAGCGCCGTGGCCTCGTCTCCTAGCAGGAGCGGGAAGTCGAAAATCTCAAAAAATGCGGGATCGACGAGGAGGAATTTCTCGTCGGACGAGTTGCCCTCGAAGGTCGTGCGCACGACGCGGTCATCTATGTCGTTCCCTCTCGCCGCGCTGAGGCGCACCGTGCGCTCCACGTGCGGGGAGAGGGCCGCCAACTCGGGGGCAAAAGCAAAATCAATCACGTCGGCGTAGCGCACTAACCCTCCCTCTAGGTTCATGGCCTCGAAATAAACGCGATAGATCCGGTCCGCATTACTGTGGAAGCGATCAAACGACCACTCCTGAGAGGCAAAGCGCCAAGCCAACAGGCAGAACGCCATGCCCAAGCCCAGCCCCGCGAGATTGATCGCCGTGTGCAAGCGATGGCGCATCAGATTGCGCCAGGCGATGATCAGGTTATTGCGCAGCATGGTTTATTCTCCTTCCCGCGCTAAATCGGTGCGAAATTCCCTACTCGCTGCGCAGCGAGTCCACCGGATTCGCCAGCGCCGCTCGAATCGCGTGGTATCCCGACACCAGCCACGTCAGACCCAAGGCGATCAGGCCGCCAGCCGAGTAGCTGAGCAGGTCGAGCTCAATGCGCTCCACCTCACTGCGGAGGGCGTTGTTGCATGAAAGGATTGCTAAGGTCTTGAAATGGTGCAGGCTCTCCAGTTAGATTGGTTCGTGGTTCCAGCCAGAAACACGTTCCTCTCTTCCCAAAGAGCCTGTGATGAGCAAAGTATCGGGCGATTCGCCCT
>JAJDYK010000158.1 GCA_022825185.1 Candidatus Latescibacterota bacterium | reverse complement strand
TACTCAGTGCCGTTGTCGTCCCAAAAGCGAAAGTCGTTGCGGCTGGCTCGGTAGTTGACCAACCCCAAGTACTCCCAGCCCTTATAGGGGCCGCTGAGCGAAGCGCCCAATCGGCGGGTGCCGTACGAACCGGAGGCCGTGTGCAAGCGCGTGCGGACTTTGCCGCCGAGCGGTTGCGTGCGAATGTGAACCACGCCGCCGAGGCTGTTGCCACCAAAGCGCGTCGGCACCGCACCCCGATATATATCGACGCTTTCGACGCCGCCGATGGGCAAGCCGCCTAGATCCACGCCCCCGCCAACAGCCGAGTTTAGCGGCACCCCATCGAGAAAAACTTGGACCTGTTCAGCAGTGGACCCGCGAATAGAAAGGGTGCTAAACGCGCCCAACCCACCGTAGCGGCGGATGTTGACGCCGGTAGCGCGGTCGAGGGTCTGGGCTAGGTCTGCGCCGGGAGCGCGTTGGTTGCCCAAGACAATAGTTTCGACGAAAGAGGCAATGTGCTTGCCCTCGGGATCGCGGCGAGCGCGGACCACCAACTCGTCCATGACCATGGGCAGAGATTGCAGGTGCAACTCGACTGAGGTGAGGGCTGCGCCGATCTGGATGTGGCCTTGCAGGGGCCGATAGCCCAGCCGCTCCACGCGCAAATCCCAAGTTCCTGTTGACAGATTTTCGAGCCGGAAGGAGCCGGTCGTATCGCTGCGGACGGAGTGGACTGCGCCGGATGGGGCGCTCAGCGTCAATGCGGCACCGGACACGGGGCGACCTGTGTCCGGGTCGAGCAACCGGCCCTGTAGGGACCCGGCCAATAGAGCCTCGGGATGCAGGGCCAGCAAGAAAAAAACAATAAAAAAGCCCGCCCTCGAATGAGTGCGGGTCTGGGTGCTTGTATTAGGCACCGGTGGACCAACCTTTCTACCGAAGGGTGTCGTTCACCTCGGTCGCAGGCAGGTCTCCTGGCTTCCGGTTATGTGCCGCCCGACTCCTTCCCGATTCTCTTGGGAATCAGTGGCTGATGTCGGGGACGCGACGGCTTGTGGGCCGTCAACCGGTCACAGTGGCGGGACCGCGGCAGATTTACACTGCCTTCCCTATTCTTCCGCTGCCGTGCGGCAGCGGACACCTGCGCCGTTATTTGCTCGGGCTATTAAAAGGGCTGCGTTGGATTCTGTCAAGGGCAGATTACTCGCACGGCTCGAATACCAGCTCCGGCACCACGACTTCCCAAGCATCGCATTTCGCACTATCACGGTACTGCGGCTCCGACGTTTCGCGGCTCCAAGACACGATGGCGAAGACCGTAGCGGATCTGCACCGCGTTCCCGGTGGAGGTTCAAACGCTTTGGCAAGACGCCCCACCATCCTTCCCGTCCGATCCAGCAATTCCCAGCGGCCCGTTTGGGCAACCCGCGTTTGCAGCGGATGGCTAGGGGCCAGAGCCGCGATAGCTCTATGGAGCGGATGGTCGGCGCGGTGACGTCCAGCGAAGCCCAGATCAATCTCGCTCAGCTTGGGCTGTCGATATTGCCGCGTAAACTCTGGAGATCGCGGCGGCACGTCGTCGTTAATGTCGCGAATAAAAACCGAACGAAGCTGCCGCAAGGCAGACAACAACGACTGCAAGCCCCCCGGGTACATAGAAGCGAATGCAGGCTCCCTTACGAAATTCGGTGGCGCGGTACTTTGCTCTGGTCCGTCAAAGTTCACCAACGCGAGGGTCTGCCGGGCGCGCGTCATAGCCACATAGTAGAGCCTGCGTGGCGCGTCCCGGTCCTCGTCCTTGCCGATGCGGTCCCAGCCCCCATCCAGTACCACCACGTGGTCGAACTCCAATCCTTTGGCGCGGTGCGCAGTCAACAGCAATAGCCCACGCTGACGGCGACGCACATCTTGTCCCCACTCGGCCAGCCACTCGATGAAGTGGTCCACCGGCATGTCTTTGGCACCGCCGGTTTCGAGCGAGTATTCGTCCAAGGCTTGCCTCAGCAGTGCGATCCAAGGGCTTGGGGGACGTGCTGCCGCCCAAGTGCAGAGGTCCACGCCGTCCACCAATCGAGATTCTCGATCGCGCAGCCATGCAACAAGTGCCCGGATATCTCGCAGATACCAGAACCCCGGGATCGCTTCGTTCCCCATCTGCACCGGAATGCGGTGAACCTCGCAGAAAGCACGCACCGGGTCCAAAAACCTCCACTTGCGCGCAATCACCGCGCACCTCGACCAATCCCAATCTGGCGCAAGAGCAGCGAGGCGCTGCAATTCCGCCATCGCAACCTGCGCTTGCACAATCGGATCGCGCTGAACCGATAGCATCTGCACTCGGCCTTCAGCGACTGGGTCGAGCGCGTGCCAATAGCCGCCGGGCGAATCTTTCTGCCGTGCCCGGTCCACATGAATGGGATGTCCCGTCTTCATCCGCTGCTGCGCTGGCTCTATCAACGCATTAGCCGCGTCGATGATGTGGCCGGTGGAGCGGTAGTTGTCGGTGAGAAAAAAAGGCTTAGGGCCGTAGTCGGCCTCAAAACGGTGGATGAATTTCACCGACGCACCGTTGAAGGCATAGATGTTCTGATCGTCGTCGCCTACTGCGAAGAGGGAGAGCTTGCGATCATTATCCTTTAGGGTGCGTCCGGCCAAGGCCGCAATCAACTCGTATTGATCCTCGTTGATGTCTTGATATTCGTCCACTAGTATCCATCGGAAACCCGCCAGCAGCCGCTCTCGTTGCTCGTCTGCGTCTTCCGGCTCTAGCCCCTCTCCACGCAGCAGCGCGACAGCCTGCCTGATGATCTCTTGAAAATTTTCGTCGTCTGCAAGTTTCGTCCTTCCAGCAAAGCTGGCACCGATCAGCCGCATGGCGAGGCCGTGGCACGTGAGCACGGTCACCCCTCGGGCATCGTCTCCGATTAAGTCTCCAAGACGCTGCCGGATTTCGACCGCCGCGTGTCGGTTGTAGGCCAAGGCCAAGATGCTGCGCGGATTTTCGCGTTTTGCCCGCACTAAGTAGGCGATGCGATGCACCAGTACCCGCGTCTTGCCAGAGCCAGGACCGGCGAGCACCAGCACGTTTGCCTGCTCCCGATGGTCGGCAACGATGCGCTTTTGGCTTGGATTGTTGAGGCTTTCGACGATGGCTCGCCACGATTCCGGGGTGGTCTCCCGCTCCAGTTCATTGTCCCGATCGGGCAGCCAGCGACGCAGGAAATCGTCTTGCTGGAGGGTAAAGTAGTCCATAGCTAGCCGCAGAGCATCGGCCGTGGCCTCAAGGCCCCTCTTGGCAAATTCCTTCATCACATGAATCTGCAACGTCTGCCCTTGATAATAGAGCCTGAGCGGCTCGAAGTCGGCGTTGGCAAAGCCGCGTTTTTCTTTTTCTAACCGGATGGTCATGGCCGGACGGAATACGGCCAAGCCCTTGTGGAGACGTATGACTTCCTGCTCGTGTAGCCATAGCAGAGCGCGGTCCAGCAGTTTCTCGGGATACTTGATCCGGCTCTTGATAATCAGGTCAGCCTCAATCGCTCCCAAGAGCTGGCCAAGGGTCGTTTCGGCCAGTAGGTCCTTGCCCTGGATCCCAGGCGGCAGACAGGTGAGCAAGTGCTCCAGCAGCAGCCTAGCGCCTTCGCGCCGGATTTCCGCGGTCTCTTCCAGGACCGGCCATTCGCGTTGCAGCGTCAACCGCATCGTTTCCCCATCGAGCTGTCGCACCGCGAGACTACCGCCGCCGCCTTCGCCACGCCCATCGCCGGCAATACTGCGCAGAATGCGCCTTAGCCGATCCGGCAGGGGATTCGCCACTTCCTTATCCCTTAGCACTTGGGCAGCGACACGCAAATGCAGTATTGAGGTGTCCCCCTTGCTCAAATCCGGTGCCATCTCGCGCATCTGCGCGATCAGCGCGACCTCCAATTCCACCGCTTCCTCGAAGCGCTTACGTGAATGGTCCTTCACCCCCCAGTGGACGAAGGCGGTGAGTGCTGTATCGTTGCTAGCGATACCCAACCGCTCTAAGTCGTGGAGGGCGGTGCGCACACCTTCGGCGTTCAGGCGAGCAACCTCCGTCAGGTCGTCGGTGGAGAGGCCCTTGTCCGGATCTGCGTCGATCAGACTCTCGGCGATGGCCTGTAACTGGCGGCGATAGACCTCTGCGATGGGTTTATTTTTTAGCTTAGCCTCTACCTCCTCCTTCGAGCTCACCCGCAGGGACGAAGGGAACACCTGCACCCGGTTCTCCTCTCGGGTCAACAGTACCGCATCTTCCAACCAAGCGACCGCGGTGCGCACACGGGTATCGTCGGTAGTCGAATCTCGCTCGAATGCCTTTTCGTCGTCCTCGCTGAGAATCTCGCCGGCGGTTGCCACGACCTCTCCGCTGTGACTTTTCTTCCGGTCCAAGTTGCGTAGCGCTCTCAGCACACCGTGGATCTCTTGTCGAGTGAGCCGCGAACGCGCCGACATACTGAACTGGTTCTCCACATCCTCCGGTGTATAAAACAACACGCAGCGCGCTGGATTCCGGTCGCGGCCGGCGCGGCCCGCCTCCTGCAGGTAGTTTTCCAGTGATCCTGGGATATCGGCGTGAATCACTAGCCGCACGTCGGGCTTGTCGATACCCATGCCGAAGGCATTGGTGGCCGCGATTACCCGCAACTCACCGCTGATGAAGCCCTGTTGTACACTCTTTTTGCTCTCCGGCGGTAGCTTGGAGTGAAAATAGTCGGCTGCGATCTCCTTAGCCTGTAGGAATTCCGCCACCTCTTCGGTGCGCCGACGCTTCGAGCAATAGACAATGGCACCACCGGGAGCGTCCGGCGGCAAGTCGGCCATCAGAACCTGATGGATATGTGGTAACTTCTCTCCCTCGGTCGTTGTCACCACGGTGAATTCAAGATTGGTGCGCTGAGCACCGCCGTCGAAAACCTTCAGTCCTATATCGAGCTCGTCGCGGAAATGCTGTTTGAGGTCGGCCACCACGTCGGGTTTGGCGGTAGCGGTCAGGCACAGCACCGGCGGAATCGGCTCCTTTCCCGCCTTTTCGCGAATGAAGCGTCCTACGTAGCGATAATCGGGCCGAAAGTCGTGTCCCCATTTCGACAGGCAATGCGCTTCGTCGAGCACCCAAGCACCGATCTCGCGCTGATCGATTACCCGGCGCAGAGATGGACTGCGGAGCTGTTCCGGCGAGACGATGAGAATGCTCACGTCTCCGAGGCGAACCCGATCCAGCGCATCGCTGCGCTCGGGCAGGGAGAGCAGCCCGTTGATGGCCACGCACGAACCAATTCCGTATGCCTCTAGCCCCGCCACCTGATCGGCCATAAGCGCGACCAAGGGCGAAATCACCACCGTCAGCACCCCCGTCTTGTCGTAGCGCGATAGGGCCGGAATCTGATAGCAGAGCGACTTGCCGGTACCAGTGGGCAAAATCCCCAACACGTGTTCCTTGGCCATAGCCGCTTCGACGATGGTCTGCTGCATGGGGCGTCCATCGGCACTCGACGGCTCCGGGCGGAAAGCGTCAAATCTGAACCAACGTTTGAGTTCCTTCCGCGCATCGTGTCTTTCGCGGCACCAGCCGCAAGCCGCATCAGTACAGGCGGTGTCGCGCAACTGTCGTACCAGCCGCCCCGCTTCCGGGAACTGATGGCGTACCCACGGCGGCATGACCGAGTTGCCACCAGCCACCGACAGCCAAGCCAGCGCGTAGGCCAGCGGCCAGCCGTCTTGGGCGGCCTTCGCCAGCATATCGCCTATGCTATTCTGGCAGGCATTGCCCGTAAGCCGCTCGCTGATCGCTGCGTGTGCTGCCGCTTCGGTGGGTCGCGGTGCGTAGCGTATGGCTTCGAAAACAGCGGCGAATCCCGCGCCATCGGGTTCCCTCCCGGTCAGCCAATGCCAAGCGGCGAGCAATTCAAGCGGTGTATCGCTCAACGCGGTTTGCTGACTGTTGAAAACCTTTAGCGTGAGCCTCGCATCCAGTTCGGGATCGTTCAAACGCCCGCGTTTAAGCTGTCCGTCTTGATAGTGTTTGACGAGGTAGTGATAGGGATTGCGCGGAAAGGCCAGCGGATTGAGCCGTAGCGTATCCACTGTCGGTAGCCGCAATAGCCGCAGATCACGGTTCGCCGCTCTCAGATGCGGCAGATCGAAATCGATCAGGTTGTGGCCGAGCAGGAAATTTGCACCATCGGCGAAATCGTCGAGATGCGTCAAGGCTCCGGCCAAGGTACCGGCGTGCAGGTCGCCGAAGACCAAGGATTGATCACGGTCCGTGCGTATCGCGGCCAAGGCGTGGATGCGGTTGCCCCGTTTACTGACTTCGAGATCCAGTGAGAGGAAGCAAGACTCCATCAGGGCGCAGTCCGTTAATTATTTTTCGCCAATGGTGGATTGCATATGACAATCCATGGGATTTGTACACGTCGTCAAAATAGGGGCATTCTGTTGACACCAACATTTATTCCTTTTTTATCGACAGTGCAATCCCTCAATCTATTCGGGCTGAACGTAATAGGCAAATTCCGTCCCGTCATCGTGTACGATGGCGAATGTCGTTTCTGTCTTTGGATTGTCGGCCGCATCCGCCGCTTCGACTGTAATGGCCACTTCGGGCATCTGCCGCGCCAAGCCGACGGCTGGAGGAGCGGTTTCCCGTTCTCGCTCGTTCCGACTTCAACACCAGCCTACGCCTCGCTTGACCTAAGTCGGTCCCGTTTAGTCAGCATTTATTTCTCTTGCGGAGTCCGTTTCCTGCGGAGTAGTCTGGCCCGATACTTCTCGTCTAACTCCTGATAATGGCGGACGAGTTCCTCCGGATCGTTCCCAACTTCTTCAGCTATCTTCCGGCGGATGTCTCGAACTCGATCTATCACATCTTTAGAGTGCTTAGACTTCATCCTCACCTCCTTTTCCATACACATCCTCCACCCCCGCCCGCAACAACTCCCCCACGCTCCACGCTTGGGCAATGCAGCCGCGCGGCGCAAAAGGCGGCTCGGCGTCAAATATCTCCGAGACCGTGCCCAATCCCGCCTCGTTCAGGTGCGCGGCAAAGCCGTCGAGAAGGGCGCGACTGCGCTGGCGGCCCTCACTGCCGTGGCAACGGCAGAGCGCGGTGATGTACGGACCGATGAGCCAGCCCCACACCGTGCCTTGGTGATACGCGCTGTCGCGCTCCCACGGACCGCCCGCATACCGGGCGCAGTACTCCGGGTCGCTCGGCGAAAGGCTCCGCAGGCCGCGCGGGGTCAGCAAGTGTTCGTCAATCACGGATAAGATCCGCCGCGCCCGTTCGCCTTCGACGAGCGGAAAGGGCAGCGAGAGCGCGAAAATTTGATTGGGGCGGATCGCCCAATCCGGCCCCTCGGGCGCGACCACGTCGCACAAGTACCCCCGCTCTTCGCACCAGAACAGGCGCTCAAAAGACGCCTGCACCGCAGCAGCGCGCTGGCCGTAATCGGCCCGCTGACCAAATGTCTCGGCCAAGTGCTGCAAAATTTTGAGCGCATTGTACCAGAGCGCATTGACCTCCACCGGCTTGCCCATGCGCGGCGTGACCACCCAATCGCCGATCTTGGCGTCCATCCACGTCAGTTGCACTCCCGGCTCCCCAGCCGCGAGCAAGCCGTCGGCATCAACCCGAATCTGATGGCGCGTGCCGCGCTCGTGCCAAGCGGCTATGTCCTCCAGCGTCGGCCACAGTTCGCTGGCAAACTCGTAGTCCTCGGTGTATTGCAAGTACTTGTAAAGCGCGACAAAAAACCACAAGGTCGCATCAACAGCGTGGTATTCCGGCTCCTCTCCCGCGTCTGGAAAGCGGTTGGGTATCATGCCCTCGCTGACGTGCTCGGCAAACGCCGCGAAGATGCCCCGCGCCTCGGCAAAGCGCCCGGTGACCAAGCAGAGACCGGGCAGGGCGATCATGGTGTCTCGGCCCCAATCCGTGAACCAGGGATAGCCCGCGACAATGGTGTGCAAGCCATCGCCGCGCCGCACCAGAAACTGATTGGCCGCCCGTGCCAACGACCGCATCACAGGATCAGCGGCCCAAGAAGCGCGTACCTCCACTCGCTGACGGCGATCAATTTCGTCGGCAAGGAGCGCGAGAGGGGTGCGGCAGGGGGGAAGCTCAGTAGCCGCAATTACGCCAACGGTGTCTCCGGGGGCGAGTTGCAGGCTCAAGCAGCCGGGCGTGAACAGGTCTTCGCTGTGATCGAGGCCGCGCTCTTCCTCGCGCGGATATTGGAAGTTGTAGTACCAGTCCGGGTCAGTCTCCCAAGATGCGTCGGCAGCGTAGATGTAGGCAGGGGGCTGATCGGGGTAGGGTTGATAGGCCAGCACATCATCAGTCCAAGCAGCAGTGCGGGCGACTTGATCGTTGGCCTGCACCAAGTGGTGATAGTCCCGGCCCGCGAAAAAGGGGCGCAATTCCAAACAAAGCGGCCCCGACGCTTCCACCAGTTCGTACGCGACGACCAAAGCGTGCTCACCCGCTAACAACGCCAGCCGCTTGCGCAACACCCATCCATCCCCCGCGTACGTCCACGTCGGCACCGGCTCGGGCGCGAAGGCCGTCAACCATTGGTCGCCCCGTGGGTGAATAACTCCGGGAAAAATGCTGCAACTTAGCTCGACGCGTCTTGTGGGTAGGACCAAAGTCTCGTCGAGCCGCGAGAGCAACACCACCCGGCCAACCGGCGGACAGGTCGCCACAACCAGCAGGCCGTGATAGCGCCGGGTGTGCGCACCGCTAACCGTAGAGGAGGCCCAACCCCCCAAGCCGTTGGTCTCCAGCCACTCGCGTGCGAAGTTGTCCTCGCGTACTAAGTCATCGGCAGTCACTACTTATTGGCAATAAGCGAGTCCACAACCGCTGGATCCGCTAGCGTCGAGGTGTCGCCGATGGAGTCGGTCTCGTCAGTGGCTATTTTGCGCAGGATGCGGCGCATGATCTTGCCCGAGCGCGTCTTGGGCAACCCCGGCGCCCAGTGGATGACGTCCGGGGTGGCGATCGGGCCGATGGCCGTGCGCACCTGTTGCTTGAGTTCGTTCCTGAGCGCGTCGGTGTACTCCTCACCGGCGTTGAGCGTCACGTACGCGTAAATGCCCTCGCCCTTGATGTCGTGTGGAAAACCAACGACCGCAGCCTCGGCTACCTTGGCATGTAGCACCAACGCGCTCTCGACCTCGGCCGTGCCCATGCGGTGGCCAGAGACATTGATCACGTCATCGACTCGGCCAGTGATCCAGTAGTATCCATCCTCGTCGCGCCGACAGCCGTCGCCCGTAAAATAGTAGCCCTTGTACTGCTGGAAATAAGTCTGCTCAAAGCGCTCGTGGTCGCCGTACACCGTGCGCATCTGCCCCGGCCAAGGAGCGCGCATAGCCAAG
>JAJDYK010000151.1 GCA_022825185.1 Candidatus Latescibacterota bacterium | reverse complement strand
ATACGTTTCCCTCTTTTGGCGGTACTCTGGGTCCATGCTTTCGCGCTCGCGGTCAACGGCCATATAGGCGTTGGCCCGCACCACAACCGCCTGCTGCGCCTCCACGAGGGCCTTTATCTGGCGAAACTGGATGCCGTGGCCGCCGCAGCGGTTGAGATTCTCCATGTCGAGGAATATGCCTGCTTTTAGCATGTGTATTCCTTTGGTGATAAGTCTAGGGATGTCTCATTCAAACGTGAAAAATATATAAGTCGCGCGCAGGCAGCGGCAATTCTACCCAAGCGCCGCCCTGGCGATGGCTCTCAGCGACGGCAATGGTGGCTTCTGTGATGTGATGCGTCACGTCGATGTGGCCGCGCGTGGGTTGGCCGGATTCGCGCGCCGCCGCCAAATCCTCCAAGCAGGTCTGCGTCGTACTGCGCGGCGTCACCGGATTGACGGGCACCTCTTCCCACAAAGCGTTTCGTCCTTGCACGGTGCCGGGCTGGCGCAGTAAAACATTGGCCCCATTGTTGCACGAGCGGATCGCTCCCTCCGAGCCGAGGACCTCGAATTCCCACGGGGCCGCTGGAATGGACCACGCCTCAACGCCGTTGGCAAAACGCAGTTGATAGGTGGCCAAGGGATCGGCCGGAATGTGATTGCCCTCAACCTGTAAGCCGCGCGGCAACAGCTCGCCGCGCACAGCTTCAATCGCCGGGTCGCCGATGAGATAGGACACCGTGTCGATCGAATGGATGTGCCCGTGCATCAGGCTGGAACTGGCGTAGTGAATCACGGTCCGCACCTCGCCGACCTGACCAGCGGCAACCGCGTCCTTGACCACGTCGTAGCGATTGTCAAAGCGGCGCAGGACGCCCGTGTTGAAGAGTGTGTTGTTGCGCTTTACGGCATCGCGGATTTCGTCGGCGCGCTCCATCGAGCTGGCCATGGCCTTTTCGAGGTAGATCATCGGCACGCCTAGATCGGCCACTGCCACTGCTAGGTCGGCGTGCGAATCGCCGCGAAAACTCGCGTCCGGGGCCTCTCTGGCGGGCTTGGGCAAACAGGCCGCCGTGCAGATGGCCACGAGATTTGGCTCTTCGCGGCGGATCATGTCGCGGAAGTCCTCGTACACGGCTGTCCCCCAGCGGCTTTGAAACGCATCGCGTTTATCCGACAAGAGATCCGCTCCGGCCACGAGCTCCAGCCGCTCGCTCGCCCTAGTCGCGGCTGCGACCGAGTAGGGCACGTCGCCGTGCCCTTCGTCGTCAATGGTGCTGCCCATGCGGCCGAGGCCGATGATAGCTACTGTGTGCTTCTGCATGGTAATTCTCCTTTCGATGCAGCAGACAACCTACTCATCCCACCCCAACTTCGTGCGAGTCGCGGAATAGCTTATTCCGGTGCGTACCCGCTGACCCACTCGGCCTCGCAAACGATCCGGTTTAGCCTTCCCTTGGTTTTCCTACCCGTTATAACGTAGTGCCCAAGACCACCCGACGAGGGATCGCGAACTATTCCTAATTCCAACTCGCGTAACACCCCCACTTTTATAGACGCTAGGTATTTTTCGGGACCCTCAGCCGCAACCGTATCTGGGTCGGTCTCCGAAGACAGATACACGGAAACGAGTCCATCAGGGCCATCCTGCTTGAACGCTTGAGTCGAAGGCCGAAGCCTTTGGAGGTTTTGATCGTCAGTAACGAAATTCTCAGCGACGCGGCGGAGCACGACTTCATCGTCGCTAATGCTGGCGTCGTCGAGTTCCATCGTTTACTCGCGCAGTGAGTTCTAACTTTCAATCACTGCCCGCACATACTCAGACAATTGACTAAAATCGCCGCTGATTTGCCCCTCGCGTTCTTCGTCAGGACTCTTAAAGAAATACTCTATATCTCCCTCTGGAGCCACTTCAATCTCAAGATCAATGCCGTTGCGATGCCATTCAACTTGTACTCCTCCATTCCAAGTAGGCACGACAGAGGGAGGCGGTGCCTGACTGTCAAGCACCTCAAGCAATGTTTCTAACATGTAGGCAATCGCCGCACCTTGAGTACGTGTAGCACCGGAACTCCAATTGTCTGTCCACCACGGCAGAGCGGCCATCGCGCGAAGCGTGGGGTAGAACCAATTAATCGCGGACAGCTCTTGTCCGCTAATAAGCCGCACCTCAATATCAATTACCTTGTTGTCGCGGACATAGATTTCAGTATCGGGCGAGGAGATTGTCTCACTCGTAGGCACTACAGGGGGAGCCCCTAGAAAGTCTTTGAAAGTAGCACTGTCTGCGAAGGGCCACTCCTGTACCTTCGGGGTAGGGCTAAGTGCGATAGTTGTCAATTTGTCCTCCTCCAAACGCGGTGCATCTCACTCGAAGTTAGTGTCGCAAATCCTTGGACGATCCACTCATGCCCAAGGTTCATAGCCTTGATGGTACCATCCGTGCCATCCCCTTGGGGGACACCTCGAAATGTGAGTTTCATCAGGTACATCGGCATCTTGTGCGTCATGTGATGCGTTGGTTCGACACTTACATATAGTCTCCCTTGAGGGACATCCTCCTCGCTGGAAATGACATATTGAGAGGCGTATCTCGTCTGCTCGGGCGGTGGCAAAAAGCCTTCTGTGAGGCGGGGTGTCGCCGAAGGAATTACTCTCCCCAACTCCGAATGGCTGTTCCAGACATCTTCTTCGGTCAAGATGACGTTGACGTAGGTTACTTCGCACTGAATGGGGGATAGATTTTCGAGCCCTTCTGCGGAGAGAAAAGCCTGGAAGTCGGCAAGTTCGTACTCGAAGTCGTTTCGTATTTTCTCGTAGCGCGGATACTCGTGTTGTGGTTGGAGCTTCCGCCAACTGTACCCGAATAGATCTTTTTGTATTTGCAATAGTTTCGTTTTAGAATTGCTCAACATCAAAAGCCGTTGGGTGGGAGAAGTACCGCTGAACTGAATTTCGATCCGCGGCTCTTGAGCCCCCCCGAACGTCTCGATTGTTGGGGTTAGCGGAGAAGTCTCTTCACGTAGTGGGAACCGATCTCGAACCTGACCCCATCTAAGCGCGATCAGTGGACCATCGAGGACCGGCGCATCAAACTGCACCGAGACAGCGACTTCGACAACGGGCGGCCTTTCAAATTCTGGTAGCGGCTTATGTCCTCCCGTCGTTTTACGGCTATCGCATGTATCGGTCATCGCTATTTGCCCTAAGTGGCTTTTACAATACGAATATAATCATTCTACGACAATCTCACCGCAACCCCCCTCCCGCTGCACGCACAACAGCAAATCGCCGCGACCGACCCGGATCTCGACCGGATTGTCCACCACCTCATTGGAGATGCCCTCGCGCACGCCCGGGATCAGGCTTTCGGACCGCAAGGGCCATTTCAGCCCCTCAGTGGTAATGCCTTCCACCGCACCATCGAGCGGGCACAGAGAAATTTTCTGACCAATAGCGGCGCGGAAGCGGATGCGGCGATCGATGAGGCGTATATCGCAGTAGTCATCTACTATGCGCAAGGCGAGGCGGTCGGCAAAGGTCTTGAGCAGACTCAAATTGCCCAGCAGGTGATCGGTACGCCGGCCCGTAAAACCGACGAGCACTGCTTGAGTAACGCCCAAGGCGACGGCGTGGTTGAGGACTTTTTGACCATCTGTGCCCACATGGCCCTCGGGGTCAACGAGGACGACGCGGTCGGCGGCGAGGGCGGCCTTGCTCTGGCTGCTAACCGAGTCGAGGTCGCCGACGATGTAATCGGGCGCGTACCCGTACGCCGAGGCAGTATTGGCCCCGCCATCGGCACATAAGATCAGCTCGGCTTCTCGGGCGCAGGCGGCAAATAATTCTCGGGAAGGCGGCTCGCCATTGCCGACGATTAAAGCGAACTGACCGCTCACGGCTTCAGTCTCCTAAGGAAGAAAACTGCGTCGTCAGCCGCACGCCGACTTGGCGCGGATCGCCGTAGGTTTCATACAGTTTGTCGGCGTAGTCCGGCGGCTCTAGGCCAAAGTAGAAACCCCGCACCCCGTAGCGCTCGTCGAGCAAGTTGCGGCCCCATAACTGCACGGACCATGCTTTCCACTCGTAGGCGATGTGGGCGTTGACCAATCGATAAGGCTCTGAGACTTGGTCGTGGCCATCGGAGTAGAAGAATTGGTCCATGCCGATCAGGGCCAGCCGCGCCCCCAAGCCCGACTGATGGCGGTATTCGCCGCCCACGCTAAAGGTGTAGTTGGGGGCATGAGCTGCGGCCCGGTCGCCCAGCGTTACTTCCCCATCTTCCGTGGGGAAGGTGTACGTATCGACATGGGTAGTGAGCAGACCCACCGAGCCGAAGAGTTCGACTTGGGGCAGGAGGCGGACGGTATGCTCCCATTCCAAGCCGCTGTTGCGGCCTTTGACGGCATTGGCCGTAAAGTAAAAAAAGCTGTTGGGATCGCCCGGGTCCTGCTGGCTCGACAATTCGACCTGCTGGTCCGAACGCAGAGCGTGAAACAGGGTCAGTCCGATAGAAGAGCGCGGTCCGCGGACCCGCCAGCCGAGTTCGAAATTGACTATGTACTCGGGGTCGTAGGGGCGGTTTTCCGCAGCTAGGTACGGGTGCTGGTTGACCCCGCCAGAGCGGTAGCCGCGCGAAGCCGAAGCGTATAAGGTATGGCCCAAGCCCCAGTTGTAACTGAGGGCCGCTTTGCCCCCGCCCAACCATTGATCGACGGCAAACGCAGTGCTCGTGCTATCGGCCCCGTAATTGGTCGTCGTTCCCTCATAGGCCGTGTCGCTGCGGTCGAGCCGCGCATTGACTTCCAGCCGCAACTTTTCGCCCAAGGCCAGCCCGTACTGGCCGTAAAAAGCTAGATTGTCGATCTCGTAGCGCCCGTTCAGGTCCGTGGCGTCGCCGCCGAACAAATAGCCCGCGGCATTGTCTTCCTCTTCGAGCCGCTTCCAATAGGCTCCCACCACCAGTTCCTCCACCAAGAGCCGGGCCTCTTGGCTCACAACCGTGCGGTCGCGCACATTGCGGTCGAAAAAATCGTAGCTCCACCCCTCGACATCTGGGTCGAATCCATGCTCTGCTAGCCAGTACTCGTCGTTGCCCCAATCGCCATCGAAGCTGTGCTCCAATTCGCTGCGCGAAAACGCGGTAATGGTCACCAGTTCAGCGCCACTCGCGCCCAACCCCCAAGTGCTCTTGAGCGAGGCCCCGGTCGTCTGCTGGCGGTCCTTGCCCGGCTTGTCGGAGTAAGTGGTCAACTCCTCGTTGTTGTCGGGCACCCAAGCGTCGTACCCATTGTCCATATCGGCCCAAAAGAAGGTGCCCAACACCTCGGGACCAGCCGCCGAGGTCCACCCCACCTTAGCTCGCAGCAACTGCTCGCGCCGGCTATTGGTATCGTCGGCGTCGAGAAAGGCGTTGCTGCGAAAGCCATTGGAGCGGCCGTTCTCGTACCCCACGCGCAGCGCTAAATCGCTCCCGACCGGCAAATTTACCGCCCCGGAAAAACGCCCTAAGCCATCGCTGCCCACCTCGGCGCTGCCCGCTCCGGCAAACCCCGGCTGGGGATCGGCCGAGCGCAAATTGATCAGGCCAGCCAAGGCGTTGGGGCCAAAAATAGTTGACTGAGGGCCTTTGAAGACTTCGACCTGATCGACGTCAAAGAGCAACCCGGCCGTGCCCATGCCGCTCAAATCAACGTCGTCCATGACGAATCCCACCGAAAAACTGGGCGGCCCCTCGCCAGCGTAATGACTGCGCTCGCCAATGCCCCGGATCTGGAAATAGCGCGGTCGGGACGAGCCGCCGGCCCAATTCAAATTGGGCACCGCATAGGTCGCGTCCTGCAAGTGCCCAGCCCCGCTGGCCCGAGAACGATCCCTATCCACCACCGTGACGCTAGCGGCCAAGCGGTCGAGCCGCTGGCGCACCAAGCCGCCTTCCACCACTACCTCCGGCGCTTGCAAAATCGCGCGCTCCAAAGCCACGACCAGCGGCAAGACGACCGCTACCCGCGCACTCTGGTAGCCGATAAAGGAAATGTCGAGCGAATCGCCCAAGGCTGCCTCCACCTTGAAGCGGCCCTGAGCATCCGTAGTGGTAGCCCTATCCTCGGCCTGCACGTTGGCCCCTTCCAAAGGACGCCCCGTGGCCGCATCCAACACTTGGCCGGGCACCTGCTCGGCGTGCGCCCAAGACAGCACCGACAGCGTCAACAAACTGGCCAGCAAGTTAGCCGACGGCAGTGAAATTTTCATAGGATTTGCTCCCTCGTCTCGATTTGCGGAAAATTCCGTCGAGGGCACAAAAAAACCGCTCGCCCCAGATGGGCCAGCGGTGCGTACGCGGTGCGTACGGCATCCGTTTCCCTACGCTGGCACGATCCAGTTCAGGTTCGAAGGGTCTCAATCTCAGGCCCGCTGCCGGGCCACCCCCAACGGAAGCTATATACTCAATGTCTCTACAATATAGGGCACGCCCTCACTCGGGGCAATGCGCGCCCTTTCGATCATTTTTTACTTATCTTCGCCCCGCAGGACTCCCGCACGATCAGAGGCGATCTCACGGTTATCTGCCGAGGCGTCTCCTCCCCCTCAAGCTGTTCCAGCATCAACTCCATCGCCGCCTCGGCAATCGCCTCGTGGGGGATTGCCAAGGTCGTCAGCGCCGGGGTCACATACGTCGCAATCTCTATATCGCCGCTTCCTATCACGGCCACATCGTCGGGGACGCGAAGACCTGCTTCCCATAGCCCTCGAAAAACACCTAGCGCCGCATAATCGTCCCGGCACACAAGGGCCGTAAATCGGTCGGCGAGCCTTTTCCCCGTGCGATACGTCGGTTTTTTAGGAAAGGTTCTGCCAGGTATGCGTTTGGGGGTCAGGCCGTGCTTTTGCATCGCCAGCAAATACCCCTTGGCCTTGCCCGAACCCACGGCGTTCTTATTCCAATCTGCTCCGATAAACCCGATCCGCTCGTGACCCAACCGGATCAAATGCTCGGTGGCCGCGCAAAAATTCGCCATAGCGTCTTCCACAACCCCACTCAGGTTTTGAGTTGGATAGGGAAAAGTCACCACGGGAACGCGTCCCCGCACGGTATCCAAAATGCGCTCGGACTCTCCTTCGACGCCCCGAGTATGAATAAGCAGTCCGTCTATGCCCCGGGAAAGCAACTGTTTGATCTTGCGCACCTGATCTTGATCGCTCTCTTCTGTATAGAACTTACTATGGGGAGAGATCAAGGTTATTAGGATCTGATAACTATGCGTGCCAGCCACCCGCAGAATATGATCGGTTTGAGAGCCACATGTCTCCCTGGAAATCCGGTACGTCTGCAGACCCAAAGTCTCCGTCTTCCCCGTCACAAACCCCTGCGCCATCAAATTGGGAGTATAGTCCAACTCGTCGGCTACTTTTTGCACTCGTTTTCGGGTCTTCTCAGCCACTAATGCCGACACCTTCCGATCCTCAGATAGTGCCCGCGAGACAGTTGAATGCGAAATCTTCAACTCCCGCGCAATGTCTTTGATGGTAGCTTGCTTTTTTTGCATTATCTAATTCTATCTCGATGAGCTACTTGATGAAATCACTCCACTTACGTATAGGAATATATTAATATATTGTCAAACCGCTAGGATCGCACTTCCCGATGGAGGAGAGTGCGCCAATCCGGGCGGCCAGCAAGATCGCAGACGCTTAAAACACGTATTTCAGGATGCCGCCTGCCGCGTGGGAATTGTTGTCTTCTCCTTCAACGTACGTTCTGTAAAACTGCCATCCCAAATCCAAATCCATTTCATTGAACGGCACGTTCACGCCCGCGCGCAGAGTCAACTGAAAGTCCGTTCCTTTGTCGTCTATCCTTTGGGGCAGTAGTTCCGCAAACCCCACCTCCTCCAAAGTAGCAATAAATACCTGCGTCGGCTCATCCTTTTCGATATCCAAGTCCATGCCCGATCGCACGATTCCCACGCCGCCGCCCAAGTAAGGCTTCGTGCCGCTGTCGGAATCCGCGGCCTTCTTTGTAGGGTAAACCAGCAGATCGACCTTCGACTGCAGTATCACTACGTTCCCATCATAGCTGAAGCCAGAAGGCAGCTCAAAATCGCCGTTGGAGAATCCTTGCATCAAGGTAGCGGGCAGGGAAACTCCTAGATCGCATGGCTGTTTCGACCAAGAGCCAGTAAGCTCAAGCGCCGTGTAATCGGAAATGCCTTTTCCCGCAATGGCCGCGAACCCGAATCCGTAACCCATTGAGAGATCACCGGCGGCCGACATCTCAGCACCGGGAAAGATCGGAGACGTTTCCGGCAAGGTAAAAGAGGTTTGGTGGTGCAGGTCTTGCGCAAAAGGGACGGCCACCATGGTGCCGACGTATAACCCTCTCTTATCATCGGCCGGCTGCGCCAGCCCAGGGACAGCATGAATAAAGCATAACATAAAAGCAACTATTAAGGCGACCGTAATGCTCACCCGCGAATTCTCCATGTTCATATTCCTTTGTTGGTTGCAGCGACGGCCTTCCAGTGCCGCTGAGTGGGTCTAGGAGGTTTTCGAGGATGAGGTAGCCATCCTCCTCAAATTGGCGAATCTATTCGGCACTCAGGGTGAGATCGGTCATGGTTTTCCCTCTGTATCAGCACAGGCGAAGCGCATCCCTGGTCCATCAGCTAACGCATGGGCATAATAAGGCGTCTTGAGGGGGGCCTCTGTCAAGGTCTTAATATCGTTCACACAGGGCAAAATAAAGGACGACAAGACTTCGCGGGAACGAAAGCATCCCCTCACCTGCTTTGAAATATGCTCTCCCTCACCGGCTCTGTCTTGTGGGTTGACGGGCCCGATTTCTTGGAGTAAAATCGAGCATCCAGCGGCCAGTTGCAGATCGTCTGGCCGGACAGCTCGAAGCACCAAGTTGAATTTTTGCGGGTCAGCGACATGCCAATCAGACCAATCAGACTGCTGTTTCCGGTAATCGTCGGCTCTCTCCTCTCTGCTTGTTCCCTTGCACTTAAGCCCCCCCCGATTCCCGAATCGGTTGCGGAGTTACCCGACGAGTTCGCCGGCAGTGAAGTCGTCGGTTCATACGAGCCGCTGGAATGGTGGAAGACCTTCGCCGACCCGGTGCTCGACCAAGTAATCGAAGCAGTACTTGCCTCGAATTTCGACCTAGCCGGGGCGGTTGCCCGGGTCGATCAGGCCAGGGCGCGGGAACGCATCGCCAAGTCCTCGGCGTTTCCGCTGCTTCAGCCTTCGGTTGGTGTCAACGACTTCGATGCGCCCACAAATGCAGGTATCGGCGCGCAACTCGAAGAGATTGGTCTGGGCTCAGATGCCCTGAGCACCTCCGGTATAACTATCCCCGACAGGCTCGGCCTGACCACCTACACCCTTGGCGCGGAATTCGCCTACGAACTCGACTTCTGGGGCCGCAATCGCAACGACGCGCACGCTGCCGGAGCGGAGCGGCTAGCTTCGGAAGCGGACTACCTAACGGCCCGCATGGGAGTGCTGGCCGAAACCGTGCGGACTTATTTAGAGATCGCCAACCTGCGCCACCAACAGCGGCTGGCAGGCGAAATCGTAGAAGTCTTTCAGCATCGGCAGTCGTTGGCCGATTCTCTTTACGACCGCGGGCTAACCGATACGCGCGGCCTGTTTACAGCGCGGCGCAATCTGCGCAATGCGCAAGCCGAGTTGCCGCAACTCGAAGCGCTGCTGGCAGATGCGGAGGGGCGACTCTGGGTGCTTTTGGGCGGGTACCGCGCAAAGCTCGCAGACATGTTGCCCGATTCCCTAGCACCTTCCGCAGCCCTTGAACCTGTTCCAACCGGCATTCCCGCTGATCTCCTAGTGCAGCGGCCTGACGTCAGCGCAGCACGGCAGCGGGTGGCAGCGGCCCGCTACACAATGGGTGCCCGCCGCGCGGATTTGCTGCCGAAATTGTCCCTGTCCGGTGCCATCGGGCTGCAAAGTACGGAAGCAGGTGAGTTGTTCGATCCAAATCAATGGTTCCGGAATCTGAGCGCGAACCTGCTTGGCCCCGTATTCCAGGGTTCGCGGCTGCGCAGCAATGTTGCGCTTGCCGAAGCCAGATTGAATGAAGCGGCCGCCGCCTTCGGGCGTTCCGTGGTAACCGCGGTCAACGAGGTTGAGGCCGCCCTCGTCGGGCTGGAGGCCAGCCACCGCCGTCATTTGTTGCTCGCTTCCCTAGCGGAAGAGGCGCAGGCGGAAGCTGCGTTGCAGGAGCGGCGGTATGTCTCTGGCGTGGGTGACTACGAGTCTTTCCTGACGGCGACGCATACCTTCCTAGGTACGCAATCCGTACTGACGACGGCGGCGCGCGATCTGGGGTATGCGCGTCTCGCGCTGCACCGCGCCCTAGGCGGTGCGTGGACCGCCAACGCAAGGGAAGCCCTCCAGCAGAGGCCCCAAGCGAGTGTTCTTTCGACCTCCACGGAGTAAATCGCTATGTCCCGCATATCCAGTTTTATAATTGCCGGTGCCATTATCGCAGTTTCTGTTGCTTTGGCTGCTTTTTTGATTTCATCGGCACCCGAACCGACCCGCACCGAACAGCCTTCCCAAGTGCCGTTCGTGCAAACTGGTCTAGTTACAGCCGGTACCGGCCCCATACCAGTATTTGGCTCCGGTACCGTGAGACCCAGCGCGGAGATCGATATCATTCCGCAAGTGGGGGGCAAAATCGTCTGGGTAGATCCGGGATTTCAAAGCGGTGGACGGGTGGTGGCGGGCCAAGCGATCTTCCGCATCGAAGAAGTCGATTATCAGTACCGAGTGCAGGAAGCAGAGGCCAATCTTGCGGCCAGCCGAGTGGCTTTACTTAAAGAGCAGGAACAGGCATCAATTGCCCGTACACAATACGAACTTTACTCAGGGCGACGAGAGCCAGCCACAGCGAATACGCTCGCGCTAAGGGAACCTCAGTTGAATGCGGCGCGAGCCGCGTTTGACCGCGACGAGGCGAGGCTCGCCGATGCTAAGCTCGCTCTCTCCAGAACTAAGGTAACGGCTCCCTTTGATGGTTTTGTGCAGGAAGAATCCGTGGATGTGGGACAAATAGTGGCTGCTGGCCAGCCTGTCGCACGGATTTTCGCCACGGATGCCGTGGAAGTAATCGTGCCTCTGTCGGATTTCGATGCGGCTTTGATCCCGGGGCTGTGGTCCCTTGCGGCGGGCGACGGGAATCGGGCGGTGGCTGTGCGCGTAGTCGCTCGCTACGGCGACGACACCTATGCCTGGGATGGTTACGTGGACCGTGGCGAGGCATCCCTCGACAAGCAAACGCGCACCATCGATGTGATCGTGCGCGTACCAGACCCAATTCATGCAGGCAGCCCAATAGCCGGAACAGTTCCTCTCAACGGCAGTCCCCCGCTTCTGGTTGGTAAATTCGTCGAGGTGCAAATAGAGGGGCTTGAATTGGAAGGATACTACCAAGTGCCGCGCGCGGCGCTGCAATCCGGCAACGAGGTTTGGGTCGTCAACGATGGCGGCGTAGTGAGTATCATTCCGGTACAGGTACTACAACGCACTAACGACGAGGTATATGTGACCGGCGCACTCGCAAGCGGCCAAGCCGTCATCACCGGCGGAATCCAGTTTGCCACCGAAGGCATGCGCGTCCTGACGGGAGCTGACTCGACGCCATGAGTCATAGCAACGACAATCACCAAGAACGGTCCGGCCCGATCGCCTACATGGCGGGCAACAGTGTAGCCGCCAATCTGTTGATGTGGGCTATCGTCGCCGCCGGGCTAGTGTCGCTGACCGGCCTAGAGCGGGAAGCGTGGCCGACGGTCCCTTTCTACCACATCGAAGTCTCGATGGTCTATCCCGGTGCCACACCAGAGGAAATCGAGGAGTCGATCGTCGTCAAGATCGAGGACCAGGTCAGCGGGTTGGATGACGTAAAGGCGGTCAAGTCCGTAGCGGCCCCGGGTATTGCATCCGTCCGCATTCAAATGGATTCCGGCACGGACATGGCGCAGGCATTGGACGATATCGAGTCGGCCGTCAACCGCATACAGTCTTTCCCAGCCAGAGCCGAACGTCCCCAATTCAGGGAGATGACCAACCGCCAGAGCATGATGCGGCTCATTGTTTATGGCGATGTATCTGAGCGCTCGCTGAAGGAATTGGCCTACCAGATCGAGGATGAACTGACGGCGCTGCCCTCCGTATCCCAAGTCGAGGTCAGTGGAGTACGGAAATACGAGATCTCTATCGAGGTCCCGCTTCATCGGCTGAGAGCCCTTGGACTTACACTCACCGACATCGCCAACACCATTCGACGCAGTTCCCTCGATTTGTCTGCCGGCAGTATCGATACCCGGGAATCTCAGGTGCGGGTCCGCACCCTCGGCCAGAACTACGACCAACAGGATTTCGAAGAGATCGTCCTGCTCACAGGTAGTGATGGCACAGTTTTGCGGCTTGGCGATATCGCCGAGGTTCGCGACGGTTTTCAGGAAACCGACCTGATTGTCCGGCATCAGAACCATCCCGCGGTATTCGTCGAGGTCTATCGGGCCGATGGCGAGCAAGTGATGGATGTCGCCACAACCGTCCGACAGCACCTAGCAAACGAGATAATCCCGGCTCTGCCAGACGGGGTGGGCATCACCATCTGGAATGACGAATCCCAAGACTACGAGGAACGCACCGATATTCTGCTCAAGAACGGTATTCTGGGCCTGTTGCTAGTGTTGATCGCACTGAGCTTGTTTCTCGAAATCCGGTTGGCACTGTGGGTCGCCGTCGGCCTCGCCGTTTCGGGTATCGGCACCCTCGCCGTCATGTTGGTACTCGACGTCGCGATCAACGCCCAAAGCTTGTTCTCGTTTGTCCTCGCCATAGGTATCATCGTCGATGATGCTATCGTCGTAGCCGAGCACATCCAGTACGAACGCAAGCGGGGAACACCCGGGATCGTGGCTGCGATTCGCGGCGCACGGCGGATAAAAGTGCCGTTGA
>JAJDYK010000095.1 GCA_022825185.1 Candidatus Latescibacterota bacterium | reverse complement strand
GGATAGTGTCGAAGCCCAGTCGAGTAGCGACGAACCTGAACAAGAACAAGTGACGCTTGCGCCGAATAGAGACACAGCCGCCGCCAATGTCGAGATCGAACGCCGTTTCAACGAACTGCGGCGCGAGCTTCTCGACGACCGGGCAAAGGCGATTGACTCCCGAGCGAAGGTGATCGATAGGTGGCTTGAAGCTACAGCTATCTTCCTTACGTTGCTTGGCGTTGCTGCTGCAATTCTCGGCTATTTTGGTTTCAAAAGGCTCGATGGAATTGAGAGCCAAGCGCGTAAAAATATGGAAGAATCCGAGAGACATGCACAGGAAGCCCAGCGCTATGTTGGAGAGATAAGGGCAAAACTAGACGAAGCTGACTCATCTTTAAAAGGGATAAACGCTAAGCTTGCCGAAGACGATCCCGACAAAGCGAGTGAAGTCGTGGAAAGTGTCAAGCAGAATCCCGACTCGATCCTAATAAACCAGGCGGTCGCCGCTGCCCTTTCTCTTCAGCAGCAAAACAGGATTGAAGAAGCCATTGAAAAATGGCGCTCCATCGCCAATATCACAGAAGGAATCGACGACGAGCGTGCGGCTCTTGCATGGTTTTCTATCGGCTATCTCGTGCCTCCCAAGGATGTGGACGGTGATGATTTTGAAAGGAAAATTGAAGCCTATGATAAGGCAATACAGCTAGATCCGAACTTGATCGAAGTCTACAACAACCGAGGTATAGTGAAGAGTGCCCTTGGCCAATATGAAGCAGCCGTTGCGGACTTCGATACGGCCATTGCTCGAAAGCCAGACGATGCTGATGCCTACAACAACCGAGGGAACGTGAAGAGAAATCTTGGCCAATATGAAGCAGCTCTTGCGGACTACGATGCGGCCATTGCTCGGAATCCAGATCATGCCAATGCCTACTACAACCGAGGTATAGTGAAGAAGGATCTTGGCCAATATGAAGCAGCTCTTGCGGACTACGATGCGGCCATTGCTCGAAAGCCAGACTATGCCAATGCCTACAACAACCGAGGGAACGTGAAGAGAAATCTTGGCCAGTATGAAGCAGCCGTTGCGGACTTCGATGCAGCCATTGCTCGAAAGCCAGACGATGCTGATGCCTACAACAACCGAGGTGTAGCGAAGAGGGATCTTAGCCAATATGAAGCAGCTCTTGCGGACTTCGATGCAGCCATTGCTCGAAAGCCGGACCATGCTGATGCCTACAACAACCGGGGTATGGTAAAGAGAAATCTTGGCCAATATGAAGCGGCCATTGCGGACTACGATGCGGCCATTGATCGGAATCCAGACGATGCCAATACCTACCTCAACCGAGGTGTAGCGAAGAGTGACCTTGGCCAATATGAAGCAGCTTTTGTTGACTTCGATGCAGCCATTGATCGGAATCCAGACGATGCTAACGCCTACCTCAACCGGGGTGTAGCGAAGAGTGGCCTTGGCCAACATGAAGCGGCTCTTGCGGACTTCGATGCGGCAATTGCTCGGAACCCAGACTATGCTGGTGCCTACCTCAACCGGGGTATAGTGAAGCGTGACCTTGGCCAGTATGAAGCGGCTCTTGCTGACTACGATGCGGCAATTGCTCAAAATCCAGACTATGTCGAAGCCTACAACAACCGGGGTATAGTGAAGCGTGATCTCGGCCAACATGAAGCGGCTCTTGCTGACTACGACGCAGCAATCGCTCGAAACCCAGACTATGTCGAATCCTATAACAACCGAGGGAACGTGAAACATGACCTTGGCCAATATGAAGCGGCTCTTGCTGACTACGACGCAGCAATCGCTCGGAACCCAGACTATGCTGATGCCTATAACAACCGAGGGGGCGTGAAGCATGACCTTGGCCAATATGAAGCAGCTCTTGCTGACTACGATGCGGCAATTGCTCGAAATCCAAATTATGCTGATGCCTACTACAACCGAGGGAACGTGAAGCGTGACCTCGGCCAACATGAAGCGGCTCTTGCTGACTACGATGCGACAATTGCTCGAAACCCAGACGATGCTGAGGCCTACTACAACCGAGGCTTGGCGAAATTCACCCTCGGCCAACATGAGGCGGCCCTTGCCGACTTCAACGCGGCAATCGCTCGAAATCCAGACCATGTCGAAGCCTACTACAACCGAGGTGTAGTGAAAGTCCTGCTGCAACTCATAGGCGAGGCCCGGCAGGACTTCGATATGGTACTCAATTTGGCCCGAGCAGCGGACAACGCAGACTTAACGGCCCAAGCAGAACGTGCCCTCGAAGATCTCAACAAGGGCGACTCTCCATGACGGCCGGCCTCTCCGAAGCCACCGTCGAAGACGCCGCCCTCGCCTATCTCGAAAGCCTCGGCTGGACGATTGCCCACAGCCGAACATCGCCTTGAGTTGCTGCTGAAACCGGGTTCGGGAGAATTGCAGATGGAGGTTGTTGAAGAACTCCTAGGGAATTGCTTTGTCCATGACCCAGCAGGAAGTTGAGGCAATTCTCTCAGACGATACAAAGGAGATCTCTGAGAACATCATCTGGAGAGATGACGACCATCCAGTGGCTAAGGGATTCAGGGTCGCAGTGAACTCGGAGCTTGGGCATCCTATATTTGGAGGTATGCTGTTATGAACTCCCATAAACTCTGCGCTGCTATCGGCAAAGTGATGCCGCGTTTCGAGTGTTCACCGGCTCCGCAAGAAGGGGTACGGGTGCGAACGCCGCTGATGTATCCCGATGGCGACATAGTAGATGTGTTCGTTTTAGAACGCGACGACGGCTACATGGTCACAGATTTTGGCGATGCCTTGGGTTGGCTTCATATGCAATCGGAGAGTATGCAGCAGTCGCAAGAACAGCGTTTGATGATCGAAGATCTATGCCGAACCCTCGGCATAGAATTGAACAGCGGCCAGTTGGTACTCAGGTCTGATTCAGACGATACGTTGGAGAAAACAGTGCTTCGTGTAGCGGAGGCGGTCGCAAGCGTATCTGCATCGACGGCGGACAATCCGCCGAGAACTCCCACCCAAAGTCCTATGACCACCATCACCGAAGCCGTCGTCGAAGACGCCGCCCTCGCCTATCTCGAAAGCCTCGACTGGACGATTGCCCCCGGCCCGGACATCGCCCCCGGCGCTGTTACTGCGGAGCGCACCCACTACGGTCAAGTCATCTTGGAGCAGCGGCTGCGGAATGCCTTGGCCCGCCTGAATCCCTCGTTACCCACCGATGCCCTCGACGACGCCTTCCGTAAGCTGACCCGCCCGGTAGGCCCAACCCTCGAAGCGCGCAATAGCACCTTCCATCGGATGCTGGTGGACGGCGTGACGGTCGAATACCGGGCCGACGATGGTTCGATCCGTGGGGCGCAAGCGCAGGTTATCAACTTTGACGATGTGGCAGCCAATGACTGGCTGGCGGTCAACCAGTTCACGGTAACGGAAAACCGGCATAATCGCCGCCCGGACATTGTGCTGTTCGTCAACGGCCTGCCGCTGGCGCTGATCGAACTCAAGAACCCGGCGGACGAAGACGCCACCATCCGAACCGCTTGGCAACAGCTTCAGACGTACAAGACCGAATTGCCCTCTCTGTTTGCCATGAACGAAGCGCTGGTCGTGTCGGACGGGGTCGAGGCGAGGATCGGGACGCTGACCAGCGGGTGGGAGTGGTTTAAGCCGTGGCGTACGGTCGCCGGCGAAGCGCTAGCGCCAGCCTCTCTACCGGAGCTGCAAGTGCTGATTGAAGGCGTATTTGAGCAGCGGCGCTTCCTCGACCTCGTGCGCGATTTCATCGCGTTTGAGGACAGCGGCGGTGGTGTACTCGCCAAGAAGATGGCGGGCTACCACCAGTTCCACGCGGTGCGGGTGGCCGTGGGCGAGACCCTGCGGGCCGCTGAGCTTCAGCAGGCAGATGAGCGCGCCGCGGATGTGCAAGGGCGGTACGAAGCAGGCTCGAAGCCCGGCGGTGAGTTAGGCGACCGGCGCATTGGCGTCGTCTGGCATACCCAAGGATCGGGGAAGAGCCTGACCATGGCTTTTTACGCTGGGGCTGTCATTCACGAGCCAGCTATGGGCAACCCCACCATCGTCGTGCTGACCGACCGCAATGACTTGGATGACCAGCTCTTCAGCACCTTTTCTCGCTGCGAGGACTTGCTGCGCCAGTCGCCGGTGCAGGCAGACAGCCGGGCCGATCTGCGCAGCAAGCTCTCGGTCGAATCGGGCGGCGTGGTCTTCACGACCATCCAGAAGTTTTTCCCGGAAGAAAAGGGCGACGCACATCCCGTGCTTTCCCCGCGCCCCAACATCGTGGTCATCGCCGACGAGGCCCATCGCAGCCAGTACGACTTCATCGACGGCTTCGCCCGGCATCTGCGCGACGCTCTACCGCAGGCGTCCTTTGTCGGCTTCACCGGCACCCCCATTGAGCGACAGGACGCCAACACCCGCGCCGTGTTCGGCGACTACATCAGCATCTACGACATCCAGCGCTCGGTCGAGGATGGAGCCACAGTGCCCATCTACTACGAGAGCAGGCTCGCCAAGCTGGCCCTCAACGAACGCGAACGTCCGCTCATCGACCCCAAGTTCGAGGAAGTGACCGAAGGCGAGGAGGTAGAGCGCAAGGAGAAGATCAAGACCAAGTGGGCACAGTTGGAGGCCATTGTCGGCACTAAAGAGCGGCTGAAGCTGATTGCCCAAGACATCGTCCATCACTTTGAGCAGCGCCTTGAAGCCCTAGACGGCAAGGCTATGGTCGTCTGCATGAGCCGCCGCATCTGCATTGACCTTTACCGCGAACTGGTACGCCTGCGCCCTGACTGGCATAGCGAGGACGACATGCAGGGTGCTATCAAGGTCGTGATGACCGGCTCGGCGTCCGATCCTGTGGAATGGCAGCCGCACATCCGTAACAAGCCCCGGCGCGAGGCTCTGGCCAAGCGGTTCCGCGACGCCACTGACCCACTGCAAGTAGTGATAGTGCGCGACATGTGGCTGACCGGCTTTGACGCGCCGAGCCTGCACACCATGTACGTGGATAAGCCCATGCGCGGCCACGGACTGATGCAGTCCATCGCCCGAGTCAACCGCGTGTTCAAGGACAAGCCCGGCGGTCTCGTGGTGGATTACTTGGGGCTAGCCCAAGAGCTAAGACGCGCCCTTGCCACGTACACCGAGAGCGGAGGCACAGGGCAAACGGCCCTAAATCAGAATGAGGCCGTGGCCGTAATGCTGGAAAAGTACGAGGTCTGCTGTGGCTTGTTTTATGGGTTCGACTGGTCGAAGTGGGTCAGTGGCACACCACAGGAACGGCTGGGCCTGCTCCCCGCCGCTCAGGAACACATCTTGGCGCAAGAAGACGGGAAAGACCGCTGTGTGCAGGCCGTGCGCGAGTTGTCCCAAGCCTTTGCCCTGGCTGTGCCACACGAGGACGCGCTGCGCATCCGGGACGACGTGGGGTTCTTCCAAGCCGTGCAATCCGTGCTCGCCAAGAGCGCCCCTAGCGGCGCACGGTCCAAGGAGGAAATGGACCACGCGGTGCGCCAGATCATCTCGCAGGCCGTGGCGTCCGAGGGAGTAATGGACATCTTTGCGGCGGCCGGGCTAGACAAGCCGGACATCTCGGTGCTGTCAGACGAATTTCTAGCCGAGGTAAAGGGGATGCCGCAGCGGAATCTCGCCGTGGAGTTGTTGCAAAAGCTGCTCAAGGGCGAACTCACTACCCGTCGGCGCAAAAACGTGGTGCAGGCGCGTTCTTTCGCCGAGATGCTAGAGCAGACTCTGCGCCGCTATCAGAACCGGGCCATCGAGGCCGCGCAGGTGATCGAGGAATTGATTGAACTTGCCAAGGAAATGCACGAGGCCAACGCCCGTGGTGAGCAACTAGGGCTTGCTGAAGATGAGTTGGCCTTCTACGATGCACTGGAGACCAACGACAGCGCCGTCCAAGTCTTGGGCGACGAGACCCTGTGCAACATCGCCCGCGAGTTAGTCGAGACCGTCCGCAACAACGTCACCATCGACTGGACGCTGCGGGAAAATGTGCGTGCGAATCTACGCAGATTAGTTAAGCGCACACTGAGACGCCACGGCTACCCGCCGGACAAGCAGGAAAATGCCACGCAGACCGTCCTAGAGCAGGCCGAAGTGCTGTCCGAAGGATGGGCGGGCTGAAATCTATACCCATGCCATTGACAGAAGGGAGATACTATGACTCAACTCCTTAAAAAAGTCCTCATCGAGGTTAGTAAACTGCCGCCGGAAGCGCAGGATACTATTGCGAGTATCATCCTCGAAGAACTCGAAGATGAACGACGATGGGATCGTTCATTCGCTGCCTCGCAGGATAAACTCGCCCAATTAGCCCAAAAAGTTCGCACGGACATTGAAGCCGGGCGGATCCATAAAATGGGATTCGATGAACTCTGAGCGATGGATTCGTATCTGACCGACGATTTTCTGGCCTGTTTTGGTCGATTGCCCGATAGCGTCAAAGAGAAAGCGCGCAAGAACTATCGTCTTTGGAAGCAGAACCACAATCATCCAAGTCTGCAATTTAAGCAGGTGCTGACGACCGACCCGATCTATGCAGTGCGAATTGGGATCGGTTGGCGTGCGTTAGGCTTGCGGGGAGACGCTGCGATCTACTGGTTCTGGATTGGTCCTCATGCCGAGTATGACCAATTGCTCAATCGGCTATAAGAACTATGACCACGACGCGCAAAAGCCCCATCGCCCATCTCGTCGCTGACGCACCCGCCCTGGTGCAGGCCGCTTTGCACCATCCGGTTGATATGGTCAAGATCGGGGCCAAAGGTCCGCGCTTGGTCGAGTGGGCCGAGCAGCACGCGCTCGCATTGCCGGAGCGGATCTACGACACGCGGCCCGTAGGAGCGGATGGGGTTTTGGCGCGGGTGGGCGCGGGTGAACTGATCTTGGAGTGTCGGCCCGAAGACGAGTTGTGGGCGCGTCTGAATGCGGCATTGGAAGCTGCGGAGGCCGGGGTCTATCGGGTGGAGCAGCAGTCGGTGACCTTGGTGGTGCAAGGGGATGATGCCGAGGGCATTTTGGCGCAGGCTTGCGCGGTGGATTTGGCTCGTGAGCCAGCAGGGCGGATGGTGTACACGCAAGTGGCTGGGGCGGCTTGTGGGATGCTGCCGCGCGGCGAGGATGGGCAGCGCGCGTACCGCCTGTGGGTCGATTACAGCTTGGCGGCCTATTTGTGGGAAGCGCTCGCCGCTATTGCCGCGGATATTACTTGCGCCAAAATGCCGGACTGAACAGCACCAAGAGCGTAAAAACTTCCAGTCTCCCAATCAGCATAGCAAAGCAGAGGATCCACTTGGCGACCGAATTGATGTCGCCGTAGTGGTGGACGACTTCCCCTAGGCCCGGTCCTAAGTTGTTGATGCAGGCGGCTACCGCGGAAAAGGACGTAGTCAGATCTAAGTCGGTGGCGAGCACGGCGAGGAACATAAGCGTGAACGTCAGCACGTACACTGAGAAAAACCCCCACACCGCTTCCATAACCCGATCGGAAACAGCCCGTTGACCTACCTTGATGGGGAGGACGGCGTTGGGATGGATCAGGCGCATGATCTCTCGGCTGCCCTGCTTTAGAATGAGCAGCAGACGCATCACTTTTATGCCCCCTGCTGTTGAGCCGGCGCAGCCACCGGTAAACGAACCGAGGAATAACAGAAACGGCAGCACGCTGGGCCAGACCGAATGGTCCGCAATGCTAAATCCCGTGGTGGTGACAATAGACACAGTGGCGAAGAGGCCGTAGCGCAGAGACGCGACGGCGTCGTGCTCGTTATGTGTATAGAGGATCAGCCAAGCAATCAGAATGGTGGTTAGCAAAATAGCCAGATACGTGCGGCATTCTGGGTCGATGCGATATGGATGCAGGGACCGCTGGCGAAAGGAGTAGAAGTGCAGCGTGAAGTTTATGCCCGACAGCACAATGAAAAAGACGGCGACTAGCTCGATGGCCGGACTGTTGAAAAAGCCGATGCTAGCGTCGTGGGTGGAAAAACCGCCGATGGCAACCGTTGAAAAGCTGTGGGCAATGGCGTCGAACGGTTCCATGCCGGCCAGCCAATAGGCGAGGGCACAGGCCACGGTTAAACTCAAGTAGATGAACCAAAGGGCTTTGGCGGTCTGGGTGATCCTCGGCGTCAGCTTTGAATCCTTAATGGGGCCGGTGATCTCGGCGCGAAAAAGCTGCATCCCGCCGATGCCGAGCATGGGCAATACGGCGATGGCGAGGACGATGATGCCCATGCCGCCCAACCACTGGAGCTGCTGGCGGTACAACAAGATGGAGCGGGGCAGGTCGTCTAGGCCTTGGATGACCGTGGCACCGGTCGTGGTCAAGCCAGAGAGGGATTCGAATACGGCGTCAGTAATGCTTAGTTCAGGCTGGTCGGACAGCATCAGCGGGAAGGAGCCGTAAAAGCCCAAGACGGCCCAGAACAAGACCGTTATCAAAAAGCCGTCCCTGATCCGCAACTCGGTGCGCTGCTTGCGCGTAGGCAACCAGCACGCAAGCCCGGTGACGAGCGTAATGGCAAAGGCCAACAGAAAGGCATTTGCCGTGCCGTCGCGGTAGAGGAGGGATACGCCAGCGGGCACTAACATACTGACGCTAAACAGCGTCAACAGGACGCCTAGTACCCGAAATACAACTGCGGCGCGCATGCGTTCCTACCCCCCGAAGATCTTTCTCACTTCCTCGTGGACGTAGTGCCGGGCGAATACCACGGCTTTATCGCCGGGCTGGATGCGCGTGTCTCCGCGCGGGATGATCACGTGATCGCCATGGACGACAGCTCCGATGATCGAGTCCCTCGGCAGGCGGATGGAGATCAGGGATTTTTGGGTGATTTTGCTGCGGTCGTGGGCGATGTACTCGACGGCTTCCACGTCGAGGCCGGGCAGGCTGGCGATGGAGGCGATGCGCTGGTGCCGCACATAGCGCTGGACGGCGTTGACGGTCAGGAGCTGTTTACTCAATACCGAATCTAGGCCGATGGCCGGGGTGATGGGCATGTAATCGACGTTGTTGACCAAGGCGATGGCGCGCGGCACTTCGAGGTGCTTGGCTACTAGCGTCGAGATGATGTTGACCTCGTCGTTGCCAGTAACGGCGATAAAGGCGTCCATGTCGGCGAGACCTTCAACGGCCAACAGGTCGTAGTCCGTGCCGTCGCCTTGGATGACCAGCACGTTGGCGAGTTGGTCGGCGATTTGCCGGGACCGGTCGGTGCGGCTTTCGATGAGCCTGACGTGCATCTCTGAGGAAAGCTCTTGGGCGACGAATTGGCCGATGAGGCCACCGCCCAAGATCGCTATGTCGTTGATGCGATGGTCGGCGAGGCCAGTCAAGCTGACTACGGAGGGAATGAAGTCGGGATCGCTGATGACGAAAATCCGGTCCTCCGGCAGCAGCGTGGTGTTGCCCCTAGGGATCAAGGTCTGCTGCTTGCGCTGGATGGCGACGATGCGCATGGGGATGTCGGCGAGCTGCTGCCCCAATTCGGTCAGAGGAGCGTGGAGCAGAGAAGACTGGTGGTCGAGGCGCATGCCGAGCAGGACGAGCTTGCCCTCGGCAAATTCGACTAGATCGGTGGCGCTGGATTGGCGGATGAGGCGGACGATGGCGTCGGCGGTTTCCTTCTCGGGGTGGATGAACTGATCGACGCCGAGTTCTTGAGGACTGAAGATAAAGTCGGGCGCGGCGAATTCGGGATTGCGGATGCGGGCGATGGCCGATTGGACGCCTAGCTTCTTGGCCATTCTACAGGCGAGCAGGTTGACCTCGTCGTTGGTGGTCATGGCGGCGACGAGATCCACCTGCTCGATGCCGAGCCCGCGCAAGTCCTGCAAACTGGTGCCATTGCCCTCGGCGACGATGATGTCGAGCTGTTCGCTGACGCGCTTGACGCGGCTGGGATCGGTGTCGATCTGGGTAATGTCGTGCCCGTCTTGGCTCAGTTGCTTGCTCAACTGGAAGCCGATAGCGCTGGCACCTATGACCAAAATGTGCATGATTTTTTAGGCAAATTCTGCGTTGTGGGGAGCGGTTGCAAACCGCCCCCTACCTAGTCGATGTGGAAGACCTCGCGCAGGTCTTTGGCGCGAGGGCTGTCGTCCGGGTTGGAGGCCATGATGTCCTTCATGTAGGTCCACCACCGGCGGCAATCCGGCGTCGCGGCGATGCTATTCCAGCGCTCCTCGTCCTCAATTTCTACGTAGGCAAAAAGCTGGTGGGTGTCGGCGTCGAGGAAGATGGAGTAGTTGTGGACGCCGTGGTCTTTGAGGGTTTGCTCCAACTCGGGCCAGATGGGGTTGTGGCGCTTTTCGTACTCGGCGTGTTGGTCGGGATTGACTTGCATGACAAAGGCTTTGCGGATCATGGGGTCTCCTTTGGCTTAAATCTGTGCCAAGTGTCTGGTATTTCGCTTGCTGAGTCAAATTAAGCGTATATTACGGGGCCAAATCAAAAATTGAAGATCATGTTGCCCTCGACGCCGTAGGCCCCGTCGATGAAGAGCCATAGGCAGGCCGTGGTGAAGTCGCCGAGGATTAGGCCCAAAAAGAACGGCATCAGGGCGCGATAGGTGCGCACCCCGCCGTAGCGCAGGATAGTCGCCTTGAGCAGCCAGGCTAGAAAGATGGACAACCAGCCATAGTAAACAATGGTGAAGGTGGAGGCGATGGGGAAACCCAAAGGATGCAGCGGCCACCAGGCGAAGCGGTGGCGCAAAAAAAGCAAGGCTGCCATGACGAAGCTCCCGCTGGCGGTGAAGGCGAGGCGCGGGGCAAACGACGGCTCGGGCGCGTTGTACACCGAGGCCATATAGGTAAAGGGCCAGCGCGGCGCGCCGCTAAAGTACCAGCCGTGCAGGTTGATGCCGCCGTAGGTATAGGCGAGGGTCATGGTAAACCAGATTGAGCCGATCAGCCCTACGGCGATGGCGGCAAACAAGGCCCAGGGCAGCCAGCGCGGTGCGGGCGAGTCGCCGGAGGTGAGCTTGAGGCTGTGCATGACCGCGTTCATCATGTTGGCCGCGGTCTCGCCCATCCACACCGTGCTCAGGCCCAAGCCGGTCATGTTGCCGAGGCCGAGGGTCTCGGGGCCAATGCCTCGGGTGATAAATGCCTGCGGGGCCATCGGCGTCTGGCAGCCGGGGATGCCGGCCTCGCAGACGATGCGCGACAGGCCGATAAAGACGATGAGCGCCCCTACCACCAGCAGTACGGCGGCGTACAGGGAGAGGCCGGTGAGGGTCAGCCATGCGACCATGAGCGCCACGCCGACTGCTAGACCGCCAAAGGCCGTGCGCGGGGCCATGAGTTCGCCGGGGGCTGGCTCGCCCTTTAGGGCTTGGCTCCACAGGCGGCGCAGATGGGCGCGGGCGGTCCACATCACGAAGAGGGCCAGCACCAAGAGGCCACCGGCCTGCTGATGAGAGACGGGGACCGAGCCGCCGCCCGAGGTCCAGATATCGCCCCCGCCGATTACGAGGCCGATGCGGGCGAAGACAATTTTTTCTAAGGTGTAGAACAAAAAGAAGAACCAGATGCTAAAGGAGACGCTGAGCGCCATTAGGTAGGCTAAGCCCAAGATCGGCAGGTTGATCCGCCAGGGCAGGCCGACGCTGCCTTGGAGCAGGGACAGGCTGCCATTGAGGGCGATGGGCTGGAAGGCGTCGTGGTAGTAGTTGAGCGAGTTCCACGAATGGATCAGGAGCGGCACGGCAAAGCCCAGCCATAGCAGGCGGTTTTTAAACAGGCGGCCGAAAAGGGACTCGGAGTCCGCGTCTTCGAGCATGGTCAGCGGCAGGCGAGTGAGGGGGAAGACGAGCCGCTCGTTGGCGACCCACTGGCCTCGCAGCAGCACGCCGAGGCAAAAGAGGACCCAGTAGAAGGTGAAGATAAAGCAGATCCAAGCGGCTAGCGGGCGGCTCCAAGCGGCCCAGGGTATGGCGCTGCCTTGGGGCAGCCCTTCGTAGAACAGGCGCACGGCCTCGGTATCGCTGGGCGCTAGCCAAGGGTGGATGTATTCGACGAATAGTTCCTGCCAGGCATTTTCCGGCGTGGCGTAGTACGCGGCTCCGGTGATGACCGACAGGAAACTGCCGGTGAATCCGGTGGTGACCACGACTGAGCCGACCAACATCATGGCGTACACGGCGATGAGTTCAGCACGCGAAAAGGCCCACGCGCGGCCCAGCATCTTGAGCAGAGGTAGGGCCGCGGCTGTCAGCAGAAAGAGGAAGAGGACGGCTATTAGGGGGATGGCGTTGCTGGTGATCTGCGATCCCTTGACGATGAGGATGCCCCAAGGGCTTAGCACGCTGATCGCCCCTACGAGGAGCAAACCCGTGAGGACGGCGCGGAGGGAAAAGGCGGGTGGCTGGGGTGGCAGTGAAGGCATAATAAATGATAAAATATAATAAAAAACGAAAAGGGCGTTGCATCCGTGCTGACTCGTAGGATGGTGTGGAGTATAGGCGCGGCTGTGTGGTTGGGCTGTACTCCGGTGGAAACGGAGCGTCCGTCCGCAGCGGTCGATGTCCAGCGCGCGGTGCCAACAGGCGATATCCCTCGGAGCGCGTGGCCCGAGACTTGGTTCCGGCCACCGGCTACGGCTTCGGCTGTGGGATTGCAGGTTTTCCGCCAATCGCCCGTGCTCGATGAATTGGTGGCGGTCGGTGAATTGCCGCCGGTAGGAGAGCGCCTGCCCGACGACCCGGTAGTGGTCGAACCTTACGGAGAAATTGGCCGCTACGGGGGTACGGCCCGGTTGTTTTTTGCTGGTGAAAGTCTGATTAACGTGCCCGAGGGGGTGCTGCGTCCGGGGCCGCAAATGCGGCTGAATCTGCCGAATTTTGCGGCCAAGGCCGAATACCGCAATGGCGCGCGGACCTTGCGGATTACCCTGCGTCCCGGCCACAAGTGGTCCGACGGCCATCCCGTAACGGCTGATGACTATGTGTTCTGGTTCGATCACGTGCTGATGAACGAGGAGCTCACGCCGGTGGTGGAGCCTCGGTTCAAGGGCGCGCGGATCGAAAAGCACGACGCGCACAGCTTCAGTTATCACTTTCCCCAGCCGATGCCGCTGTTTGTCAACCATCTCGCCCACAACAGTTCGCGCTTGGTGATGCCGGCGCACTTTATGCGCCGCTACCACCCGGCGTTTACCGATCCCGCGCAATTGGAGCGCGAGGCCGAAGAGCTGGGTTTGCAGGACTGGCTCACCTATTTCGGGGCGGTCAACAGCACGACCGATCTGATGCACTTCAACCGCCCCGTGCTGACGGCATACGTGCTGGTCAGCCGGACTTCGACGCGCGTTCTGTTGCGCCGCAATCCCTACTACTTCAAGGTGGACCCCGCAGGCAACCAGTTGCCCTATATCGATTACTTGGAGGTACAGCGGGTCGATAGCTCCGAGATTATGGCGGCCAAAGCCTCGACCGGACAGGTTGACTTTGCCGGGCGGCAGTTTATGACGGCCGATATTCCGCTGTTTAAGCGCTTTGAGCAGCACAATGACTATTCCACGTACGTCTGGCCTCGGCCGTACGGATCGGATGTGGTGTTGCAGTTCAATTTGAATCATCCCGACGAGGGACTGCGGCGGATTTTCCAGGACGTGCGCTTCCGCCGGGCGATGTCGCTGGCCATCAATCGGGAGGAAATTAACGACATCGTTTACTTCGGCTACGGGGTGCCGCGTCAATTGACGGTGGTGTCTGCGAGCCGCTACTTTGAGCCAGAATTTGCCACGGCGTGGGCGGAGTTTGATCCGGCGCGGGCCAATGCCATGTTCGACGAGATGGGGCTTGTCGATCGCGACGGGGATGGAAGACGCGAGCGGCTCGATGGCGAACCATTGCAAATCACCTTGGAGTACATGATCGGTGAGACGCCTAAGCAGGTTACTCTGGACTTGGTCGCGGCTCACTGGCGCGAGGTGGGGGTAAATGTCAATCTCAAGCAGATCAGCGGCACACTACAGCGGATTCGCGCCAGAGCGGGCTTGATGGACATGACCATCTGGCACGCCGATCGCAATGCGGATATTCTCTTCCCCATTGAGCCTTATTGGTACGTGCCGACCAATGGCGGCTGGGAGCAAAGCCAGTGGTCCAAGTGGACGCGATGGTACTTTTCCGACGGTGCGCTCGGGTGGGAGCCGCCGGCGCAGATCAAGGAGCTGATCGGTTGGTGGGAGACGTTGCGCCGCACCACGGACGAGGAGGAGCGCATTGCGATGGGTAAGAAGATTCTCCGCAGCCAAGCCGAGAACCTGTGGGCACTTGGCGTCATTGGCTTGGGGCCGCATCCGGTCGTGGTCAGCCACAAGCTGCACAACGTGCCGCCTCAAGGCTATTGGGGTTGGGATTCGCGCTGGACGTGGCCGTACTATCCGGAGACTTGGTATTTGGACGAGGGAGTTGAAAATTAGCCGCGAGCGCCACGCAGATAGTTGTCTTTTGCTGCTTTCTTTTTTTATATTGTGCTGATATTTAGCAACGATTAGCAACTATCTAAGAGCTGTTGAAAGGAGGTAAAGAGAGGCCATTTTAGGCATCAGAAGCTCATTTTTCGTTTTTTTGACGAATGTTCCAACCACGAACCCATGAGGTGAATTGCATTATGAAGAAGATTTTGAGCATTGCGAGTATTTTGGCCCTAGGCATCATGTTGCAGGCCAGCGCGGTATCGGCTCACGTGCCGATCCCCGGCATTGACTCCGGTACGCTTTTCCAGTGGCCTGCTGGCCTAGAACCGACCTTGGACGGCGACCTCTCTGAATGGGATATCGTTCCCGAGGATTACTACGTTCCCTTTGATTCGCACTTCGAGTACTATCTCGGCTTGGGCCACGAAAACGACGAGAGCAATCTGTCGTTTCGGGTGGTGGGCTCTTGGAGTGCAGGGACCAACCGACTCTATCTCATGATGGAGCGCTTCGATAATCTCTGGGTCCGCACAGGCTTTGGTCAGACCGCCGCTGGCGACGATAGCTGGGAGATCATGATCGACGCCGACCACGGCGGCGACCGGCACTTTGCCCTCCCCGACGATTTTGAAGACGACGAAGAGCGCCAGCGCAACCAGGGTCGCTTCGCCCAGAACGCTCATTACGTCTGGCCCGAAATGCCCGACGCCAACCGGGCCGTGGGCTGGAAATGGTTCTTCAACAGCCAATCCACTTGGCACGATAAGCCGCCGTGGGGCGATTACGGTTTCCAGCTAGATGGCGAGGTCAACTCGGGCGAGGCTACGGCGCGCATCGAGGTGATGACGATCGCGTGGGATGACTTCTACTGGATCGGTCCCGACGAGAGCTTGGTCCACACCTTCACCGAGGGCAATACCATCGGTCTGGGTTGGGTTGTTCACGACATAGACAACACTGCAGAGGACAATGGCGGAGCCAGTGCTGGCGGCTGGGGCATCAACCCCAACATCCAGATGTGGTTCGACTGCGTCAACTGCTCGGACTTCCTGCTGGCCCCGATCGATCCGCGCGTGGATTTCAGCAGCGTTGAAACCTCGGTAGAGGAAGAAAGCTGGGGACGCATTAAGGCGGCCTATATCCAGTAGTTCGCTTCTCGTTCCTAAACTATCAGTAAACTGTAGTCTCTGAAGGGGAGGTGTCTCGTGCATCTCCCCTTCAGATTTCTGCCTTCCCCTTGGGAGATGCAGTCATGGTCGCATTCAGAGGCCTCTGCGCCGCGCTCTTGTTGGCCGCAAGTAGTATCCCGGTCACAGGATTGACCGTCTATCGGCTAGGTGGTGAGGGTTTACCGCCGCCGCCCGAAGTGGCCAGCGGACAAGCCGATTTAGTCCAATTTAGCTGGGCCGAACTCGATCCCGACCTACAGGGAGTAAGCGAATCCCTGACGATTGCCCCCGACGCCATTTCCCCGTTGTTCTTCCCGGCGGATGTCAATATCGCACCGACGGTCAAGGACCGCGGTGGCTATCTACAGACCCAAGGTTTTCAGGCTTGGGTCGAAACAGATGATATAATCTTGATAAACGACGGCGATCCTGCGACGGCCTATTACGAGGAGAAGGGATCCAATCAGGTGAACGTGGGAGATGACTTGCGGTTCGGCAAGGTTTTACTGTTCGACCTCGGCGGTTTGTTTGCGGTGGATCGAATCCGCTTTTTCACGCGTGCTGGCAACGAAGCCAATTACATCGAACTCTTCCACATTTGGACCAATACGCTGACGAATGAAGAAGCCGGAATCAGCAGCGTGGACCTCTGCACTGCTGGCAGGACGGACAACTGTTTGGGCTTCATCAACCGGGCACACCGCGACATCTACAATCGCAAGGACATGTATTTCAACGCGTTGTTGGAGGTCAAGGAAAACACCCGTTCGACCGTAGAAGTGGAACTCACCGGCGAGTACATCCGCCGCGTGGTGCTGTTCGTGCCGTCGCAGCTAACCCGGGACTGGGAGATCGCCGAGTTTGAAATTTTTGCGCCCGGTTATGTGCCCAATGCCTCGTATCTTTCCAACATCCTCGATCTCGGCAAAGAAGTCTCGCTAGGCGAGTTGCGTTGGTCGGGGACCAAGGACGCGGAGGCCGCAGTCAACATCCGCAGCCGGAGCGGCAGCGATATCGATCCCAACATATACTGGCGTCATACCTTCCGAGGCGACGAGCAAGTCAGCTATGACGACAGGGGCAGGCCGCTGACCTTGCGCACGTACGGGCGGTTGGAAATTTCCGAGCGCGGCAAGATCACCCGCGACGCGGCAAATTGGGATTTCTGGTCGAAGACTTACGATTTTGGCGACAGTGTTGAGACGCGCTGGTCGGCGACGAAACCTCGGAGCTTTGTCCAGTTTGAGTTGGACTTCCAATCGAACATCGCCGCGGGCAGCCGAATGAACTACGTAGAGTTTACTGCGTCCCCGCCGGCGGTCACGACGTTGGTGGGAGAAATCGATCCCTATCAGGTGGAGACGGCTCAAGTAACGCAGTTCACTTATGCCATTCGGCCTACCATCGGAGTCGATGATCCGGGATTCGATCATTTGGAAATCTCGTCCCAGGGCGGGCGGCTGGTGAGTATTGACGACGTGCGGATCGGGGGCCAAGAGGTCGCTTTTGAGCGGGTCGAAGAAGGGGCTGAGCGGCTGGTGGTGGGCGTACCGAGGTTAGACGTGGATCGCACCGAAGAGGTGATGGAGGTGGATTTCAGGGCCGAGATTTTTCGCTATGGAGCGGTCTTTGCCGGTCGCGTGTTCGACAGCGAAACCCCACAGGAGATTTGGCAGCCGGTGCAGCCCGGCGATGCTACCGCGCTCAGGGACGGCAATAGCCTTTCGGTGCAGGCTGTCGCGCTAGGTTCGCGAGTCCTCGGTGCGCTCGATTTGGCCGGGGGCGTTTTTACGCCCAATGGCGATGGCGTCAACGACGGGTTGGACATTGCCTATGATTTGCTCAAACTGGTGGCACCAACTCCGGTGGTGGTGGAAGTGCGGGACTTGGCCGGCGGGTTGGTGCGCGAGGTGTACAATGGTCTCGACACAGCCGGTCGCCACCGGCGGCAGTGGGACGGTTTGGATGAGTACGGGCAGCGGGTGGCTCCCGGTGTTTACATCTGCCGCGTCGAGGTCGAGACCGAGGAAGGGCGGCGGCAGCGCGCAGGGGTCGCAGCGGTTGCCTATTGAAATCGGCTAATTCAGGAGATTGGGCTATGGTCAGCAGGAAGTGCACACTGGCGTTGAGTTTGGGGCTTGGTTTGTGGGGGTTGGTTGGGGCGCAAAATCACGCATTGCGCTCCGACCACGTGGTCGTAAACAGCCAAAGACACTGGAGTAATTGGGCTTTTGTCGAGGGGACACTGGAGGTCTCTGCTAACGGAGAGGTTGTTCCAGCTTTCGTGCCCAAGGACCACAACGCCGCAACGGACATCGTCCAACACCTGCAGCGCCTCGCCGATAACGCGACTATCCTCGACGCGATCGAAGCCGGTTCCAACAAGGCGGCGGTCGCCAACCTCTTCGACGGCGACGAAACGACCTATTGGGAGCCAGACCCCGACAGCCCATTGCGGGACTGGTGGATTCAAGTCGATATGGGGCGATTGATCAATGCCACGCGGGTCGGATTGCAATTCGTGCCCGAGGGGCAGGGCGATCCCTTTTTGCAGTTCGCAGTGCTGACGGCTGACAACGCCGATCAGGGCAACAAGATCGCGGGCAAGGTGCCCATGCACATGGTGTACCGCACGCCAAGCGACAACAAGAACCAGCGCGAGTTCGAGTTCGACCTCAATCGAGGGGAGTTGATTGACCCCACGCCTGGCGTGGATTTTGCGGGCGATATGGTGCGCTTCGTGCAAGTCGTGGTCACCGAAAGCGATGGTGCGCGCGCCGTGGAGGTGTCGGTGGAAGAATACGAGGCGTTGGCCAGCCGCGACAAGGGAGACGTGATCTTCTACAAGAGGGTGGGGGAGGGGGAAGTGGAGGTCGAGGCGGCGATCTACGAGGCGATTGACTCGCAATTGCGCGGCCCAGTGCGCTATTATCGGCGGGAGCGACCGCGCTTGGCCGAGTTGGCCGTCTATGAGGTGGGCAAGAACATTTCACAGGGCATGATCCTCGACCGCAACGGCAGCGCCGAGAGTTCCCACGATGGGTCTGTGGGCAACTTAGTAGATGGGGAAGGCACCTATCTGACCTTTAATCTCAAAGCCTTTCAGACGGGGAACGTGGAATTCGGCGAGCGCTTTCTGGAGTTCGACCTAGGCGCTTCCTACTGGCTCGACACTGTGCAGCTATGGTACAGCCTCAGCGTTGCTGGCGGCCGGCTGGCTGGAGCCAGTTTTCACCGCTACGCAATCCAGACTTCGGACGGCACTCCTGCTCCCGGTGGCGGTCGGCTGTGGAGGGTGCCCGCACAGGTCCGCGGTTTGGGTACGGCGTATGAAGTCAACACCTTTGAGCCGACGCCGGCCCGCTTTATGCGCATAGCCTATCCCTTTTCTAGCAGCGAGTCGGGCCGGGAGGGAAATAAAGCGCGCGTCCGCGAAGTGCAGATCTACGGTGAGGGACACCATCCCGAGGTGGAACTGGAGTCGGGGTTGATCCCATTGCAGGGGGCCAAGAACCTAGTGTCGATCGAATGGGAGGCGGACACGCCCCCAGGCACGTCTGTGCAAATCCAAACCCGCACTGGCAATGAGGTCTCCGAAGCGTACCGGTATTACGACAGCGGCGGCGCGGAAGTCTCGGAGGGCAAATACGCGAAGCTGGGCTTTTTCAAAAAGGGCCGGATCGACACCCTGCAGGTGGCCGGATCCGACTGGAGTAACTGGAGTGCGCCCTACGCGCGTTCCGGCGACCCGATTGCCTCGCCCAGCCCGCGCCAATACCTGACCTTGCGCGCCCGGTTGACGACCACAGAACCCATGCACGCCGCCAGCCTGCACTCCATTCGCTTGAACTTCAATCCGCCGGTGGCGAAACAACTGCAAGGCGAACTGGATATTGGAATTTTTGAGCGCTTGGGCGCGCCGCAAGAGGTCTCGCTGTTTGTCAAGCCGACCTTCGCGTCGCAGGATTTGGGCTTTGACGAGATATTGGTGCGCACGCCGCCGGATATGTCGCTCGAATTCGGCGCACTGCGCTTGGGCAGTTTGGCGCAGTGGGAAAGCGGCCAAGCCGAAGAGCTGGCCGATGTGCAGGTGGTGGAGACGCGTTCGGATTCGCTCTGGTTGCGCTTCGATCAGGTGGTAAAACGGGGCGGAGGAGTCGATTTAGTTGAGGTGCGGTTTACGACGGCGTTGTTTTCCCCTGGGGCAGTGCTCCAAGCGGCGCTGGGCAATTCGTCGTTAGCCAACTCGTGGCAACAGGTCGATCCGGCGGACGTGACCGAACTGGCCCAGAGCCAGGGGTTGCAAATCCTCGCTTCGGTGCAGGACAACAACGTTCTCGGCGACTTAGGAATTCAGCCAGAGGTAGTGACGCCCAACGGCGATGGGGTCAACGACGCGCTAACCATTGATTTTACGGTGCGTCGGCTGAGTGGTGTGCGCCCCGTCAAAGTGCGGATTTACGATTTGGGCGGGCGGCTGGTGCGCCGCCTCGATACCCAAAAGCCCCTAGTGGCAGGGGAATACGTGCTCGACTGGGTAGTCGATGACGAGCAGGGACAACTGGTGCCGCCTGGAATTTACATTTTGCGCATTGACATTGATGCGGATTCGGATCGCGACGTGCGGCAAACGGGAGTTCAGCGCCTGCTGCATGTAGCGTATTGACCAACCTATTAAGAAGAGAGTCGGCTGTGTTGTATCCGCGTGCGAAGGCGTTGGTGCTGGTATTGTTAGCGGTGCAGAATCTAGGGGCGGAGCGCCGCACGATTGTCATCGGCGGAGAGGACGGTTTGACATGGGAAAGCGGTGGAGGCACTATCGCGGCTTTGATACAAACCAGTCCGACCGAGGTTGAGGTTAACAACACCCCAGGCAATGTACTCGAATTTGATGCTGGCGACCGAGTGGGCTGGCTGTCGCCGCAACAGGCGGATGAGACTGTAAATATCGCCTTGGGCCTCCTCGACCGCGGCGGGCGTCTCGGCGCGCCGACTATTTTGTCGCAGGTCATAAAAGACCAGCTAATTTTTATGATCGACGACGATCCCACGACCGCCTTTGAGCGCAAGACGGCTCGCGGGGGGAGTCAGGTCAACTCGCTTGGGGTCATCATGGATTTCGATCTCGGCGCGCGGTTCGGCGTCGAGCGGATCCAGTTTTTCCCCCGCAACGCACACCCCGATTTTCCCGCCCCGGATTTCCCGTTCCAAAACGATTTCCTGCGCGGCTTTGAACTGCTGCTCAACGACGGCAGCGAAGAAACGCAGGTGGCCAATCAGCCAGTGCTGACCACAGTCGAACTGGAGACGGAAAACGAAGAGCCGGTCGTCGAGCTGACCATCCCGCCGCAATACGTCCGCTATATCCGCCTGAAATCGCAGACCACCGTGGGGTTTGAGATTGCGGAATTCCGCGTGTTTGGCTCCGGTTTCGTGCCACGGGCCGACTACCTTTCCAACATTTTCGATTTTGGCGAGGAATTAGCGCTGTGGGGGCGCATCCGCTGGGAGGAGGAACACTTCGGGTCCGAGCGCCTGTCGCGCTTGCTGATCAGTTCGCGCAGCGGCTGGGACGACACGCCGTTGGAATTTACCCGCCTGCATTCAGGCAGCGGGGAGGAGGTGCCGTGGCGGGAAGGAGCAGTTGCAACTACGGCTACAGGCGATGCGGTTGACTTGGACGCGATTGACGATGTTGAAGAAGCCCTCGACCTCTTCAACGCCCTGCCCATTGACGAGCGCAATCAGGTGGCGTTGACGCAGGATGAGTACGACGATTTGAGAAGTGCGGATAAGGGCGATGTGCGCTCCGACTTAGTCGCTTGGAGCCGCTGGTCGCCGCCGTATAAGCTAACTGCGGGCGTTATAAACGCCGCAAACATCGGCGACGATGAGTTGGGCGTGCCCATTCTTTCGCCCGGCCCGCGCCGCTATTTCCAGTTGAAGGCCGAATTCGACAGCCAGGACTTGGAAGCCGCCCGCGCGTTGGGTGCGCTCGCCTTTACGGTATCCAATCCGCCGCTGACGGAGCGGATCATCAGTGAGGTCGTCCCGCGCCAAGTCGAACTAGGCGTGCCGGTGTCGTTTACGTATGCCGTTCTGCCGACCAAGATGCGCCAGGGCGTGGATTTGGGTTTCGATGTGTTCGAGATCGCCACGCCCGTGCGCTCTGAAGAGGTTGAGACTATCGAGGTGGTACACGCTGACGGCCAGGTGCAGACAGCGGATTTCACGGGCGTGGACTTGACCAATCTGCCGGTCCAAGACGACAGCGGCCTCTTTGCCGTAGAATCGGTGACTGAGCGGCATTTGCGGGTGCGCTTTCCCGCGATCACGGAAAGCGATTTGGCTGCGGGCCGGGCGGCAGTGCTCAAAATTCGATTCAAGTGCCGCGTGTTGAGGTTTGGCACGACTTTTACCGGCACGGCTTGGAACAGCGCCACTGATGACCTTGGCCAGCGGGTTATTGGCGGCAATGCGGCCGATTTGGGGGCGGCGGACGACGATTTAATACCTATCGGGGCTGCTGACCCGAATGATCTAGCGGTAAGAGTGCCGTTGGCGGGGGGACGCCTGATGATTAATGTCGCAGCCCAACCGCGTGTCTTCAGTCCCAATGGAGATGGGATCAATGATGAGACGCGGATACACTGCGATTTGGTGCGGTTGGTCGATGCAGCGCCGCTTACGGTGCGCGTGTTCGATCTAGCCGGACACCGCGTCCGCACGCTCTTTGCGGGCGAACAGGGAGGCGGGAGTTTCTCCGCGCAGTGGGACGGCACGAATGCTGCGGGGCAACAAATGCCCCCAGGGATATACCTCTTCCGCGTCGATTTGGCCACGGATGCCAAAGAGGAAGCGGTCGTGGGTATCGTCGAGATGGTTTATTAGTGGATGCTGCGCTGCGCTCAGCATGAGTAGGAAGATTTGTTTTCTAACGGAGGGATTTAATGGGCAGAACTAGGGGGATATCCGCGTGGCTGGTCCTCTTTGCACTGGTATTGCCAGCGACTGAGGCGACTGGCCAGTCGTTGGACCGTCGTTTCGGGACCCAGCGCGGTGCCCAACCCACCTTTGAGCCGCGCGGCCCGGGCGTCCTCTTCGATGCGCTCGACCCGGCGCTCAAGAAATGGTACGTGCCGCAAGAGCTATACGTCGATTACGGCTTTCGCCAGTGGGAATACTCGAATTACGCCCGAGATTTGTACCAGCGCTACGTCAACACTAACCGCCAGGGCGGGCCGTTTTACGACCTGTACGGGAACTACCAAACTTGGGGCTGGCTGGTTTTCGATTGGAACCAGACGCAACCGGGCCAATTTGGTTCGTCGATATACAAAGACCCCAGGTTCAATTCGTGGTTCAACGCCGTTACGGTCTCTGCTGATTCGCGCGATCAGTATTACTTGGCGATAACCATTGGCGAACGCATCCGCACCGCCCTGACCCCACTGACCTTTTCGAAGCCGCGTTTCAACGGCATCCAGATGGACTTTGCCGCGGACAAATACGAGGCGACGCTGTTGTTTTCGCGCGCTAGCGAGGCGATCCTCGGCACCACCCCCGCGCTACAGCCCAGCACCTCGACCAATGCGACCAATATGATGGGGGGACGGGCCACGGCGCAGGTGGGGGATTTTGTCAAGGTCGGCGCGACTATGGTCAATGCCCACCATTCGCAGACGCTGGCCGAGGCGTTTGAACGCAACCCGTTTATCGGCACCTTGGGGGCTGGGCAAGGCAGCGACCCGATTCGGGTCCTCGCTGTCGTGCTGAGCGACGATTCACCGGAAGACGGCCAGGGCGGCGCCGCGTTGTTTGCCCACGACATCATCATTACCGCCGAGGATTTCGACACCAAGAAGCGCACGAAATTCCGCTTGCGAGAGGTGGTAGCCGATCCGACCAAATGGCCGGTGATTACCGGCGGCTTCCCACGAGAGGGTTTTTTGGCCGCCGACGGCGAAGAACAAATCGTCATCAACTACGACTTCACCGACTTGGCTTATATTGGCCCGCGGCCGACGGAGATCGTCGATATCCAGTTCGATCTCGTAGTGGCCAACGACTACAAGATCCAAGTGTGGTCCGATCGCCAGATCGGGCGCGGCAGTTTGCCCAGCCCGCCGCTTACGGGTTTGGACTTGGCGCAAGCGGGTGCCGTGCTGTTCGATGTCCGCAGCGCCGCAGGCAATGTGACAGACAATTCAAATCAGCAGCGCGTCGTCTTTGACTACGGACTGCCATCGGCCAACATGGTGTTCGGATTTACCATGGAAGTGTTGCAGTTGATGGGCTTTGACGCCTATGCTGAGTACGATATTAATCGCGACTACACCCAGTATCCCAACCTCACACTCGCCAACGCGGACCGCAACCTGCGCACCCACGCCCGCGACGCCGCAGCTTGGATGATCAACGTTTCCAAGCAGGCGTATCCGTTCTTCTTGTTCGGCGAGGCCTTCAGCATGGATCCCGATTACTCGACGACGGCGTATATCGTCGATTCGGGCGGCAACATCTACTACGACGACGAACGCACCTCAATGTATGAGTTTGTCGATGACAACGACGACCAAGATCGCACGCCCGATTGGACCCGCTGGGGCCAAGGCGGCCCCGATGCGATCGTCTTCCCTGGTTGGGACGAAAACAACGACTTCGTCTCGGACTTCAACCAAAACGACAATATCTCGCTGAGCAATCGCATCCCGGATTACGAGGAGCCGTTTTTCCGCTACAACGTCGATCGGCCAGAATTCCTCTTTGGCATTGACCTCAACAACAACAACTGGATCGATCGGTTTGAAAACGACGACTTGCCCGACTATCCCTACCGCAGGAATCACCGGGGCTACAATGTCTATGTCGGCCAACACCTGACGCCGGAAGCGCGATTGACGGTGGGACGGCTGCGCGAGGACGAGCTATCTTCCAACCGCCGCAGCCACGCGACCTACGGCGTTTTCACGTACGACCGCGACCATTCGCAATGGGGCCGCTTGCGGTTTTTCAATTCGCTGAAAAAGGTCGCGGACAATATCCCCGACGTGCGCCGCGAGCCGACGCTCTATCTGCAAACAATCTCGCTAGCCCTTGTCGAGGACATCCTGCCGGCCAGAGACACTTGGGTCAATGACAGCTACGTGCAATTCGATTACGAACCGCTCAAAAAGCTGAACGTGATCAACAAATTCAAATACAGCCTCTTTAGCCAGCGGGGTGAGGCGTTCAAAAGCGGCGATGCGCCCATTCTCAATGAAAGCTCGCAGTTCTTGGGTCTGATCAATAAGGCGGATTACACCCGCAAGATTGGCCAGTTCGTGCTGCAACCCAAGGTGAAAAGCGAATACCTCAACCAGACGGCCTTTTTGCAGGCCGATCCCGACCGCAAGGAGTGGATGGGGATCGGCATTTTGCAGGCGCGGCTGCCGGTGTTGAACAATTCCTTTCTCGAAAGCGGCGTGGAGTATTCGGTTTTCCGCGAGCTGGTCTTGGACGAAGACGCCTTGCTGGACGACGGTCCGACCCAAGACACGGGCGATTTCCGCAATTTGGTCTTGGCCGTGCAGTGGACGACCCTCGGCCACTATCTCGGCTACAAGCTCACCACTCAGTTTGGCGTCAGCTATACCAAGCGGTGGGACGAGGCCGTGGTGTTGGGTGCTGATGGCCTCGTGAAGCAGAGCGAGAGTCGCTCCTTTGGCACTAGTTTTATCTCGGTGTACGCCGGTGTAGAATGACGCGACGCGATCTAACAATGGGGGCGGCGGTTTGCCTGCTGGTCGGATTGGCTCCGGCGAGTGCCCAGCCCGATTACGGCAATCGCTTGGGGACCAACGAGGAGGACCGGGTTTCCTATTACGCCTCTGGTCCACTCATGCAGCAGGCGGCGTTTGTGCCCGCGTTGAAGCGCTGGTACATGCCGCAGGAAATCGTCTCCGAATACCGCTGGCAGTGGGAGTACACTAATTACGCGCGGGATCCCTACCGACGCTACTTTTCTCCCGGGCAGGAAGGCGACTATTTCTACGACCTGTACGGGCGCTATTTGACCAAGGGTTGGCTGGTGTACGATTGGCGGCAGCGACAGCCGACCAGCTCTGGGGGCTCGGGTCTGCTCAAACCGTCCGGGCGCTACGACTCGTGGTTCAGCAATCTACTCATTGCCACCGATACCAAGGGCCAGCACTATTTGGGGGTGACCATCGGCGACCTGATTAACACCACGCTAACGCCGATGACGTTCCGCAAAACTAGGTTTAACGGAGTGCAGTTTGACTATGCTGCCGACCGCTTGGCCGCTACCGTGCTGATGTCGCGGGTTAGTCTGCCGGTGCATCAGATCGCTCCGGGTGTGCGGGTCCCCATCGTCACCGAGAATTTTACCAACTTGCTCGGCCTCCGGGGCGAATGGCAGGTCCTCGACGCCCTGCGTTTGGGCGCGACCTTTGTCAACGCCCACAACGACCGCTCGCAGTCCGACCGCGGCGGTAATCCCTTCAAGGGCAAGTTGACTAACGGCCAACTGGAAAATCGCATCAACTGGATCATCGTCCGCATAACAGACGACTCGCCCGAGGACGGCGTGGGCGGCCCTACGGTTTTCGACCAAGATATTGAAGTGCATACCCAAATCGGCGGCCGCGATACCGTGCTGGTCGGCAGTCAGCTTGGTTTTCTGCCGCAGGTGGAGGGTGGGACCACGCGCAATGGTTTTCCCGTTGCCGAAGGGGTCGGCAGCGAGGGCGAGATCACCTATCGGTACAATTTCTCTGCGGAAGACCCCGCGGTGATGGCGCTGGAAGACATCATCGACGATGCCGACTTGGTCAACAATATCACCGCGGTGAAGTTCCGCTTCCTACTCAACAACGACTACCGGATCGATGTCACCTCGGATGTCCAGACCGACAATGAACCTTTGGGGGCTCAATCCAAGTTTTTAAACGTGGTGCGAGCGGACGGCAATGTCCAAGACAACTCCAATCAGCGGTGGGTCGTCTTCGACTACGGCCTGCCGACAGCGACCCAGGTTTTCGGCTTCAGCTTTGAGGTCAGCGATTGGGCGGGCTTTCGGATGTACGGCGAGTACAATGTCAACCACCAGTTTCGGCAGTACCCTAATATCGCGCGTCAGACGCACCACAGCGCGTCCGGCGTATTGGGGGATGAGTCGGCGACGGGTTGGATGATCAACGTCGCCAGAGAATTCTATCCTTTCTTCCTGTTCGGCGAGGCGTTTAGCATGGACGCCGAGTACAACACCACGTCGTTCCTCGTCGATCAGGGTGGGCGGATCAATTACAGTGACGACGAAGAGGCGCGGTCGGAATTTCTCTACGACTTGGTCGATGACAACGACGACAATGACATCCGCCTTGACCAGCGGCGCGACAAGGAGGGTTTGGCCGACGGAGCGGTGTTTCCCGGTCTCGACGAAAACAACGATTTCATTTCCGATTTCAATCAGAACAACACGCCAGTGCGCCCCAATTTCATGCCCGACTACGAAGAGCAGTTTTTGCGCCACTACGTCGATCGGCCAGAATTTGTCTTCGCCATCGACTTGAATAACAATGGTTGGGGCGAGCGCTTTGAAAACGACGACGAGCCGGATTATCCCTATAAGCGCGATCGGCGCGGGTACAACGCCTACTTGGGAGCGTGGCTGACGCCGGAGTTGAAGTGGATGGCGGGGCAAGAGCAAGTGCAGCGCTTGTCCACCGGTGCAAAGAACCTGACCCGCTATGCCTTGCTGGCCTACGAGCGCAATTTTTCAACGGTGGGAAATGTTGCCTTTTACAACATGTTTAAGCTGGTGCAAGACGACATTGCCGACGATGTGGTTCAGTGGGTGACGGCGCGGCCTGAACTGGGCCGGCCGCTGGACTCGCCGGGGTCAATGCAGCCGGTCATGGATCCGCTGGCGATGCGCGACGCCGTCGTCAATCGGCTGTGGGCTGGTTTCACCGGCAAGACCTACAAGGGCATCAATAGCGAGGGCAAGTTCATTCACGAGTTCATTCGGCAGCGCGACGCCAATGCCCGCGACCGCGCCGGCCGCAAAATCGCCCGCAACACGCGGCGGCTGGGGCTGATCAACCGCATAGATTACCAATTTTCGCTGGGCCGGTTGACGGTGCAACCGCGCTTCAAGCACGAACTCTTCATGGACGACACGCCCTACAATATCGACCGCCTAACCACCGCCTCGACCGCCGACCGCCAAGATTGGAGCGGGATTTCCTCGCTCTTGCTGCGGCGTTCCTTTTTGAACCACGTATCGCTGCAGTTGGGCGTCGAGCACCTGATCTTCCGCGATTTTGTCCAAGACGAGACGGCCATCGCTGGTTTGCGCGTCGGCGATACGACCAGAGATTTCAACGAGACCTCGCTCGCCGTGCAGTTTTCCATCGACAAGCCGTATCTGGGCTATACCCTGCAAACTCTGATGGGGATAAGGGTGAGCAGACGCTATCTGGAGCGCTTTGAACAGCCGAGCGCTCGGGAGACGGGTGCTCTCTCCTTTGTGACGGTATATGGCAGCATCCGCTAGCGCCTGCTGACCGTCGGGTTTGATCCATTCCACCTAAAAATTGTGAGTTGACTGAATCTATGAAAGCGTACCTGTCCCTAGTTTGCAGTGGAATTGTCCTAGCATTTATGAGCTGTACAAAGGATGCCGAGGAACTAGAAGATCCCGTTTTGGCCGAAGTGGGAAACCGCCGGATAACGGCCTCTCAATTGATCGACTTTGAACAGCGCTTACCGGCACAGCTAAAGACGAAAAAGTCCGGCTTAGACGGCTATCGCGACTATTTACAGACGGTTATCGACAAGGAAATTTTCCTCCAAGAAGCGATCAAAAGGGGACTCGACGAGGTGCCAGAGGTGGCGCAGAAGCTACAGCGGGAAAAAGCCGAACGGGTGTTGAGCTTGTTGTTCGAGCGCGAATTTCTCGCCAAGGTCCACGTCGGTGAGCAGGAGTTGCGAGCGGCTTACGAGGCTGCGGACAAGGAGCGCGAGGTCAAGCTGCGTTTGATCATCGTCGATACGCAAGCAGAAGCCGAGGAGATCGGGCAAAGCCTTGCCGATGGCCGGGATTTCGCCGAACTGGCGCACAGCCGATCGCAGCACAAATCGACGGCACCGCAAGGTGGGGAACTGGATGGCTACCTGACTCCCAAGCGCATCCCGATCTACCTGCAAGAGTACATAAGTGCGCTTGCGGTCGGCGAGTACTCGGAGCCGATCCGCCTGCCCAATGGCCAATTCGGGATCTATCAAGTCATGCACGCCCGGCCCGTGAGTTTTGCCACCGCGAGCAACGAGCTGGAGGCCAAGCTGCGAGAGGAAAAGACGACCGAACTGATAGAGGCGTTCTTGGCGCAACTGCGGGACGATATTGACTTGCAGGCCAACGCCGAGACTTTGCATCAGCTTCAGCAGTGGATTGCGACAGGGCGTAGAGAGTACACCGAGGCTGAACGCGCAGCGGTGCTCTTTCAATTCCGCGACGGCAGTATCACGGTGGGAGATTTTTGGGATTACGCCGCAGAGTTGAACATGGGTTTTTCAGGCGACATTGCCGAGTCGGTGCGGTGGTTTGCCGAAGACGTGTTGCTGCCCCGCACCTTGTTCCTGCACGTGGCCTATGAAAGGGGGATGGACCGCGAAGAGCAGATTGTGCGCTGGTATGAGCGCCGCAAAGACGCGCTATTGCTGTTGGCGCTTAGGCAGACGGCGGTCAAGGACCAAGTCCATATCGAGCCGGAAGCGGTCAGGAAACTATACGACGAGCGGCCCGAGTTATTTACTGCACCGGAGGAGGTCACGTTGCAGGAGATCATGGTGCAAACTCGGGAAGAGGCCGTGGAGATCAAAGAGAGGATTGAGGCGGGTGAGGATATGGGAGCACTCGCCGATGAATACACCTTGCGGACGGCAGGCAAGGGTGCGCAGGGCACATTTCACATTCACGCCTTTGAACAATCCTTTTATCCAGAATTGATCGACGTCGTGCGCAGTG
>JAJDYK010000031.1 GCA_022825185.1 Candidatus Latescibacterota bacterium | reverse complement strand
CTTTTCAGCCGACCGCGATGCCGGCGATCCCGTTGAACTCGCCGAGCGCTACGACGCCGAAGGCGCAGACGAACTCGTCTTCTACGACATCACGGCTTCAGCCGATGGCCGCGCCATCGTCATGGACCTCGTGCGCCAAGTATCCGAGCGAGTCTTCATTCCCCTGATGGTCGGCGGCGGGATTCGCACCTTCGCAGACGTGCGCCACATTCTCAAGACCGGTGCCGACAAGGTCTCGATCAATTCGGCCCATGTGTATTCGCCGGAAATCATCAACCAAAGCGCGGAGAGCTTCGGCTCGCAGTGCATTGTCGCGGCTATCGACGCGCTCAGGCGTCCGACTGCGCCCGACGAGCCGCCGTCGTGGGAGCTGTACATCAACGGCGGCCGCAAAGCCACTGGCATCGACGCCCTAGAGTGGGTAGAGGCCCTCGTCGATCGCGGGGCGGGCGAGTTAGTGCTCAACAGCATCGACGCCGACGGGACGCGCGCGGGGTACGACCTCGAGCTAAACCAAGCCGTGGCGCGCCGTGTAGATGTGCCCATCGTCGCTTCGGGCGGTGCCGGCAACCTCGACCACATCCACGAGGTCCTGACCGAAGGCGAGGCCAGCGCCGCGCTGGCGGCCTCCATCTTCCACTTCCAGCATTACTCGATCCCCGAAGTCAAAAGCTTTCTGCGCGAGCGCGGGGTTGCGGTGCGCCAGTGACCGAGGCAAGCGAAGTGTCGCGGCAGGCCCTGATGAGCGAGGTGCAGCGGCTGGTAGTAAAGATCGGCAGCAGCGCCCTGACCACGCAGAGCCACAAGCTCGACGACGAGGTAGTCACCCAGCTCGTCGAAGACGTAGTTGAACTGCGCTCACAGGGATTGGAGGTGGCGATCGTCACCTCGGGAGCGGTGGCCGCGGGCATGGGGCGGATGGAATTGGACAAACGCCCAGACAACATCGCCCAACTACAAGCCCTCGCGGCCATCGGCCAAGTCCTGTTGATGGATATCTACAAGGACGAGTTCCACCGCCAAGGCGTGCCCATCGGCCAAGTGCTCTTAACAGCCGAGGACATCCTCGGCGACCGCTATCGCTACGTAAATCTCGAAAACACCTTTCGCAACCTCTTTGCCTATGGGGCCGTGCCCCTAATCAACGAAAACGACAGCGTCGCCGTTGTTGAACTCCGACGTCAACTCGGAGAAAACGACATGCTCGCCGCTTATGTGACGAACCTGATCCGGGCGGATATGCTGGTCATGTTTTCGGATGTCGAGGGACTTTACCACGCCTTCGGTCCGCGCGGCCCTGAAGGCAAGCTAATAAACCAAGTAAGCCAAGACAGCCTCGACCTAGAGGGGATGATCGGCCGTTCGCTCGACGGTCGCGGCAGTGGCGGCATGGCAACCAAACTGCGGGCCGCTCGGCTTTTGATGGCCTGCGGCGAAATGGCGGTCATCGCGCACGGGCGCAAACACCGCTTGCGCCACATCCTCGCTGGCCGCGAGCAAGGGACGCTCTTTCTGCCGACTGGCCGCAAGCTCAACAGCCGGCATCGCTGGATCGGTTTTGCCAGCCAGTGTCGCGGCAGTGCGGTGATTGACCGCGGTGCCCAACGCGCCATCGCCGAGCAGGACAAGAGCTTGCTTCCGGTGGGGGTCGTCTCCTGCGAGGGCGAGTTTGACGCTGGCGACGTGGTACAGGTGATTGGCGAGCGCGGTGAGAAGCTGGGGCGGGGCTTGTGCCGTTACTCAGCCTCTGAACTGCGCCGCATATTAGGCATGAACTCGCCCGAAGTCGCAAGCGCACTAGGCCGTCCCGCCCAGGAGGTCATCCACCGCGACGACCTCGTCTTATTCTAAAATCGACATGACTAAAACGGCTAAGCTCTTGCTGATCGCCTTCCTCGCTCTGGTGGCGTACATAGCCTTTGGCAACGGGCTGTTCTACAAAGTATGGCAGGAAGAGAAGACCCTTACGGAACTCGAAACGCAGGTGAAACAACTAGAAGCCGAAACAGACAGCTTGCGCCAAGTGCTAAAACTGCTCGAAAGCGACATCGATTTCATCGAAAGAGTCGCGCGCGAAGATCTCGGCTTGGTCAAACCGGGCGAGGTGGTCATCCCCCTGCCTGCGGAAGAAAGCGAGTGACGCTGTGCCGCGCACTATCGTCAAAACGCGCGCCATCGTACTGCGCACCATGCGCATGGGCGAAACCAGCAGCCTAGTGACGTTGTACGCTCAGGAATATGGCAAGCTCAAGGTTATGGCCCGGGGTGCTCGCAAGCCCAAGAGCCGTTTCGGTGCCGCGCTCGGCTTGATGAGTGAAGTCCAAGCCGTCTGCTACGTCAAAGAGACCCGCGACCTGCAAACCCTGAGCGAATGCACCCTGCTCAAACCAGCGCCTGACTTATCGCAAAGCCTAGAGCGACTTTCCTTTGGCAGCGCCGCCTGCGAGCTAGTTGATCGCCTGACAATCGAAGGCGAGGGCAATCCCCGGCTCTATCAGTGCCTAGCTGGGGTGTTGCACGGGCTTGCCGAAGTAGAGCCAGAACAGGTCGAATCGCTATTCTGGTACTTCCAGCTCCGCGCCGCCGCGGCCCTCGGCTACCGCCCAGAGTTGCGCCAGTGCATTACCTGCCAACGCGAACTAGTCGGCCCCTCGTCGTGGTTCAGCGCAGCCCTAGGGGGCGGCCTGTGTGCTGCCTGCGGACCCGGGAACGGAGTGCGCTTAGCCCAGCGCAGCTTGCACTTTCTCGCCGACCTCCAAGGTCTCAGAACCTACAGCAAGGAGGCTCTCCCCCAAGCCCCTTCCCAGCGCGGCGAGATCCGCATGGCCCTGCGCAGCTTTCTAGAGTACCACGGGGGCGAGCACAGCCGGCTCAAATCGCTCGACTTTCTCGATGGCCTTAACAGGGCCGCTTTACCCGTCTAACTTATTGGAGATTTTCATGTCCGACGACGCAATGGAAAAACTAGTATCCCTGTGCAAGCGCAAAGGCTTTATCTACCAAAGCTCGGAAATCTACGGCGGCCTCAACGGCTGCTGGGATTACGGCCCTTTGGGCGTCGAGCTGTTGCGCAACATCAAAGAGGTCTGGTGGAAAGCCATGACCTACCGAGAGGACGTGGAGGGCATCGACGCCAGCATCCTCATGAATCAGCGGGTGTGGGAAGCATCGGGCCATGTCGATAGCTTTACCGATCCGATGGTCGAAGATCGCAAGACCAACGAGCGCTTTCGGCTCGACCAGCTCCTCGAAGAAAACGGCATCGACGTAGCGGGCCTGAGCGCCGAGGAAATGGGCGCACTACTCCGCGAGCGCAACATTAAAAGCCCCAAGGGCAACGAGCTGAGCGACCCGCGGCAATTCAACCTGATGTTCAAAACCTTCGTCGGCCCGCTCGAAGACGATAGTGCGCGCGTCTTTCTCCGCCCGGAGACAGCCCAAGGCATCTTCGTCAACTACCTCAACGTGCAGGCGGCGACGCGCCAGAAGCTGCCTTTCGGCATCGCCCAGATCGGCAAGGCATTCCGCAACGAGATCAACACCAAAAACTTCCTCTTCCGCACGCGGGAATTCGAGCAGATGGAGATGCAGTACTTCGTCGCGCCGGGCACCCAAGACGAGTGGTTCGACTATTGGCGCGAGGAGCGCTGGAAGTGGTTCGCGCAAATCGGCCTGCCCGAGCGCAAGCTGAGTTGGCACGAACACCAAGGAGACGAACTAGCCCACTATGCCCGCGCCGCCTTCGACATCCAGTACGAGTTTCCCTTTGGCCCAGGCGAGATCGAAGGCATCCACAATCGCGGCGACTACGACCTGTCACAGCACGAAAAATTCTCGGGCAAACAGCTCAAGTACTTCGACGAGGAACAACGCACCAAGTTCGTGCCCTACGTCGTAGAAACCTCAATCGGGGCCAGCCGCACGCTAATGGCCTGCCTAGTCGAAGCATACCACGAGGAAGAGGTCCGGGGTGAGACGCGGGTGGTAATGCGCTTTCACCCGCGCATCGCGCCGATCAAAGCGGCGGTATTGCCCCTCGTCAAGCGCGACGGCATGCCCGACATCGCCCGGCAAATCGCCGAGGACCTCCGACCTTACATGCGGGTCTTTTACGACGAAGGCGGTGCCATCGGCCGCCGCTATCGGCGCATGGACGAGGTGGGGACGCCGTTTTGCCTAACGGTCGATTCAGACACCCTAGCGGACCAGACCGTCACCGTGCGCGCCCGCGACACCATGGCCCAAGAGCGGGTGCCCATAGCTGAGTTGCGCACCCACCTTGAGAGTGGCATGGACGCTTGGCAAATCCCTTGACCCGGTAGTATAAATCCTGATATTATCCTTCGCGCTTGGGCTATAACCCTCCTCAGGCGCAGATTTATCCGGTACAGCGAAAGTGGCGGAACTGGTAGACGCGCTAGATTTAGGATCTAGTGCCCGAAAGGGCATGGGGGTTCGAGTCCCCCCTTTCGCACCATGAATAAACGAGCGCACGGCCGGCGATTTGGCGGTGCGTCCTAGCCTTGTAAAGGTTGCGTTTCGTGAAGACACAGGTCACAGAGAAGGGACAGTGGGCACGCGAGCTGTCCGTCGAAGTCGAAGCCGCGCGCATTGACGAAGCCGTCAATAAGGCCCTGCGCCGCTACCAAAAGCGGCTGGAGATCCCGGGCTTCCGCAAGGGCAAAGTGCCGCTCAGGATCGTCGAGGCGCGCTTCGGCAGCTCCATCCGCGGCGAAGTCCTCGGCGATCTCCTCCCCTCGCTACTAGAAGAAGCCGCGCGCGAAGCAGGCCTGCGGCCGGCCGCACCGCCCAAAATCTCCCAACTCGACCACGAGCCGGGGGGAAGCCTAACGTTCACCGCGGATCTCGACATCTGGCCCGAGATCGAAGCCGAGCACTACGAAAATCTCGCCGCCACCCGCATGGTACACGAGGTGGCCGACGAGGAAATCAGCGAGCATCTAGAAGAGTTGCGCCGCCGCCACGCCACCGAACAAGTCGTCGAGCGACCGTTGGCCAACGGCGACGTGCTCGTCGCAGATTTGCAGCGACTCGACGAGAGCGGCTTGCCCGTCATTGGCGACAAATACGAGAAGCGCCACATCCTCATCGGCGACGAAAACGCCCTCAGCCCCGAGTTTGAAGAGGCCCTCGTCGGCATGAGTGCTGGCGAAGAGCGCAAGGTCCGCTTCGCCTACCGCGAGGACCTGCCCAACGAACAGCTCGCCGGCCAGACCGCGCATTTTGCAGTGGCAGCCCACGAGGTGCGCGAGCGCACCCTGCCCGAGCTCGACGACGAGTTCGCCAAAGACCTCGGCGAACAGTTCCAGACCCTCTCCGACTTGCGCGAGCACCTCAGCGAGCAGATCCAACAGCGCTGGGAATACATGGCCCAGCAGCGCCTGCGCAGCGAGTTGATCAACCAGCTCATTCTAAAAAACGACTTTGAACTGCCCGAGAGCATGGTCGATAACTACCTCGACTCGCTCGAACGAGAGCAGGCCAGTCACGACCACGACCACGACCACGACCACGACCACGACCACAGCCACAGCGACGAAGAGCGCGCCCAAGCCACGCACCAGCTCAAGAGCTATCTACTGCTCGAAAGCGTGCGCCAACAAGCCGGGGTCGAAGTAACGGACGAAGAGTTTGCCCAATTCGCCGCCCGCGCTGGCGGCCAACCTGCCGATTTGCAGAACGCAGAGGGACTGCGACGCGAGTTGGAAGATCAAAAAGTCATCGAGTTCCTCATCGCCAAAGCCGAAATCAAAGAGGAAAAGGTATAAATCATGTCGCTGATTCCAATGGTCATCGAACAGACCGGCCGAGGAGAGCGCTCATACGACATCTACTCGCGGCTGCTCAAGGACCGCATCATCTTCGCCGGCACTCCCATCAATGACGCGATCGCCAATCTCATCATCGCCCAAATGCTCTTTCTCGCTTCTGAAGATCCCAAAAAGGACATCGCGCTCTATCTCAATACTCCTGGCGGGCTGATTTCGGCGGGCATGGCCATCTACGACACCATGCAATACGTGGCCGCCGACATATCCACGATCTGCATCGGCCAAGCATCCAGCATGGGAGCCGTGCTATTGGCCGGCGGCACCAAGGGCAAGCGCCAAGCCCTGCCCAACGCTCGCGTCTTGCTGCACCAGCCCATGGGCGGAATTGGCGGCCAAGCAGCCGACATGGAGATCCACGCCCGCGAGATCATCGCCATGCGCCAGCAGATCAACGAGGTATTAGTCGATTGTACCGGACAGCCACTGGAGCGCATTGAGCGCGACACCGAGCGCGACTTTTTCATGTCGGCCGCAGAAGCCGTCGAATACGGCATCATCGACGAGATCATCGCTCCATCGCACGTCGAGGTAGCCCCTTCCCCAATCTAGGAGCTTGTTTTGCGCCGTCGGCCCCCCCAAAGCGATCCGCGCTGCTCGTTCTGCGGGCGCAGCCACAACCAAGTTGACAAGATCATAACCGGCCCTCAGGTCCACATCTGCAACGAGTGCGTCAAGCTGTGCAACGACGTACTAGTCGAAGAGCGGCAAAAGACCCTCCCTTGGGAGACCGAAGAGATGCCCAAGCCGGGCCAAATCAAGGATTTTCTCGACGAATACGTGATCGCCCAAGAGCGGGCCAAGAAAATCCTCGCGGTCGCCGTGTACAATCACTACAAGCGCATTCGCACCAAAGTTGACTTAGACGAGGTGGAGCTCGAGAAAAGCAACGTAATGCTCATCGGCCCCACCGGCACCGGCAAGACCGAACTGGCCAAAACCCTCGCAAAATTCCTGCAGGTCCCCTTCTCCATTGCCGACGCCACCATTCTCACCGAAGCCGGCTACGTGGGCGAGGATGTGGAAAACATCCTCGTGAGCCTTTTGCAAGCGGCCGATTACGATGTGCCCCGCGCCGAAAAGGGTATCCTCTATCTCGACGAAGTTGACAAGGTCGCCCGCAAGAGTGCCACGCCTTCGGTTGGTCGCGACGTGTCGGGCGAGGGCGTGCAGCAAGCACTGCTCAAAATTTTGGAGGGCACCACCGCCAACATCCCGCCCAAGGGAGGCCGCAAGCACCCTGAGCAGCCGATGATTCAGATGAACACCCGCAACATCCTCTTCGTCTGCGGCGGAGCCTTCGAGGGGCTAGACAAGGTTATCAGCCAACGGGTCGGCAAGCGCACCATGGGCTTTGGAGCCGACAGCGACGACGAGCACGACTCTGACACCCCAGACGTATTGCCGTTGGTGCAGCCCGAAGATCTGCTCGCCTACGGCATGATCCCCGAATTTGTCGGCCGCGTACCAGTAATTACCACTATGGACGAGCTCACTGAAGACGACTTGCTCCGCATCCTCACCGAGCCGCACGACGCCATCATCAAGCAGTCGCAGCGGCTCTTCGCCATGGACGGGGTCGAAGTCGAGTTCACCGAGGAAGCCCTGCGCAAGATAGTGGCCTTGACCGTTCACAAGGGCACTGGGGCCCGCGGCCTGCGCTCCGTCCTAGAGCAGGCCATGATGGACATCATGTTCGACATTCCCTCTCAGGAGGGCGTGACGCGCCTGCAAGTTACGGGCGAGATGATCGAGAGAGGGATCGAGCAGTACAGCAGCGAAGACGAAGAGATGCGGCGCAAACGCGCCTAATTTTCAAGCCCCGGCGATGCGCTTTTCCTCGGTCGAATTCATAATTGGCGCTGTCCGCACGGCCGATTTACCCGTGGACGGCTTGCCTGAAATCGCCTTAGTGGGGCGCTCCAACGTCGGCAAGTCCTCGCTGATCAACAGGTTAGTACGGCGCAAGAAGCTGGCGCGCACCAGCACGGTACCCGGCAAGACCCAGCAGTTGAACTACTACCTAGCCAACGAGCAGTTCTACTTGGTCGATCTGCCTGGCTACGGGTACGTGCGCGGCGGCGTGGGCTTGCGCTTACAGCTCGGCCAGCTCATCCGCAACTACATGGCCAATCGCGCAACATTATGCGCGGTGTTGCAGCTCATCGATGCCCGGCACGGCCCTACCGACCTGGACCGGCAGATGATCGACCATTTGCGCACCCTCGATAAGCCTTTTCTGCTAGTTTTTACCAAAGCGGATAAACTGTCGCGCAACAAGCTGCAAAACTTATTCGACCAGCTCGATGCCCAAGGATCGCTCGCCGGCCTTTCCTTTGTGTCCTTCTCCGCGGTCGATGGCCGCGGGCAGAACGACATTACAGGGTGGATCGCCGAGGCGCTAGTGGGCAACGCAACTTAAAGAGGACCATGAAAGTACTGATCAGCGACAAGATGGACCCCCGCTGCGTCGAGATCCTCGAAGCCAACGACGGGGTCGCAGTAGATGTGCGCAGTGGATTGTCGCCGAGTGCGCTCCTAGACTGCATCGGCAACTACGAGGGACTAGTCGTGCGCAGCGCGACCAAAGTGACAGCCGAGGTGCTCGCCGCCGCGCCACGCCTCCGGGTCATTGGCCGCGCCGGCACGGGCTTCGACAACATCGACGTAGAGGCGGCAACCCGCCACGGCGTCATCGTCATGAACACTCCGGGCGGCAATTCCCTATCGACCGCCGAGCACACCTTTGCGCTCATAGCCTCCCTTGCGCGGCACATCCCGCAGGCGACGGCCTCGCTTAAAAAGGGGCTGTGGGAACGCAGCCAATTCGTCGGCGTCGAGCTGGCTGGCAAGACCCTCGCCGTGATCGGCTTGGGTCGCGTGGGGAGGGAGGTGGCCGCGCGCGCCACAGCCTTTCGCATGAAGGTCCTCGGCTACGATCCCTACATCGGCCAAGAGATGGCCCTCTCCTACGGCGCGCATCTAACATCCCTCGACGAAATCTATGCTACCGCGGATTTCATCACGGTCCACACCCATCTCAGCGACCAGACCCAGCACCTGATTTCCGACGCCGAGATCGCGCAGTGCAAAGACGGGGTTTATCTAATCAACTGCGCCCGCGGCGGCATCATGGACGAGGAGGCCCTCCTGCGCGGCTTGAACTCGGGCAAGGTCGCTGGTGCCGCCTTAGACGTCTTTGAAGAGGAGCCACCGACCCTCGTGGATCTCTTGGTTGACGACCGCGTGATCTGCACGCCGCACTTGGCCGCTTCCACCAAGGAAGCCCAAGCCAATGTCGCCTTGCAGGTGGCCGAGCAGGTCGGCGACGTGCTGATGGGCCGCGTCATTCGCAATGCGGTCAACGCCCCTTCGGTCGATCCCGAAATTCACGGCAAGCTCCAGCCCTACCTCGTGCTGGCCGAGCGGCTAGGACGCCTGCAAGCTCAGCTCGGCGAGGGCCAGCTAGAGCGCATCACCATCGAATACCAAGGCGACATCACCGCCTATCCGACCTCGCCGCTGACCTCGGCCGTACTCAAGGGCATCATGGAGACCATCTCGGACGCGGCAGTCAATGTGGTCAATGCGCTGCTTTTCGCGCAGGAGCGCGGCGTGCAAGTCGATGAGCGGATCAGCAGCGAGCACGAGGACTACGCCAGCCTCATCACCGTGGTGTATCACACCAACAAGGGGCAGCGCCTGCTCGCGGGTACGATCTTCGGCAAGAGCGATCCGCGCCTCGTGCGCCTCGACGAGTACATCTTCGATGCCGTCCCAGAGGGCCACATGCTCTTTTACATCAACGACGATGTCCCAGGCATCATCGGCCAAATCGGCACAGTCATGGGCAGCCACAACGTCAACATCGCCCAAATGTCGTGCGGACGCCGCCAAATGGGCGGTCAAGCCCTGACCATCCTCAACGTCGATGACCCGATCACCACCGACGTAGTTGACGATATTCTCTCCCGGGAGTACATCTCCTGGGCCAAACAAGTCAGTCTTTAAGCACGGGAGTACACAATGCCCGCAAAAATAGTACTAGGAGCGCAGTGGGGCGACGAGGGCAAGGCCAAAGTAGTAGATTACCTCACGTCTGCCGCCGACGTGGTGGTGCGCTATCAGGGAGGGGCCAACGCTGGCCACACGGTCGTCACCGACTCTACCGAGTTCATTTTTCACGCCATTCCCTCGGGTATCATGCACGAGGGCAAAATCTGCGTGGTGGGCAATGGGGTGGTCGTCGATCCAGCCGTCATGCTCGATGAGATCGCCGAACTGGAGGCCAAGGGCTTTTCAGTGGCCGGCCGCTTCTTCCTCAGCCAAGTCGCCCACGTCGTAATGCCCTATCACAAGGTCTTGGAAAAGGCCGGGGAAGAGAGCGAAAACAGCGTCGCCATCGGCACGACTGGCCGCGGTATCGGTCCGGCTTACCGCGACAAAGTCGAGCGCAGCCACGGGGTGCGCGTCATGGATTTGTGCGACCCAGCGCGTTTGCGCGACAAGCTCCGGGCCAGCATCTGCGCCAAAAACGAAATCCTGACCAAGGTCTTTGGCCAAGAGCCGCTGGAGGCCGGCCCCATCATCGACGCGTACATCGGCTACGGCGAGCGGCTTGCCCCATACGTCGCCGACACCTCGCTCCTGCTCAACCAAGCCCTCGACCAAGGCAAAACAGTCCTCTGCGAAGGGGCGCAAGGAACCTTGCTCGACATCGACCACGGCACCTATCCCTACGTCACCTCCTCGAACACCACCGCGGGTGGAGCCTGCACGGGTGCTGGTATCGGTCCCACTCGGATCGCCGAGGTCATCGGCGTGACCAAAGCGTACACCACGCGGGTGGGCAACGGGCCTTTTCCCACCGAGTTGCTGGGGGAAGAAGGCGAGCGTTTGCGCGCCTTGGGCCGCGAGTACGGAGCCACTACCGGCCGGCCGCGGCGCTGTGGCTGGTTCGACGCCGCCATTTTGCGGGTTTCAACGCGCATCAACGGCCTGACCAGCATCGCCCTGACCCGGCTCGATGTACTCGACCAATGCGAGCACCTCAAACTGGGCGTTGGCTACCGCTGCGGTGACCAAGTGCTGGAAGAATTCCCCGCCGACCCGCAAGTACTCGACCAATGCGAGCCGATTTACGAAGAAATGGCCGGCTGGTGTGCTCCGACTACCGCCGCCCGTTGTTTTGATGACCTGCCGCCGCAAGCGCAGGCTTACGTGGAGCGAGTCGCCGAGTTGAGCCGAGCGCCGGTCTCCCTGATTTCCGTAGGACCGGAGCGCGAAGCCACCATCCCCCTCGCCTGAGCCATGCTACTCAACTCTGCACCCGCTGAGTCCAAGCCGCACGTCTTGCGCCGCCTGATGGCCGAGAAGACCCTGACCTTGCCCGGGGCCTTCAACGCACCCGTGGCTATGCTGGCCGAGCGCACCGGGTTCGAGGCCGTGTACATCTCCGGGGCTGGGCTGGCCAACGGCACGGCTGGCTACCCAGACGTCGGCCTGTTGGGCATGGACGAAATGGCGCGCCAAGCTGGCTACATTGCCAACTCAGTCCAAGTGCCCTGCATTTGCGATGCGGACACCGGGTTTGGCGAGGTCTGGCAGGTGATGCGCACAGTGCGCGCGTATGAGCGCGAGGGCTTGGCCGGGTTGCACTTAGAGGACCAAGTCATGCCCAAGCGCTGCGGCCACCTCGACGGCAAGGCCCTGATCGAGGTCGAGGAAATGGAGCGCAAGATCGCCGCAGCCTGCTCGGCGAGGCAAGACCCGGACTTTGTCATCATCGCCCGCTGCGACGCCCGCGCCGTCGAGGGCTTTGAACAGAGCGTCGAACGCGGCCAACGCTACTTGGCAGCCGGCGCGGACGCGATCTTTCCCGAAGCCATGCAAAGCCCCGAGGAATTCGCCCGCTACGCCGAGCAAGTCAAAGGCCCGCTCCTCGCCAACATGACCGAATTCGGCAAATCGCCGTACCTCTCGGTCGCGGAGTTCGCCGCCATGGGATACCGCCTCGTAATTTTCCCTATGAGCGCGTTTCGCGCGATGATGAAGGCCGTCGAAGGACTGTTCCGCGAACTGAAGGAAAAGGGCACTTTAGAAGACGCCCTCGGACAGATGCAGACGCGAGACGAACTCTACGAACTACTCGGCTACGACGAGTACACCAAGCTAGACGCAGCGCTGGCCGCCCGCTTTCCAGCGAACGGAGAAAGCCGCTGAATTATTAGCCCCAAATTCACACTTTTCATAGAGAGATCTACAGAATGACCGACAAATCCTATAGCCCCGGCCTCGAAGGCGTCATCGCCGGCGAGTCCGCCCTTTCGCGCATTGATATCGATATCAACCGCCTGATCCTACACGGCTACGACCTAGTCGAACTGACCGAAAACGCCTCCTACGAAGAGGTCGCCTACTTGCTGCTCTACGGCGAGTTGCCGACAGTCGCCGAGTTGGCGGCATTCAACCAACAACTGCGCTCGCAGCGCGATTTGCCCGGCCCGGTGGTTGACCTGTTGCGCTCCGCCCCAGCGGACGCCCACCCCATGGACCTGTTGCGCACGGCCGTGTCGTCCCTGGCGTTTTTCGACGCCGAGACCCCCGACAACAGCCACGATGCCAACGTGCGCAAGGCCGAGCGCTTGCTGGCCAAAATTCCCACCGCGCTCGCCTATGGCTATCGCTTCTCGCAGAGCCTAGCGCCGGTAGCTCCCGACGCCGAGCTAGACCACGCGGCCAATCTGCTCTACATGCTGCGCGGCGAAAAACCGCCCGCGTACGAAGTAGAGGCCATGAACACTTCGCTGATCCTCTACGCCGAGCACGGATACAACGCCTCCACGTTTACCGCGCGGGTCGTGGCCTCAACCCTCGCCGACCTGTACGCGGCCATAACCGCAGCCATCGGCGCTCTGCACGGCCCCTTGCACGGCGGTGCCAACGAGGCGGCCATGCACATGCTCTTGGAGGTAGATTCGCCCGAGGCGGCCGAGCAGTGGGTCCTCGACGCGCTGGCGCAAAAGAAGAAAATCATGGGCTTTGGCCATCGGGAATACAAAAGCGGCGACTCGCGAGTGCCGACGATGAAGAAGGTTGGCCGTCAGATCGCCGCAGCCATCGGCGACACCAAGTGGCCGGACCTAGCCGACGTAGTCGAAGAGACGATGATGCGCGAAAAAGGCATCTTCCCCAACGTCGATTTCCCCTGCGCGTACACCTACTACATCATGGGCATTCCGATCCCGCTCTACACCCCCATCTTCGTGGCCAGCCGCGTGGTGGGCTGGGCAGCGCACGTGATCGAACAGCACGACGCCAACCGGCTCATCCGCCCCAACCACATCTACACCGGGCCAGAGCACCGCGCATTTGTCGCGCTCGACGACCGGGGCTGACCTCAGCCGCGCACTCTTAGCAACCAAGACCGCATATCCAGCAAGAAATGCTGCATTGCATCGCTCCGGTAGTCGGGATACGTCCATTCGAGAGGCTGG
>JAJDYK010000231.1 GCA_022825185.1 Candidatus Latescibacterota bacterium | reverse complement strand
ATCGACGAATACCGGCAGCAAATCCACATCGAGGTTCGGCTCGACGAGGAAAACTTGCGCCGACCAGTACAGAATGCGACTGGATATCTTTCTGAAGAACACGGGGCTGATCAAGCAGCGCAGTGAAGCCAAGCGGGCCTGCGACGCCGGGCAAGTCCAGATCGGCGAACGGCAGGCCAAGGCTTCGCACACTGTGGTCGTGGGTGAGCAGATACACATTGCGACCCCTACGCGCCTGCTCGACATCGAGGTGCTCGGCATCCCGGAGCGCCCGCCCTCCCGCCGGGACCGCCGGCGCTTTTATCGGATCATCCGCGAGGAATATCGCGATCCGTACGAAGACCTGAGCTTTTAGGGTGTGAGCTGTGGGTAGCGCCGCGCAATCGCCCTATCAAGGGCTAGCCCCCATTTACGACTATGTAATGGCCCACGTCGAGTACGGCGAATGGGCCGCTTACATCCATGCGCTGTTCGCCCGCTTTGCTCCCGCCGCCACCCGCATCGTGGACTTGGCCTGCGGCACCGGCAACGTGTCTTTTGCGCTCCACCGCCTCGGCTATGAGGTAACGGGTGTGGACCGCTCCGAGGCCATGCTGGAGGTCGCGCGCGAGAAAAGTGCTGGTACCAGCGTCGAATTCGTCCAGCAAGACTTGCGTCAGTTAGCGGGCCTAGGGCCTTTTGACGCGGCCACTTGCCTGTACGACAGCATCAACTATCTGCTCGCACCAAGCGATATCGACGCGGCCCTGCGCGGCGCACAGGGCGTTGTGCAGCCGGGTGGGCTTTTTGTCTTTGACATCTGCACCGAGCACAATTCGCTGCGCTATTTCCGCAACATGCGCGACAGCGGGCAGGGGCCGGGCTTTTCCTACGAGCGGCACAGCACCTACGATCCTGTCAAGCGGCTACAGCGCAATCACTTCCGCATCCGCCGCGACGAGAGCGATGTCGCATTCGAGGAAACCCATGTCCAGCGCATCTACCCGGTCGCCGCCGTCGCCGACCACGTCGAAGCGAGTGCTTGGGAGTTGCTCGCACTCTGCGACGGTTTCACCTTTGACGAGGGGACTGAGGAATCCGACCGCGTTCATTTCGTCCTGCGCGCTCCACCAGCGGAGAAATAACTTTGGACCTACAGCTAACAGCAACGCGCGCATTCATTGAGGAAGCAGACGCCTTCCTGCTTACTACCCACGTCAACAGCGACGCCGACGGTATCGGTGCCTGCATGGCTTGGGCCCACTTGCTGAGGGGCCTCGGCAAGCGCGCTGACATCGGCCTGCCCGAGCCACCGGCCGGCCAATGCTCCTTTCTCGCCGGCTGGGACGGCGTGCGCCACTTCGCCGACCTCGACTTGAGCCGCTATCGCTGCGCCATTGTCGCCGACTGCCCCTCCCTCGACCGCATCGGTCCAGTACGCCCGAGTCTCAGCCCCAACATCCGTCTCCTCAACATCGATCACCACCAGGACAATGAGTGCTTCGGCGCAGTGAATATCGTGGAGGAAGTCAGCTCTACCTGCGAACTCCTCTACCACCTCGCCATCGGCCTCGGCTATGAGGTCGATGCCGTCGCCGCCGCCCAGCTCTATGCGGGAATTCTCTTCGATACCGGCGGCTTTCGCTTCTCGCTAACGACGGCCACCACCTTTGAAGTGGCAGCTAATCTAGTGCGACGCGGCGCGTGTCTCGACGCCATCGCCCAAGATGTCTTCGGCAACAAGAGCTTCGGCTCGGTCAAACAGCGCGGCCAAGCCATTGAGAGCTTGGTGTTGCGCCTCGGGGGCCGAGTGGCGGTGCTCCATCTCGACCGCGAGGCCATGAGCGCGGGCGAGCCGGACGAGGTCGTCAACTACGGCCTGATGATCAGGGACGTCGAAGTGGCCGTGCTGCTCAAGGAACGCGCGCCCGGATGCTACCGCGTCAGCCTGCGCTCCCGCGACAAGGTCGATGTCAGCCGAGTCGCCAGCGCCTTTAGCGGTGGTGGGCACGCCCGCGCCGCTGGGCTGGAGCTAACGGGTGTGCCCCAAGATATTGTTGAGGATATATTGACTGAGATCAGCCGCTATTTGAATAAATAATAATTATTCTTGATTACAAATTATTATTTATTATATTATTTCATTTTTCCACAAAAGAAGTAGCAAGGTAAGGAAGGCATTCCATTGCATTTAATTACCTTAAAGGACTGGTCCTCAGCCGACGTGCAGCAAGCGGTCGAACTCGGCCTAGCCGTCAAGGCCACCCCGCAGCACTACGCCGACGCTCTCTCTGGGCGCACGGTGGTTCTGCTCTTCCAGAAGACTTCGACCCGCACCCGCTGCGCTGGCGAGATCGGCACCGCCCAGCTAGGTGGCCATGCCCTCTACTTGAACTGGCAGGATACCAATTTTGGGCTAGCCGACTTAGGCGACGAATTCCGCGTGCTTTCCGGCTACTCCGACTTCATCGTCGCCCGCCTGCTCGAACACGCCGATGTGCGCCGCGCTGCGGCCGCCTCGCAGGTGCCACTGATAAACGGCTGCTGCAACCGCTACCACCCCTTGCAGGCGTTGACCGACTTGATGACCCTACAGGAGGCTTTTGGGCGGCTCGAAGGAGTGCGACTGACATACGTCGGGGTGCTCAACAACGTCGCCAACTCGCTCATTGCCGCCGGCGTCAAAGTGGGCATGCACGTCACATGCGTCTGCCCCGAAATCAACGACGCCGCGCGCGATGACGAGCTCTACGCCGAGGCCAAGCGCTTGGGACTCTACGAGCACACTGAGGAACTGCATCCGGCGCTGGCAAAGTCTGACGCCGTGTACACCGACACGTGGATCGACATGGAATTTTTCACCGATCCCAAGTTCGCCCGCGAAAAAGAGCGTCGTATCCAGACCTTTCAGCCCTATCAGCTCAACCGCGAATTGCTCGCCGATCTAGACCTGAAAATCCTGCACTGCCTCCCCGCTCATCACGGCTATGAGATCGAAGGCGCGCTCTTGCACGACGAGCGCTCGCTGATTTTCACCCAAGCCGAAAACCGCCTGCACAGCCAGAAGGCCGTGCTGCTCAAGCTGGCGCATGCCCGCGCCTGAGATGGGCTAGCACTCATCTATAGCACCCAATCCCTTTGACACTGGCATATGTATAACGGACGGTACGCACTAATTGCCAGAGTGCGTACCGTCCGTTTATAATTAGGTGACAGGCCTTTGCCATAGACGGTGCTTACTATCGCAATTTCCTAGCAGGGCTTAGCTATGCTACGTCCAAAGCTCGTCCTCTTCCTGCTGCTGCTTTTTCCCTTCCAAGCCTCGGCAGAGATCAGGTCTTGGCGAGTGGGTGACCAAGACCATCCTTGGAACCTCGTGCCGGTTACTGGCCGCCTGACTTGGGGCCGTGGCTGGGCCGTCGAGATCCTGACCGACGACGATGGCGACGGACTCATCGACGAAGACCCCGTCGAGCTTGTCGATTCGGACGGCGACGGCCTTTTCAACGAAGACCCGCCCGACCCGCAGTTCGACTCGGATGGCGACGGGCAGCTCAACGAGGACCCTCCCAACAAACTCGACGACGATGGCGACGGACTCATCGACGAAGACCCCGTCGAGGCATTCGACAGCGACCTAGACGGGCGCATCGACGAGGACGGGCCTGATCCACAGTTCGACTCAGACGGCGATGGGCGACTCAATGAAGATGGGCTGATGACCGACGGCGACGACGACTTAGACGGCCGCACCAACGAAGACCCATATAATGGCGCTGACGACGACGGCGACGGACTCATCGACGAGGACGGGCCGCGGCTCCGCGACACCGACGAAGTTGAGACTTGGCTGCGGCCTATCCTCCTCAACGAGCGCCGCAACCTAGCCATCCTCCTCAACGAGCGCTATTTACAAGGGGAGTTCGGCGGCGTGGGGCCGGACGGCAAATTGCTCAATCCCTTTCTGGAAATTCCCAGCGAATTTGGCCCACGTGTCGAGCGGGCCGACCCCATCTCGGGCGACTATTTCAAATCCGGGTCGGGCGGCGGCATCAACCGAGTTGACTACGGCAAGATGGTCGATGGCGACCTCTCCACTGCCTTCGGCACGACCAGCACCGACTATCGCGTCGCTGGCATCTACGGCATCCATGGAGGGGGAGCCTCACTCAACCTGATGGGCTTTTACCACATCAATCGCCTCATCTTCCAACCGCGACCGACCCTGCCCGTCACGGCCATCGCCAACTACTTCGTGGTTTACGGCGACCCTACAACCGTCAACTCCACTTTGGCAACCCTCGAGGTAAAAAAGATCCTGGTCCCTGTGACGCGGGAACATACCGATCCAGTCAAGGATCTGCACTTCGACCCACCCGTGCTCCTAGGCCGGATAGATGTCGCTTCACTCGATTCCGATCTTGATTACAAAGAGACAGCAGAGGTAGGCCTCTTCGGCGAGGGCTTCTCCAGCGATGCTTCCTTTACCTCCGAGATCATCGACATCGGCACCCCCACGCCTCGCGCCCGGCGCTACAGCCAACTACTCGAACTCTTCGATGATGCCGGGGAGGTCGAGGCTGAGTTTCCCGACCGACCCGGCTCGACGGTCAACTGGGGCAAAGTTCGCTGGCGGGGGCGCAAAACGGGTTCCGCTGGCGATGTGCGCATCCAGTTTCGCGCCGGCGATGCGCCCAACACGCACATCTACGCCCGCGACAGCGGTGCCAACGAGATCGACACTCGCGGCGAGGACGGTCGGCCACTCGACGCCTTTTCCTGGCTCAAGCTGCGCCAAGGCCGCATTCCCGAAGCCGAACTTCGCTACAATGAACTTGGTCCAGATTTGGGCAGCGACGGTCCGAGAGGGTGGAGTTTTTGGTCGGCCCCCTTCAGCTTCGAGGACGGGCTGATCGACGAAAGCCTTCCCCCAGAGCGCTGGTCCGAGGCGGGCGTGCCCCTGCCGCTACCCACTGGCACCCGCTATCTGCAATTCCGCATTTTCTTCGACAGCACCATCGAGAGCGCCGTTGCGCTCGACTATCTCGAATTCGACTACGGCGAACCGCTAATTTCGGGGGGCGTGGTCGCCGAGGTCTTTCCGCCGCGCGTCGCGCTAGGCGAAGAAGCGTCCTTGCGCTACTTCCTACGACCTTTCTTTGCCGATGGGGAAGAAGGGGAGTTCAATCGCATCGAATTGACCGTGCCCGATGCTTCAACCCGGATCGACACTTTTAAGTTCGATGGGCGCGCTTGGGAGGAAATCGCCGTGCCCACCGCGACCAACGCCGACGACCCGCTGCTCCAAGTGGACCCGCTGCGTTTGGAGCCAGAACCGGACAGTCCCTTCGTCGTCGGCCAGTTTGCCCAGACCATCGTCTCGGACCCCCGCACTGGCGAGACGCGGCTCTTGGTCAAGTTTCCGCTGCTAGGGGCCTCCGACTTCAGGGCCCGCCAAAGCATTGAGATCAGCTTGCGGACGCGGCTCTTTCGCGGCTCGGCCCGCTTTGCAGGATCGGTGTGGAACGACCGCCTCGCCACGCGGGAGGCAACGATTCCCCAGCGAGTGCGGGATGGCGATGCGGTGCAAGAGGTGGCTACGGACGCAACGCTGGTCGTCGTCGATGACATCCAGACGCGCCACCTGCAAGTTCAGGCCGTCCCCAACCCCTTTACGCCCAACGGCGACGGCATAAACGATGCGATTGAATTCGCCTTCGACCTCTTTTTAGTCTTGGACCAAATCGAAGTCGCAGTGGAAATCCTCGACCTATCGGGACGCAGAGTACACCGCGTAGGTCCAGTATCGCGCACGGCGGGTCAGACAAAACTCGAGTGGGACGGTCGCGACGCGTCAGGGCATCTTCTAGCGCCGGGTCTCTACCTCTACCGCCTGCAAGTCGCAGCCGACCGGACGTCCACCGAGACGCTCGGCGTCCTCTCGCTGGTGTACTAATGACTCGCCTGATCTTCGCTGTCCTAATCTCCGCTACGGCCGTCTGCGGCCAGGGATACCGCCTAACCGCAGACGCCATCCGCGTAGATCGCAATGAGCACTGGCACCAATGGGTCTTCCAAAACGACGTAGTGCGCACCCTCAACGAGCGGGCCGACTCCACCGGCCTGTTTTTGTTCTCGGACAACGCGGTGCAACCCCGGCTCGTCGCGACAGTGGCCAACGCCGCGCTCGCCGCCGAGCAGTTTAGCTACCTTGATGCCGTGCGCACCAACGGAGAGACCGTACAAGGGGGAGCCACCGCGCTGAGTAATGACCGAATTGCGGCGCGGATCATCGACGGCGATCTAGACACCTTCTGGGAGCCTGCTACAGCGGATTTTTCCGCCGCAGGGCTGCGCAATTGGGAATTGCTAGTTGACCTCGGCCGTCTAGCCTTTATCGACAGCATCACCGTCTCCTTTCCCGACGGGGACGCGCCCAAGGCTTTCTCGCTTTTCGTCTCCCTCGGAGAGCCGTTCCCCTTTCCCGATGGCAACAGTCTCAGCTTTTCACTGGTGGCCGAGACCAAATCGGCGGACCTGCCCCCTCCCGGAGCCGATGGCCTAGTGCGGCAGTCCTACTCCATAGCGCCTCTTTTGCTCGCCGACTTCAACCTCGACGGTCAGCCGGATCTGCAGGGATCTTTCCTCCAGTACATACGCCTGAAGATCACTGAGTCCGATCTCGAACGCCACCGCTTCGTCGGTGAGGCGGATGCCGGTCTCGATGCCTATCAGGCGTTACCGCCCGAGCGGCGCGGCGCGGTGGTCCACCAGCGGCTGACGGCGGGAGACTTCCTCATCGAGATCGACGAGGACACCTATTTCAACGACGTATCCGCTGCGCAACGAGGACCTATCCGCTACTTTGAGCGCGAAGTCCCGCGCGTCGCCGAAGTACAGGTCTGGACCAAGGGGGACAACCTAGCCCTCAACCCGCGAGCGCGCGCCGGCGACTCCTACGAAATAGGAGGTAGGGGCACGCCCAACCAAGCCACCGATGGGCTCTACCAGACCGAATGGACGGCCTGGGGCTACGATCCAACTATTGTCCGCGGCACCATGTGGCTGGACTTAGGCGCAACCTTCTGGGTCGATGGCCTCTACGCAGTGATGCGCCGCCAGCGCAGCGGTTCCGCCTTTGCCGGTCACGGCTTTCTAGTCTCCGACGGGACCCAACTTAAACCCGTGCAACTGGATACCGCCGAGGATTTTGTCCAGCTCGAAGAGGCTCTGCAGTGGCACGACATTATCAGCGCAGAGCGCTTCGACAACCGGCAGCCGAGGGTGCTGATGTTCGGCGAGGAGTTCGCACCGCGCAAGATCCGCTTCGTGCAAATCCGCAACCTGCTCAGCCCCGGCAGCGGTGCCCGCCTCGCCGAAATGCAGCTCTACGGCGTTGGCTACCCAGTCGATGTCTCGCTCCACTCGCCGCCGATCCGCCTCACCAACGCCCGCGGCAACTTCATCCGCAAGACCTTGCCGCGTATCGCGTGGAGCGCCGACGCCGTCATACGAGAGGAAGACCCCCTCACCGGCCAGACCATCGAGCGCATCGAGCCGTTGGATCACCACCCCGAAATCCGCCTCGACATTCAGACCCGCACCTCGGATCAGACCGACACCAACTTCACGTACTATCAGGTCGTGACCGTTGGTGGCAACGAAGAGCGCGAGGAAGTGACGAAAGAAGTGTACGACGAGATTGCCTTGGAGTGGACGGCTTGGGAGATCTGGCAGACCCTGCCCGCCAGCCAGCAACACGCCTCGCGCACCGACGACGACGGCGATGGACTCACGGACGAGGATTGGATTGACCTGATCGACAACGATGGCGACGGTCTCATCGACGAGGATGGCAGAAAGCTGCGCCGGGCACCGCGCTCCACCTTTGACAAGGACGGCGAACTGGCCTTTGTCGGCTGGAGCGAGTGGAGCGAGAACTACCAACCCACCGACGGCCGCAACGAGGCCACCATCACCTCGCCCAGCCCGCGCAAATTCGTCCAGATTCGCTTCAAGATCTCTTCTGAGGATCCCTTTAAGACGGCGAGAATTCGCTCGTTCCACATCGATCTAGCACCGCCGCTGGCGCTGGAACTAGCTGGCGAACTGGCACTTTTGAGCCCGCAGGGCACGACGCGGCCCATCGACGACCTCAATACCACACTCGGGGACTATAGTCCCCCGCGCGGCATCAACCCACTGACCCCACAGCATTTTTCATATTTCGCGCGCCTCGCCGCGCCCGACCCCGACGATCCGACCGTTCGCGATGGCGTCGATGAAATACTGATCGTCGCTCCCCAAGCGACCGAGCTACTAGGCGTGCGCATAGGCCGAGTTGAGGTCGAGCGGCAAGCATCAGATTTCGATCCAGCGATTTTCTCGACCCGCGTCCTCAAGACCCATTTCGACCAAGCCTTCGCGCGCGGACCCGACGGACGCTTGCAAGACGCCGACGGCCAAGCCATAGCGATTCTGCCGACCGGTTCCGACTCGCTCTATTTGCGCTTCCCTTCCTCGCTCAACGCCGATCTGTCTCCAGACACCCACGCCCTAGTCGAGGTGCAATTCGCCTCGCAAGCCTTCCGCGAGGGGGTCCTCTTCCCTGCCTTCGCCCGCTCTTCGACGGATCCTACGGGCTTTTTCCAGCGCGTCGATGCAGAAGCGCAAGACGCTACCGAGCTAGTCGCCAGCGGCACGGCACGCGTTTCATTGCAAGCAGTCGGTCGCCGGTTGATAAACGACGTGCAGGTAGCCCGCGTTTTTACCCCGAACGGCGACGGAGTCAACGATCTGCTTCAGGGCCGTTTCGTGCTGTTGCGGATATTGGCAGAGCGGCGGCTGGACATTGCCTTCTACGATTTGGCAGGGACGTTGCGCGGACGCGCCGGAAGCGACCTAGGGCAGGCCGGTCAGTGGAATTTCGCTTGGGACGGCCGCGACGAACACGGGCAGTTGGTGCCGCCGGGGATCTACCTGTGCCGGATCAAGATCGCAGCGGACCGGGGTACTGAAGAGGAGATCTTTCCGGTCCACGTAGCTTATTGAGTCGAGCAATGGCGCGGTGATTTCGCCCGTCTTATCCCTCTTCCCGCACCCACGTCCCGCTCTGCCCTCCCCGCTTCTCCATCAGCCGCAACTTGGAAATCACCATTCCGCGATCGACGCCCTTACACATGTCGTAAATGGTCAAAAGCGCCGTACTCGCCGCCACCAAGGCCTCCATTTCCACGCCCGTGCGGTCATCAATTTTGGCCTCGACCTCAACTTCGACCCGATCCTCGCCGACGTGCAAATCCACGCTGACCGCCGTGAGGTTGAGCGGGTGACACAAGGGGATTAACTCGCCCGTGCGCTTGGCGGCCATGATCCCGGCCAGCCGCGCCGCTTCCAAGACGTTGCCCTTGGCGACTTTATTCTCAGCGATTAGCTGCGCCGTCGCGCGGTCCATGCGGATCTCACCGCGCACCCGCGCCAGCCGCGCCGTCGGCTCCTTGCCGCCTATATCGACCATCTTGAGGCGGCCCTGCTCGTCGAGGTGAGTCAGCGCGTCGGCCACTACATATTCTCGATGATTGCCGCGCCGAACTCCGAGCACTTGACCTCGGTCGGCTCGTCCATCAGCCGCGCAAAGTCGTAGGTGACAACTCGGTTCGCTATCGTCTGCTCCAGCCCCTTGACGATCAGATCGGCCGCCTCGTTCCAGCCCAAGTGGCGGAGCATCATGTCGCCCGACAGGATCACCGAACCCGGGTTGACCTTGTCTTGGCCGGCGTATTTGGGAGCGGTCCCGTGGGTGGCCTCAAAGATGGCGTGGCCCGTGGTGTAGTTGATGTTGCCGCCTGGAGCAATGCCGATGCCGCCGACGCAAGCGGCCAGCGCGTCGCTGATGTAATCGCCGTTGAGATTCATCGTGGCGATGACCGAGTACTCAGCTGGGCGCGTGAGGATCTGTTGCAAAAAGGCGTCGGCGATCGCGTCCTTGACGGTAATCTCGGTGCCGTCAGCGATGATGCTAGTCCAAGGACCGCCGTCGATTTCTTCGCCGCCATAAGCCTTTTGCGCCACCTCGTAGCCCCAGTCGCGGAAGGCCCCTTCGGTGAACTTCATGATGTTGCCTTTGTGGACCAAGGTCACACTGTCGCGGCCTTGGGCGGCGGCGTAGTCAATCGCAGCGCGGACCAGCCGCTCGGTGCCCTCTTGTGAGATCGGCTTGACGCCCAAGCCAGCGGTGTCTGGAAAGCGGATTTTGCCGTAGCGGTCGGCAAAGTGCTCTGCAAGCAGCGCCTTAAAGCGCGCGTTGTCGTCCGTGCCTTCCTCGAACTCGATCCCGGCGTAGATGTCCTCGGTGTTTTCGCGGAAGATGACCATATCCACCAGTTCGGGTTGCCGCACTGGCGAGGGCACGCCGCTGAAGTAGCGCACGGGGCGCAGACACACGTAGAGATCGAGGATCTGGCGCAACGCCACGTTGAGGCTGCGGATCCCACCGCCGACCGGCGTCGTGAGCGGCCCCTTGATGCCAACTAGGTAGGTGTTGAAGGTCTCCACTGTGGCGTCGGGCAGCCAGCTAGCGGTCTGCTTGAAGGACTTCTCACCGGCCAGAACCTCCATCCAAGCGATCTTCCGCTGACCGCCATACGCCTTCTCGACGGCTGCGTCGAAGACGCGCACGGCCGCCGCCCAGATATCCGGCCCGGTGCCGTCGCCTTCGATGAAGGGGATAATGGGCTGGTCTGGAACACTGAGTTCGCCATCTACTAAAGTTATTTTTTCGCCGTTTGCGGGAACCTTGGGCTGCCAATCGGCCATAGGATAAAACTCCTCGTCTTTTGTTTATGGAATAATCGGCCCGGTTCGACTGCTGTGGTCGGGGGCCTATCTGTCGCAGCCTTTGAATTTAAGACTTTCGCTCAAGACGGCCAATGCAAGCCGCCAAGACACTGCGTTCGACCTCAATCAACTCGCAGGCGAATACATCGGCATAGGCGCACAGGAGTTCAGATTCGACCTCGCGCCGGTCCAACGCGCGCCCCAAGAGCGCGGCCATCGTAGTTATCTCCTCGCTGCCCAAGCCGCAGGGCTTGATCGCCGCAAAGTGGCTCAGGTCGGTAGCCACATTCAAGGCCAGACCGTGCGTCGTGATCCAGTGTCGCACATTCACGCCGATCGACGCCACCTTGGACGAGCCGACCCAAGCCCCCGTCAGGCCGCCCCGAGCCTCCCCCTCCAAGCCATAGGCAGCCAACGTGCGGATCAGCACGTCCTCCAAATCGCGCAAGTACTGATGTACGTCTCGACCGCGCTGGCGCAGATCGACGATCGGATAGGCCACGATCTGGCCCGGCCCGTGAAACGTCACGCTGCCCCCACGGTCAATCTCGACCACATCTAGCCCTTGGGTTAGGAGATGCTCGGGCAGCGTCGCCCGGCCGCCGGTATAGGTTGGCGGGTGTTCGACTAACATCAGCATGTCTGGAATTTGCTCGTCTCGCCGCAATTGGCGCAGCGACTCCTGCCAAGCCCAAGCCCGAGCAAAATCGATCCGCCCGACTCGGCAAACGCGCGTTTCATTCATGGGTAGCTTCTTTTTTGTTGAACGCCGACTGGGGGAATGGCCTAGAGTCAGAATCTGGGTTAGAAATATGCCGCGTAAAGCCACTTGCCTCAATCGCCTTTCACAATGTACCTTTTTCGCCAAGGAACCGCTCATGCCCTACGCGCTCCTTGTGCCCCATCACGGAATGCCTAAAAAAGACGCATCCCTCAAATGATTCTGGATCAAGACCGAGAAGCCATCACCCGCCTCGCCGAGCACTATTCAATCACGCGCCTACTCCTCTTTGGCTCTAGCATTGACCCCACCCGCGAAGGCCGCGACATTGACTTGGCCGTAGAAGGCCTGCCCCCACAGGATTTTTTTCGCTTCTACGGCGATCTACTCTTCAGTGTCTCTAAGCCCGTTGACCTCATTGATCTTTCGCAAAACTCAAAGCTGACCCGCCAAATCCGCAAAGAAGGACTTCCTCTTTATGAGGCTGCTCAGAAAACGCGTTGAAGCTGAGTTTGAACAGATCGAACGGGTCTTGACGGAATTTCCCCAGAATCGGTTGTACACCGATCTGTCCACCCTCGAACTGGCAGGTGTATCTACCCTCCTGCACAATTTCTACAACGGTATTGAAAACATCCTGAAACATGTCGTGCAGGATCAAGGATTGACTGTTCCAGACGGTCCTTCTTGGCACCGCGACCTAGTGAATCTCGCGGTTTCTGCCGGCTTAATCGCGTCTTCTACTGCCGACGCATTGAAACCATACTTGGCGTTTCGACACTTCTTTGTCCATGCCTACGCCATGGATTTGCAAGCTGAACGTCTGGGGCCTTTGAGTGAAAATGTACAGGAGGTATTCGACATACTCAAAAGGGATATGGAGAAGCTGACCATGGAAAACGACGCTTATCCCGAGCTAGCTGATCTCAACATCCGGTTGCAGGAGTTGGAAAGCCAAGGGTACACCGTATTCCCCGAGTATCTCGACCGCGACACTACAGCCGCCATTCGCGCTCATATCGACAGCCTCGTCGGCCCCATTGTGTCCGCCGATCACACCGCCGCTAGACGCGACCTGCGGCATCCCATTCAAGGGGCGATCATGGCCCGCTTAGTGAACAATCCGGCGACTCTCGAACTCGCTGCAACATTGATCGGGTCGCGCGATCTTCGCCTGCGCGAACAAGTTTTCATCCGCAGCGACCCTTCGCCGCCGCCGTACCAAGCTCCGCAATGGCACATCGACGCGGCCTTTTGCCGCGCAGAGTTTGAAGTCAGGCCGCGACAGGTCTATTACCAGATGCTGCATTGCTGTAGTACGGTTTCTGCCGGAGGGGCCGCGTTTATGATCGTGCCCGGCTCGCACAAGTTGTCCCTCGAAGCCCTCGAT
>JAJDYK010000105.1 GCA_022825185.1 Candidatus Latescibacterota bacterium | reverse complement strand
GTCGATTCGCTACAGGCGATGGGCAAGGACTTCGACTGTCGGCAACTGAGCCGCGAAGGATAAGAGATGAACGTTGCACCAGCGGCTGGATTGGACCGCAAGCAGATTGAGGCGCTGGTGCGCCGGGTGGTGTACGATCACCTGCCCGATGCTCAGCTAGAGCAAGCGCCCTCAGCTCCGAGGCTGGTGGTCAATATGTCCGCCCGCCACGTCCACCTCAATCAAGAGGCGCTGACCGCGCTATTTGGCACGGGTGCCGAGCTGACCGTGCAGAAGGCCCTGTACCAGGGGGGCGCTTTCGCCGCCGAGCAGACGGTGTCGGTTTTCGGCCCGCGCAAGCAGGTGATTCCCAATGTGCGTATCCTCGGTCCATTGCGCGATTACAACCAAGTGGAGTTGGCCTTTACGGACGCCCGCTATTTGGGTATTGACGCGCCGGTGCGGCTCAGCGGCAACATCGAGGGAACGCCGGGTTGCTACTTGGTGGGGCCGGCTGGGGGGTTGGAGTTGGATCACGGGGTGATTCGGGCTGCGCGCCACGTGCATTTGAACCCGGAAGAGGCCGCGTACTACGGGGTCGGCCCGGGGGACTTGCTGCGGCTGGTAGTAGAAGGCGATCAGGGTGGGGTGCTGGAAGGGCTGATCTGCCGAGTCAGTGAGCGCGAGCGCCTAGAAGTTCACATCGATACGGACGAGGGCAATGCGATTGATTTGGTACACGCCCGCAAGGTATATTTGGAATCTTGAACGTAAAAATCCGCACAATTACTTCAGGAGGTAAGGGATGTCGGATGCAATAGGCATGGTAGAAACCGTGGGGCTAGTCGGGGTCGTCGAGGCTGGCGACGCCATGGCCAAGGCCGCTAGCGTCCAGCTTTTGGGCTGGGATCGAGTTGGCTCCGGCTTGGTGACAGTGTTTTGCTCAGGGGATGTTGCGGCTGTCAAGTCGGCTGTGGATGCTGGATCGGCCGCGGCGGCCAAGGTTGGGGAGGTACATTCCGTACACGTGATTCCCCGCCCGCACAGCGAGTTGACGGCCGTCGTGCCCGAGCGCGGCGACAGCGACGACAGCGATGGTCGCGTCCGCGCCTTAGGCCTGATTGAGACGAAGGGGTCCATCGGCGTGATAGAAGCGGCCGACGCCATGAGCAAGGCCGCGGATGTGGAGGTCGTCAAGCTCCAGGACATCGGTGGCGGGTACATCACCGTCATCGTCAGCGGCGACGTTGGCTCGGTGCAAGCTGCGGTCAGCGCCGGTGCCGAGGCGGCCGAGCGCGTGGGCGAGCTCGTGTCGCAGCACGTGATTCCCCGCCCGCACGACGATCTCATCGCGCTGTACTTGTAAGAGGAGAGAAATGATGAAAGCATTGGGTATGGTCGAGACCCGAGGTTTGGTCTGCGTTGTCGAAGCCCTCGACGCCATGTTGAAGACCGCGGACGTGAGCTATGCGGGCCAAAAGCGTGTGGGCAGTGGCCTAGTCGCCGTGCTGGTCGAAGGCGACGTAGCGGCGGTCAAAGCAGCCGTGGATGCAGGAGCGCAAGCGGCCCAGCGCATCGGCGAACTGCGCAGCGTCCACGTGATTCCCCGCCCGACTGAGGGACTGACAAATCAGCTTGGTTAGCTAGGTGGCCGAGGCTTTGCACATCGACGCTCCGGTAGTAACCGGCGATTTGCTCGGGCGCGAGCACAAGGGCGAGCGGACGCTCAGTGTGGCTCCCAGCGCCATCTTGACGCCGACGGCTTGGGACTACATCCGCCAGCACCGATTGCAGCTAAGTCGCGGCGAGGTTGTTGCGGCAGCCGAGGGCGTTGCGGACGCGGGCCGGTGCGAGCATCCCGACCGGGCCTGCGGCTGCGAGCACGAGGAATTTGGCTCGGGGTACGTCGAGCCGGCTAGCTGCGGCGATTGTGCCGTCCACGAGCGCAAGCAGGCGGGCGACCCCGAGGCGAGTTGCGAGGGTTGCAATCGCCACAAGACGCTTCTGCAACAAATTGAACAGGGCCAAGCCTCCGACCCGGAAGCCTTAGTTGAGCAGATCACCGAGCTAGTTCTGCACCGGCTGGCAGACTAAGATATGGCGGGCGACCCGGCTGTCGGCATGATCGAGGTGCAGGGCGTGGCCGCTGCCATTGTGGGTGCGGATGCAGCCTGCAAAGCTGCGGATGTGCGGCTCGCAGGTTGGTCGTCCATCGGCGGTTATACCACGGCCTTTTTCACCGGATCGATCAGCGATGTGGCTGCGGCACTGCAAAGCGGCGAAGAAGCGGCCCGTGGAGTAATAGAACACGTGGTGGCCGCGCCCCTACTCCAACCCGCTGCCGCTTGTCACCAATTCGTCGATTTTCCGGTCCGGTCTGACAGCGACTTTCCCGCTGGTGCCCTAGGATTGGTCGAGACGCGCGGCTATGGGGCTCACATTCACACTAACGATCAGATGGTTAAGACGGCTGCCGTCGAGGTAATCAACGTGCTGACGGTCCACGACCGCGTGGTATGTTCGCTAGTCTTGGGAGACGTAGGGGCCATCAAGGAAGCCATCGCCGTCGCGCAAAAGTTGCTCGCAGACAGTGAGCACTTGCTGGGCACGGCACTGATCCTGCAGCCGCGGCCCGAGGTTTTGGCCGCATACGCCATGCCGATGGGAGGGGGCGGTGTCTAGCGGAGCGATCGGCATACTGGAGACGCGCGGCATGGCGTCGCTAATGGCTTCTACCGACGCCATGCTCAAGGCCGCTGAAGTACAACTCTGCGGGCGGCACGGCATTGGTTCGGGTTGGCTCACCGCAGTAATCGCCGGTCAAGTGGCCGATGTGGAGGCGGCCATTCGCGTCGGCGAGGTCGAGGCGAATCGCACCGGCGAGCTGATTGGCGCGCAAGTGGTGCCGCGGCCAGATACACGCGCTACGGACGCTATGCCCCACGCAGCCGGTCTCGGTGCCGAACAGGTACAGCCGCGGGCAATAGGCTTATTGGAGACGCAGGGCTTGACGCCGCTGGTGGCTGGTGCCGATGCCATGCTCAAGGCCGCCCAAGTGGAGCTAGGGGGTTGGGCTTTCATCGGTGGTGCGCTGTGTCATGCGCCAATTTTTGGCGATGTAGCGGCCGTGCAGACGGCGCTAGAAGTCGGCCGACAAGCAGCCGAGCGGATTGGCACCGTGTACGCGACCCTCGTTTTGCCCCAGCCCAGCGAGGGGCTAGGTCCTCTGTTGCCGCCCGCGCCAGCGGTCGAGCCGCGTTCCACCGGTGCCTTGGGCCTCATAGAGACCATTGGTTACGCCACGGTCGTAGGCAGCGCCGACGCCATGCTCAAGGCTGCGGATGTGCAAGTCGAGCGCTTGAGCATTGGCAGCGGCGGGCGGATTGCCGTGCTAGCCACTGGCCACCTCGACGATGTGCAGGCTGCGGTGCGCGCTGGTGCCGAGGCGGCTACGACCTTGGGGCAGCTCGACGCCTCGGCTGTAGTCTCTAGGCCCGATCCCGCGCTAGTCGCCCGCTTTGCTACCGCGGCCGAGGGCCTTGGCGCGGGTGCGCGTCAGGCCATGGGGCTGATTGAGACGCGCAGTACCGTGGCTTTGGTGCGGGCCGTCGATCGGATGCTCAAGGCTGCGGCCGTCGAATACGAGGGAGCCTATAAGGTGGGGTATTACTTGACTGCTGCGGTCGTGCGCGGCGATGTCGGCGCTGTGCAGGTCGCTATTGAGGCGGGTCGGGAGGAGGCTGTTGAACACGGGGAACTGGTCTCGGCCTACGCAATTCCGCAGCTCTACAGCGGCCTCGAAGGCCGCCTGCCGCACGTTTAGCGAGGATGCGAAAAATGATTCGGATTGACGATGCAGTGATTACCGCCCAGACCTTGGAGGGCCGCCTAGCTGGCGAACGGCAGGTCGAGATCGGCCCAGGGGCCAAGCTGACGCCGTCGGCGCAGGACTTTTTGCACGCCCAAGGCGTTGAGATCGTGCGCGGGGAAGCCGGAGGCCAAGCTCCTCCGACGTCAACACTGGCACCAGCACCGGCACCAGCGGTTCCTCGCGCGGCCGGACGCCAGGCATTTGCTGGCATCTTCTGCCCCAATATCGTCCTTTTCGACAGCCAGAACAGGATCAACCACGCCGAGATGGAGCGCTACATCAACTGGCTGATCGAGGCTGGGATCCACGGGCTGTACCCCAACGGCAGCACGGGTGAGTTCGCGCGCCTGTCGCAGGAGGAGCGCCAAGATGTGGTGCGACTGGTCTGCGAGGTCAACAAGGGGCGCGTACCCGTACTGGCCGGAGCTAGCGAGGCCAACTTGCGCGACGTGCTCAAGATGGCCGAATACTACGCCTCGCTCGGCGTGGATGCCATTGCGCTGATGCCCCCCTATTACTACGAGATTTCCACCGAGAGCCTTTTCGAGTACTTCGCCGAAATCGCCGGGGAATCGCCGCTGGACATCTTGCTGTGCAATATCCCGCAATTTGCCCAAGAGCTGTCGATAGATTTGCTGGAGCGGCTTTTGCCCTACGATCGGATCTGCGGCACCAAGGACTCCAGCCGCGACCTGCCGAGGCTGCTCAACACCATGAACCGCTTGCGCCAACAGCGCCCCGACTACGTGGTGATGACCGGTTGCGAGGAGATCGTGTTCCCCTCGGTGCTCATGGGCGTCAGCGGGGGCACCATCGCCACCTCGGGCATCGTCCCAGAGGTGATCGTCGAGCTGTATGAAAAGGCCAAAAGCGGCGATATCGAGCGGGCCCGCGAACTGCAATACCGCATCCTCGATCTCATCAACTTGATGCTCTTAGGGGTCAATTTCCCAGAGGGCTTTAAGACTGGGGTGGCGGCTCGCGGCTTTGACGTAGGCCCAGCGCGCACGTCGAGTAGCGCGTCCGAGCAGGAGTACCTGATCAAGCTAGAGGCCCAAATCAACTGCGTCCTCGCGGATATGGGCTATCCAGTCCAAGGCCCTCGCGCCTGCCCGGCGACCAACCTGCCGCCGATCGTCGGTCGCTAGATGGCCTTGGCGGGGGCGTGTTGGTGATCCGCAGATGGACGCAGATGGACGCAGGATGGCTCTGACAGGCGTACGCGTGTTGGTGGTCGGGGCCGGTATCGTTGGCCGCTCGACAGCCTATTTCCTCGCTCGGCAAGGTGCGAAGGTCGTCCTGCTCGACGAGGGGATCCCCGCAGGCTCGCCCACGAGCCGGGCCTCGTTGGGTGTCCTCACCCACTGCAACGGCGGCGACAATCCCTACGCCCAGCTTTTCCGCGAAGGCCATGCTTTACACGCCCGGCTGGCCCGCGACCTAGCCGAAGATTTAGGCGCAGACGTGGGCTGGCGTCCTCTCGGCGGTATTGATCTCTTTGCCGATCCATCCCAGCTAGAGGAGGTATGGCGCTTCAATCGCGAGCGCGGCTGTCGGGTCGAGCGGCTCGACGAGCGGGACTTGCGCGATGCGGAGCCGGGGTTGGACGGTGGCGGAGAGGGGTTGTATTTTGCCGACGACCACCGAGTGGATCCCCTCAAGTTGGGCGCGGCGCTTTGGGCGGCGGCTGTACGGCAGGGCGCGTCTGCTGCTTGGGGCGAGCGCGTCTGGCGCATTGCCCAAGCAGGTGAGACCGTCGAGGTCGAAACTACTCGCGAAATCCATTGCGCCGACTTTGCGGTGTTGGCGGCTGGGGCGTGGACCAGTGACTTGGCAGCGCAACTCGGTGCTCGCGTTGCGCTGCGCCCGGTGCGGGGCCAACAAGCGCGTTTTGCTGGTGCCCCGCTGCGCCACCTAGTAAGGATAAACGGACGCCACTTTATTCCAGACGGCGGCGAAATGATCGTGGGAGCGACGTCGGAGGAGGTCGGCTTTCGGTTGGAGACGACCCGCGCAGCCGCTGAGCAATTTGCCTCGGAGGTGCGCTCTGCGCTGGGGAAGTGTCTGCCGCTGGTGCGCCAGCAGGCCGGTCTGCGGCCCAAGCCCCGAGGCGGGCGTCCGCTCATCGGCCCGCTGACGGATGCGCCGCGCGTTTTCGTGGCCTCTGGGCACTACAAGAACGGCGTTTTGCTGGGCCCGATTACCGGCCAAATCGTCGCCCGTTGGATTGCCGAGGGAACTCCGGGGCGCGACATGAGCCGCTTCGCGCCCGAGCGTTGAATTCATTGCCACTTAACACAGTTGAGGTTAAACATGCCATTGCAAAAAGAAGACCTACTCGCCGCATTAAACTCGGTTACCTCCATCCCGGTGGTCCCTTTTCGCGGGGGGCAAATCGACTACGACGCCCACGCCAAGAACATCAACTACTTGATGGAGAACAATCACTTGGATGGCGACCGGCCCCGGGTGATCGGCATCGCCGGTACTAGCTTGATCCACCACATTAGCGCGGACGAGCAAGTGCGGTTGTTGGGATTTACCGGTCAGCAGATGGGGGGACGTGGGGTGCTGATGTCTGGGATTGCTCCCAATCCGGTTGGGGATGCCGAGCGGTTGATCGAGCGGGAGGCCGCGCTCGAATATCCCCCGGATGTCTATCTCGTCATGCCGCTTACGGGCGTGGCCAATCCAGAGGGCATTTTCGCGTACTACATGGATTTTGCCGAGCGGTTGGGGCGTTCGTGCGGGGCCAAGTTGCTCTATTACCTACGCAACTCAGCCGAGCGCGAAATAGCTGTGCGGCTGATGAACGAATCCGAGCACTTCGCGGGGCTGAAGATCGGCACCACGGTTGATGATGTTGAGCCGATTGTCGCGGGTGTGGAGGAGGGGGCTGCGTTGGTGATTTGGGGTGTGGGAGATCGTTCGACCGGGCCGGCCGAGCGCGGCACTAAAGGGCATACGTCGGGGATCAATGTGGCCTTTGCTCGCGCTTCAGACGAGATCAACAACGCCCAGCGCCGAGGCGATTTTGCAACCTCACAGCAGATTGAAAATCAGCTTGCGCCCCTAGAGGAAATTCGCTTCCGCAACGGTCGCATGTACAACTATTCAGCCGTGGTTGAGGCTATGCACTTGGGGGGATTCAGCGATGTGGACGGCGGCGAGGGCGGCCCGTTCAATCCGCGAGTGCCGGTGGAAGTGGCCGAGGAAGTGGCGGCAGCCATCGCCGACATTGTGGACTATCACTAGCCTTCGTTGCGCAGCCGCTCTAGATAGGCCGCCCATTCGACGGGAAGCAGGTGCTGCTTTTGGCTGTTGCAGTGCTTGCAGCAAGGCACCACGTTGGATTTGGTGGTGCGACCGCCGCGGATGAGCGGTACCACGTGATCCATGGTCAGTTCTTGGGGCGCAAACGACTGCTGGCAGTAGTGGCACCGGCCAGCGGCCCGTTTGCGCTTCCACCATTGGGAGCGGCGCAGTTCCTTGGCCTTGTTTTTTTCTCGGGCGACGTGCTCGGCGTCGGCTGGGACGAAATAGGTGTTTTCCATGTGGGAGCAAGATAGGGCAGAATGGGCGTAGCACAAATGAACTTTAGCGAAGCCGATACCAGAAGCTAATTCTGCGTCTGCTTAAGGAGACGAAGAGGAGGATATTCGCTGCGTGACGAAATACCGGCTTTATATCGACGAAGTGGGCGATCCATCTCTCAAGAATTCAGGTGATCCGAATCATCGGTTTTTGAGTCTTACCGGTGTCATCGTTGATCTCGCTTATGTTCAAAGGCGAATGCACTCGGACTTGGAAGCTCTCAAGAGTCGTTATTTCGATTCACATCCAGATGAACCCGTGATAATGCATCGCAAGGAAATTGTCAATCGACGGCCTCCGTTTCAGGCACTTCGCGACCGCGCTGTTGAAGCCGCGTTTAACAAGGATCTCCTGAATCTCCTGCGCGAGTGGGAGTATTGCGTTGTTACGGTGTGCATCGACAAGAGAAATCACGTGGCAGCTTACGGGACTTGGCGATACGACCCGTATCACTACTGCATGGCCGTCCTTTTAGAGCGATTCAGCTCGTGGCTGAAGCGCAAAGGTGCCCGAGGAAACGTAATGGCTGAGACCCGAGGCGGTAAGGAGGATAGGCAGCTAAAGACATCCTTCCGCCGACTGTGGGAGCGAGGAACGGACTATGTAGGACCGGAACAATTTCAAGAGACGCTGACTAGCCGCAAACTCAGGTTCAAACAGAAGACGGCCAATATCGCTGGACTACAGCTTGCCGATCTGCTTGCTCATCCTTCGCGTTGCGAGATTCTGAATGAACAGGGGTTGCTCGGAAGACCCTTAGCGCCTTTTGCCGTTCAGATTATCGGGATTCTCCAAGAGAAGTACGATCGGAAGAGGGAAGAAATATATGGAAAGCAGTTTTTACAATAAAAAAGGGGGGCCGCAGTAAGGCCCCCCTCCCAATGGTCAGACTGACCACCCACCTTCGCATTAGCGAATTAGTAGAGAGTATATGGGGTCCCTCGGATCATGTCAATCGAAATGTTGGAAGATGCGGGCAAGCCCCTGAACCTTAGTAAAGTCGGTACTAGGGCCAAGCTCATCGATCCGGCCATTCACAGGCGAGTTGTTCACTGAGACGGAAAGGAGGATGTTCGCCGCGTGATAAAATACCGATTTTATATTGTCGAAGTATGAGGACCAGAACAAAAAGGCGAATACCTGAGAGAAGTTGATATATGGCAGACGATGCAAACAAGAGAATACTAGACCGGGATAAAGCAGCAAACTTCGGCACAGCGATCAGCGAGCCACTTGATAGTCTACGAGACTTCGTAGATTATGGAACTCACCTAATCCTCCGATGCTATTATACTTCTGAGAAATCTCTCAAAGATGTTGTTGCATTATTTTCGCTATTCAAAAATGCCCTCTCGATGGCTGATGCTATCGAAGTTATGATGAGACAGGGAGTAATTCGTCCCACCCAACTGCAACTTCGGTCACTGTTCGAAGTGTCTGTCGCGCTTCAGTGGGTTCTACAAGAATCAGGCGATGAGCGTGCTAGGGCATATCACGTTGCTAATCTCCGAAAACGACGGCTCTGGGCTAGCCGTTACCTTCCTGGCACCAACGAGAATAAAGCCTTCAAGGACTTTTGGAATACGGTAGGCAAAAAAACGCCCTCGTCGGCTAGGAAGAAGGAGCTACGTGACCAAATCGCCAATTTGAACAAAGTACTGTCTGGACCTTCCTTGTGCGATCTCAATAAAAAGTTTGAAACTTTTTATCAAAAGAACAAACGTGAGTGGGACTGGTACAGAATACTCGGTGTACGCTCGTTCCGGGAAATCGTCAAAGATGTCAATCGTACTGCGGAGTACGACATAATTTACGCTTCTGGTTCCGAAGTTATGCACGGCTCTACGTACACAGGCCAGGTAGCCTTCGATGGCCCAGAGGTAATCATAGACTCGCTGAGATCTCCTGAAGAAACACGCAACTCGCTGACGCAAGCTATGGCGCTGACGTTCAGGATGATACGGTCAACGCTTGAGTACTACAGGCCCGCTGAATTGGAGAATTTGGACAGGAAGTACCGTGAAGATTGGGCTTCTCCTTTGAGGAGGATACCCGACATCAAGGTAGAAGAACTCACGGTCACTTTAGATAGATAGGCTCTCGTCTAGCTATTATAGTGCCTGTCAGTCAGACAGGCTCATAACGTTGGACGCTGACCTCATTTGCACGGGTGCGCATCTGAGAGGCGTCGTACCAAGCCTGCATCTGCAGCAACATGTCCATACCCACGCCGAATGCCTTCTCGATGCGCAGTGCCATCTCCGGCGATAGCGCGGCGTTGCCGTTTAGTAAATCCGAAAGCGTTGCCCGCCGAACCCCTAGAATCTCGGCCGTCCTTGTCACATTTAGCCTCAACTCCTCAATGATCTCAGTGAGAATGAAGTCGCCCGGATGTGAGGGGGTCATGTTCACTTTAATACCGTCGGTAGCCATCGGTGGACTCAGTAGCGCTTGCTGATGAATTCGCGGCTCATCCACTGCCCGAGTACCTTCTGCGAGCGGAGCAGCAGCTTCTGATAAGCGCGCTCTAAGTTCTTTTTGTTTTTGGCGCTGGGCAGGACGTTGTAGCGGCCGCGGATTTGGGTGATGGCGCGGCTGTGCGGATCGACGGCGATGGTGAGGATGCGGTGACGGCGGCCCTTGCTGTCTTCTACGCCGAGGGACCAAATCGAGGTGCTGCCGTTGCGGCAGCTCTTGGCGTAGGTATAGACGCAGTGGCCCATTTCGCGGCCCTCGGCCCCCAGTTCGGCATTGGAGAGCAACTCCCGTATGCTCCAAGTGAAGGTTTCGCCGAGTTGCTTGTCCTCCTGCTTTAGTTCGAATTCGCCGATACTCGAAGCGCCCCAAGACATGTGCCGGACGCGGCTCTTTTTGCCACCAGTTCTGTCTGGCTCGTCCTCTGCATCGGGTAGCAGTACCTGTCGCGCCAGTGCTTCGTGCCACTCGTCAACTTGGTGCAACAGCTTGGGAATGCTGCGGCTCTTCATCGAGAAGTTCGGCTGCGCTGGTGGCCTTTGCTCGAAGCCACCGCCGGGCAGGACAATTTGTTGCGGCACGTATTTCTGATTGTAGATGTAATCGATGATGGGGCCGACGTGGGCTGGGTCGAGCATGGGATTGTTGGCAAAAAACAGAATCGCGGTGGACCAAAAGTCCTCGTTTTCAAACGACTGGCCCAGCCGGGTGCCAATCACCGTCCGCGCCAGCGTCGGACTGCCGCCTTGGCCCAAGACTTGACCCCAGCGCAGGGCATGGGCGATGGAGAGGTCGGCGGGGGCGGCGAGGAAGCAGTGGGCCGACTTCTTGCTCAAGGCGACGGGGAGGTCGGCGGTGCGGATGTTCTGCCCCGCGCCGATGTATTTGAACCACGTCTGATGCAAACCCGCCTCTGGCATCTGCGAGGTGAAAAAGGCCGCGTCCATAAAAACGGGTACGTCATAGCGGGCCAGCAGGTGGCAGGCGAGGTGGTGGAACTGCTTGCGCGGGTTGTGGCTCGGCGGTGCCCACTCGGCCACAGGGCGCACCCAGTTTTCTGAATGACGAGCCAAGGAAGCCAAGCCGTCGATGAAGTTATTCTGCGGGTGGGCACCAAACGCGGGGATGACGGGGTCGAGGCGAAAGAGGTCGCCGCGACGCTCGACTTGGAGCAGGAGATTGAGCAAGGCGCGGCGCGTCGGGCCGCTGGGAAAGGCGTTGAAGAGACCGCGAATTTTGTAGAGGTAGTCGGCACCGAGCCGCCCCTTGGGGAGCGTGCGGTCGTAGAGTTGGCGGATGGTGTTGGCCGGGCTACGCGTGCGCTGGCGGGTACGGGCGAGTGCGGCCTCGCCTTGCTGGCGTAGGGCGAGCTGGCGCTCCTTTTGGATCTGGCGATTGCTCTTGTGGAGGCCGTCGCCCAAACCGCGCTTGCGGCACCAAGCTCGGTACTCGTCCTCGGATTGGAGGCCCAAGGCGCGGATGTGGCTTCTGAGATTGGCGCGGTTGTGGGCTCGCTCGATCTCGCTGCGGATATTTCTTTTGCGACGGCGCGCCATAGCCAAGTCCCGGTTTTGAGGGTTCTCCTTAATGAGTCGCGCTGCTGGAGCAATGTCAACCGTGCTATCGCGTCGCAGTAGCCTATCAGGGCAGCCGCGTCGCTTGCCCCGCCTGTATCGGCGGTTTAATTTGCTCTTATCAACCAACCCAGCACAACGCGCCCATGCTAGATCGCAATCCGATCCCACTTTTTCCCCTGCCGATAGTCGTTTTCCCCGACCAAATCGTGCCCCTGCACATATTTGAGCCGCGCTACAAGCAGATGCTCGCCGATGTGCGAGCGGCCGACGAGCGCGGTGAGACCTTGCCCATTGGCATGATTCTGGGGGAGGATCGCGAGGTGCAGGGCGAAGTGGGCTGCGCAATGCTGTTGGCCAAAGTGCTCGACGAGTTTGACGATGGTCGTCTCAACATCATCGTCCGCGGCGGGCGGCGCTTTCGCATCGCGCGCATCGCTGAGGACAAGCCCTATTTAGAGGCGTGGGTAGAGTACGTAGATGACGCCGAGGAACCGACGGACCCAGTGCTTTTGGCTAAGGCCGTTGCGGTGCTAGAGAAGTTGATGGAGCAACTTGAGGAAGTGACCGGTATGCGCGCCGAAATAGGGTCTCTGCAAAACGCCTTTCAGATCGCCCAAGTGACGGGCCTCGACTTAAAAATTAGGCAACAACTGCTGGAAATGACGACTGAAAATGGCCGCCTACACGCGCTCTGCGAGTACTTTGAGCAAATAATCCCCCTGCTGGAGGCGGAGGGCAAGCTCCATCGCTTGGCGTCCGCCAATGGGCACACCGGGAGCCACAAATAAAATTAGTCGGTCTCGACGAAGATACTACCGGCCACTTCCAACCCCAGCGACACTTCCTTCTCCTTGGCAGCACCGATCTTCAATTGCAGCGGGCCGTTAAAGGGTGCCTTGGCAGTAACTTCGACCCGGGTGCCCAAGAGCAATTGCAAATTTTCCATATAGCGCAGCATCTGGGGATTGCGGTCACTGACGCGGCGGATGATCGCGGACTGGCCGTCTTGTAGCTCGGAGAGACGGCGGTAGTTAGGGTGGTCGATCTGGCCTTGCTTGGTGGGGATCGGCTCGCCGTGGGCGCCGACGGTCGGATAGCCCAAAGCCTCGTCGATGCGGTCTTCAAACTCCTCGGAAATAGCGTGCTCTAGGCGATCGGCCTCGGCGTCGATCTGGTCCCAGGAATAGCCCAACGCTTGGCTGAGATATAGCTCGATCAAGCGGTGGTGGCGGATGGTCTCCAAGGCGATCTTCTCGCCGCTGGCTGTTAGCTCGACCCCTTGGTACGGCGTGTATATAAGCAGGTTCAGCTCGGCGAGCTTCTTGATCATGTTCGTCGCTGAGGCCGCGGCCACTTCCATGCGGCTGGCGATCACTGAGGTGGTGACGCGCCCGCCGTGCTCGTCGCTGTGCTGCAATTTGTAAATAGCCTTGAGATAATCTTCAATAGCCTGAGTTAGCACCCCTTACCTCCAAGGTTACGCGCTTTGTTCTTTAAGATAAGACCAAAAACAGATTTAGCAACGACCTTGACAGTTTTTTAGCCATGACTAAATTTTTATTTTTGTATGTCAACTAAAATTAGATAAGCAAGGAATCATGCTCTGGATTTTCATTTTGTTGTACGCGTTGGGTTGCGATGCTCCCGAGCGCGACGACGGGCGGATTGAGGTGGTGTGTACCACTGGGATGGTGGCCGACCTCGCCCGCAATATCGGCGGCGACCGCATCTCGGTGGTCGGGATGATGGGGCCGGGCGTCGATCCACATTACTACAAGGCGTCGCAAGGCGATTTGGCCAAGCTGACGGCCGCGGATTTGATTCTCTTCAACGGCCTTTTTCTCGAAGGCAAGATGGAAGACATCTTCGCCAAAATGGCTCGCAGCAAGCAGGTGTTGGCCGTGGCCGAGCAAATACCAGAAGAGCGCTTGCTGCGCCCGCCGGAATTTGAAGGCAACTTCGATCCCCACATATGGTTCGACGTATCGCTGTGGGCGCAGACGATCGAGCCGGTCGTGGCCCGCCTGAGCGCAATAGACCCGGACGGGGCGGCGGTCTATCGCCAGAACGGCGCGCGCTACCGGGAGCGCCTCGACGCCCTGAACCGATGGGTCGGCGAGCAGGTCGAGTTGCTGCCGGAGGCTAGCCGCGTGCTGATTACGGCTCACGACGCCTTTGGCTACTTTGGCCGGGCCTACGGAGTGGAGGTCGTCGGCCTGCAAGGCATTTCCACGGTGGCCGACTACGGGGTCAACGACGTCACCCGGCTAGTCGATCTGATCGTCGAGCGCCAAGTCAAGGCCATCTTCGTCGAGAGCAGCGTGCCCGTGCGCTCGATTGAGGCCGTGCGCGAAGGGTGCTTGGACCGCGGCTTCCAAGTGGAAATAGGCGGCACCCTATACTCGGATGCGATGGGGGCTGCTGGCAGCGGTGCCAACACGTATGTGGGCATGGTCGAAAGCAACGTCAACACCATTGTGGGAGCTTTGCGGTGAGCGCACCTCATCCCATCCAGATCCACGACATGACCATTGCCTACCACAAGAAGCCGGTGCTGTGGGACGTGGATCTCGATGTGCCCGAAGGGCAACTCGTGGGCATCATCGGCCCCAACGGCTCGGGCAAAAGCACTATGATCAAGGCCATTATGGACCTCGTGCCCAAGGCGTCGGGGTGGGTCAAGATCTACGGCGAGGACTACAGCCAGATGCGCAAGATCATCGGCTATGTGCCGCAGCGCGAGTCCGTGGATTGGGACTTTCCGGTCAGCGCGCTCGACGTGGTGCTGA
>JAJDYK010000307.1 GCA_022825185.1 Candidatus Latescibacterota bacterium | reverse complement strand
AAGGCGAGGTGATAGGGCGGGCAGGCGGCCGTGCCGATCATGCGCAGCTTGTCGTCGATGAAGGAGTGCAGCCGCTCTGGGGTCAGGAGTGCCCGGGTCTCTTGGAAGAGGTAGCTCTTGTTGGCCGAGCCGCCGCCTTTGGCCATGAACATGAACTTGTAGGCCATGCCCTGCTCGGCGAAAACCTCGATTTGGGCCGGGAGGTTGGTGCGGGTGTTTTGCTCCTCGAACATGCTCAGGGGGGCCAGTTGGCTGTAGCGGAGGTTGGTCTCCTGATAGGCTTTGGCGATGCCGGCCGAGATAGCGGCTTCGTCGTCGCCTTCGGTCCACACCTGATGCCCCTTCTTGCCCATGACGATGGCAGTGCCAGTGTCTTGGCACATTGGCAGGACCCAACCAGCGGCGATGTTGGCGTTTTTGAGCATGTCGAGCGCGACGAAGCGGTCGTTGTTCGAGGCTTCTGGATCGTCGAGAATGTGGCGCAGTTGGGCTAGGTGGCCGGGGCGCAACAGGTGGGCCGAGTCGCGGATGGCTTGGTCGGCGAGCAGGGTCAGGCCCTCGGACGCGACCTTGAGGATCGGGCGACCTTCAAATTCGCCAGTGGAAATGTAATCCGTGGTCAGTAGGCGATAAGGGGTTGGATCCTCACCGAGGGGCAGGAGTTCGTGGTGGGTGTAGCCGTTCATTGATTAGTTAAAACCTCCGTTGGGATGCGATTAGCATAGAATAGAATATATTACAAAAGCGCACTTGGGGAAGCGGCCGTTGTTCGGGCTTCAGGGGCTCGAATTGGTCAAGGGATGACTGCGCAAGATATGCACGGAGAGGAGAGCAATATGCCGGATTTGAACCTGTACTGGGGCGAGTTGCACAACCACAATGAACTCGGCTATGCCCAGGGCAGTCTCGAGCGCAGCTACGAGATCGCCCGCTCTCACCTCGACTTCTACGCCTTCACCCCGCACGGGCTACACGCCGACGGCGGTGTGCCGGACGGCTATCCCGTGGTGGTGGCCAATTGGGAGCGGATCCGCCGGGCTGCCAGCGAAAACAACCGGCCGGGCGAGTTTACCTGTTTCCCGGCCTACGAGTGGCACTCCTCGGCTTGGGGGCACCTGCACGTGCTCAGTGCAGAGGATATGGAGTCGATGCACTGTGCGCGGAATCTGGCTGGTTTGCAGGACCACTTCAGGAATAGACATGCCATCTTGGTGCCCCATCACACGGCCTACGAGCGCGGGGTAGATTGGGAGGGCTTTGACGAGGCCTTGTCGCCGGTGGTGGAAATTTTCTCCGAGCACGGCTCGTCGGAGCGCGACAGTGGCCTCTATCCCATGCTGGGGCACAGCGGCGGTCCGGCCGGCTATCAATACACCGTGCAACATGGCTTGGCTCTGGGCAAGCGGTTTGGCCTTGTGGCCGGCACTGATAACCACGATGGCTACCCTGGAGCTTACGGGCTGGGGCTGACGGGGATTTGGGCCGAGGAGAACAGCCGCGCTGCGCTCTTTGACGCCTTGCAGCAGCGGCGCACCACAGCCGTCACGGGAGATCGGATTGAGGTGTGTTTTCGCGCTGGGGAGGCTTGGATGGGCGAGGTGGTGAGCGGCTCAGCGGAGTGCCGGCTAGACTACCGGGTCGAGGGGTGGGACGCGCTCAAAAGCGTGGAAGTTGTGCGCGACAATTTTCCGGTGCATATAGAGGTTCCCGACTATAGCGCACCACGGGCAGCACAGCCGCAGCCCTATCGCCTGCGCTTTGAGTGGGGCTGGGGGCCGATGAAGGGCTACCAAGTCTATGACTGGCAGGGGCAACTGCGGGTTGCGGGGGGACGGCTTTTGCAGGTCGTGCCCTGCTTTAGCTCCGATCCCTTTGACGAGGTGCGGCGCAAGCGCGTCCTCGAATGGGATGAGGAAAGGTGCGCTTGGCAGTCTCACACCTCTCGGGGTTCTGTCTTCACCACGCGCAATGGCTCCACCGCGCCAAGGGCTAACGACGCCCTGTGCGTGGAGGTGGAGGGGACGGAAGAGACGCGGCTCGAACTCGAACTCGACTGCCGCACGAGCAAGAGCCTATTGGCCACGGCCACCGACTGGTCGCTTACGGGCAAGCTCGGCGGTTCCCGGGCTAGCTTCAGCATCGGCGAGCTTTTGCAGGGGCGTCGGGGCTGGCGCGTAGATGGGCTACCCACTTGGGTCGTGGCCCACCGAGCTTTGCCCGAGGCACTCTACGCTCTAAAGAGCCACTTCATCGACCGGAGCGAGATGCCAGCTTACTACTATCTGCGCGTCACCCAAGAAAACGGCCAGTTGGCTTGGAGCAGTCCCATCTGGTTTGAGGAATGACGAGACTTTGGCTAATTATCGGGTTGTTGGCAGCCTGCGATAGCGGCGAGAAAGCGGCAGACCGCCCCAGCATAAGCCAAGAGAGCGCCGAGGGGTTTCGGTTGCTGCAACAGGGTCGGCCCGAGGAAGCGCTAGCCCTGTTGCAGCGGGCTGCCGAGAAAGACTCGGCGAGCATGGAAGTCCACTACAATATGGGCGTGGCGCATACGCATCTGAAAGAGTACGCCGAGGCCATTGTGGCCTTTGGGCGCGCCGTGGAGTTGGCACCGGAAAATCCAGGCGCGCATTTTGCCTTGGGGATTGCCTTGGGGGTTGAACACCGCCAGCGAGCCGCAGCCACACACTTTGAGAAGGCGGCGGCCTTGGCACCAGACCGGGCCGAATACCATTTCCGCCTCGGAGAGGCCCGCCAAGCCTTGGGCGAGGTCGAGGAGGCGCTCGCGGCGTTTGCCGCGGCAATCCGCGTGGATTCGACGCACGTGGATGCTCATTTCTTACGCGCTGGGCTGCTAGCTTCAAGCAACCGCCCGGAGGAAGCCGAGCAAGGGTATAGACGGGCGATCGAGTTAGACAGCCGACGCGCGGACATCCTGTGGGAACTGGGCCAAGTCTATATGCAGCAGGGCCAGTACCTGCAGGCCGCCGAAGTGCTCAGAATCGCCCTTGAACTCGAACCGCGCAATACCCATGCACTCTATCTGTTGAGCCAAGTGTATTTGCTCAGCGGCCAGCCGGACGAGCGAGCGGAAGTCTTGCGCACCTTTCAGCGCCTGAGCGCGGCCCAGCGGCATTTCAAGCAAGGCGCATTATACGCCGAGCGCGGAGCCATAGACGAGGCGCGACAGGCTCTGCGGGAAGCGCTGGTGCTCGACCCAGACCATTCCAAGGCCCAGAAAAAATTGGCACAGTTGGGTAAAGAGCGATGAGGGCGCGCATCTTGTTCTTTTTCTTAGCGGCTTGTGCGCCTTCAGAGAAGCAGCCGCTTGATTTGGAGCCTATGGCGTCTGAACAGTCCCACTTTGTCGATGTGACTGCAGATATCGGCCTGACGAAAGTCCACATCGGCGGCAGTGAGGAAAAAGACTATATCGCAGAGGCCAAGGGAGGGGGTGCGGCTTGGTTGGACTTTGACGGCGACGGGGATTTGGATCTCTACTGGGTGAATGGAGCTACACTGGACGATGCGCAAGGCGGGGGCAATGCTCTCTACCGCAATGATGGGGCAAGCGGCTTTGTCGATGTGGCCAGTTCCTTGGGCGCAAAGGGTCGGGGATGGGGTATGGGTGCTGTCAGCGCCGACTACGACAACGACGGGGACGCGGACCTCTACGTCACCAACCTGCGCGCGAATATACTCTACCGCAACGACGGGGATGCGGGTTTTGCCGAAGTGGGAGGCGAGGCCGGGGCGGCTGGGGACGCTTGGAGTACGGGCGCGGCATTTGGGGACTACGATCGGGATGGGGACGTCGATCTATACGTGGCTGGCTATGCCGAGTTTGAACCTGGGGAAATCCCTCGGCTGGGTAGCCAGTGGAAAGGAGTCGATGTGTTCGTCGGGCCGCTGGGGCTGGTGCCGGAGGCCGACTCATTCTACCGCAACGACGGCGAATCCTTTGTGGAGGTCACTGAAGAAGCCGGTCTGGTGCATCCCGAGCCGGGCTACGGTTTCGGGGTGCTCTTCGTCGATGTAGAAGACGATGGGGACGTCGATCTGTACGTGGCCAATGACTCCACGCCCAATTTCCTGTGGCGCAACGAGGGGAATGGCACCTTCGCCGAGGTGGGGCTGCAAGCCCAGGTGGCGTATGGGGCGATGGGCCACGCACAGGCCGGCATGGGCGTGGCTTGGGGTGATTACGACGGGGACGCCCGTCCCGATATTTTCGCGACGCACTTTGAGGACGACTACAATACGCTCTACCGCAACGAGGGTGCGGGCCTGTTTGCCGATGTGTCCGTCGCGGCGGGTTTGGGCAGGACCAGTTTTCACTTGGTGGGTTTTGGCACTGGATTTTTCGACCGCGACAACGACGGCGACCTAGACCTGTTGGTGGCCAACGGCCATGTTTATCCACAGATAGAACGTGCGGGCAGCGGCACCTCGTACGCCCAACCCAACCAGCTCCTCGACAATCGCGGTGGCCGTTTCGAGTTGTTATTGCCTAGCGACGGCGACAGCTTGGGGGCGGCCAAAGTGAGTCGGGGGAGCGCGATTGCCGACTACGACAACGACGGTGATCTGGACCTGCTCGTCACCAATCTCGACGACCGCCCGACGCTTTTGCGCAACGATGTGGGAAATAAGCAAAACTGGCTGGGCGTCGCGTTGGTCGGTCGGAAGAGCAATCGGGGTGGGATTGGTGCCCGCCTGCGCTTGGCAGCCGGCGGCAAAGTGCAAGTCCGCGATATTATCAGCGGCAGCAGCTTTCTCTCTGGTGAGGATCCGCGAGCCCACTTTGGTCTGGGCCAGATTGAAAGGGTGGATTCGCTACAGGTGCGCTGGCCGAGCGGGACCGTGCAGGTGTTGAGGAACCTGCGGATCAACCAGTATTTGGTCGTGGAAGAGGACGGGCGCGAAGCGGGGAAACGCTGATAACGGCAGCAGTGCGGGCCAGATCGACCATGACTCGTTTCCGTCCCAGTGAGACTACGGTGCCAAGGCCCAGTGGACCGCTTCGGCCGCCAGCTCCACAGCGCGGTCGATGTCGTCCGTCGCTATGTCTGGATGTGTCACCCAGCGGCAGAATCGCTCCGGCTCGAATCTACCGGTTAATACGCCGTGCCGGGCCATAAAGTCCGACCAGGCTGCTAGATCTAGGCGATCTTCTGTCACTTGCATGTAGAGAATATTCGTCACTACTCGACTGAGATCGACTGCCAACCCTTCGACGGCGTCGAGCTTTCTGGCCAGCCGCGAGGCATTCTCGTGATCTTGCACCATGCGCTCGCCCATGGTGTCTAGGCCCGCCAGACCGGCTGCGGCCACTACTCCGCCCTGCTTCCAGTTGCCCCCAAGCATCCAGCGATTGTGCCTCGCCTGTTCAATAAGCTCGCCCGAACCGACCAACAGGGCTCCGCATGGTGCCGCCAGGACCTTCGATAGCCCTAGGAATACTGAATCGGCACAGGAAGCCAACTCCTGAGGCTCAACGCCCAACCCGATACAGGCGTTGAAGAACCGTGCCCCATCGAGGTGCACGGGTATCCCGCGTTCCGCAGCCCACCCTGCCAACTCGCCCAGATGATCCATTTCAATCAAGGTGCCGCCGGGGGTGTTGACGGAATTCTCCAGACAAAGCAGGCTCGGTTCCGGCCCTGTGAGCTCCAGGTCTTCGACCAGCAGCCGCGTGCTTCCCGCACACGTCTGGTCCGCCACCAGTGCAAATTCGACGCCAGCGACTCGCCGCATTGCCGCGGCCTCGTAGTCGAATATGTGAAAACGCTCGCCCACGAGGATTGTTGCACCGGCTTCGACGTGAGACATCACTGCCGTTAGATTGGCCATGGTGCCGCTTTGCACAAAGAGCGCCGCTTCTTTGCCCAGCAAATGCGCTCCTCTTTCCTCCAACTGATTTATGGTAGGATCGTCGCGAAAATCGTCGTTGCCCACTTGGGCCTCAGCCATAGCTCGGCGCATGGCTGGCGTCGGCTGGCTTGAGGCATCACTGCGAAAATCGAGAATCTTGCTCAAGTATGGTTTTCTCCCCACGTAATCGGGACCGCCCCCGTTTGCGGTGTTCCTCAGATCGCAACTCCTTCGAGCCACGGCAAATCCACCTCAATGCCAAAGCCGGGCGCGTCGCTGGGCACGAGGTAGCCGTCTTGGATGGCTGGGGTGCCGGGCAATAGGGTCATTTCGTGGAGCGGTACGCCGGGTGGCGACACGCTCTCCGAGCGCTCGCCCCAGACGATGGCGGGCATGGCAAAAGAAAGGTGCTGGCCGTAGGGGTAGTTCATGCCTCCGTGGGTGATGACCGAGACGCCTGCGGCCTCGGCGAGGTGGCAGATTTTGACTCCGGCCGTTATGCCTCCGACCCACAGCACGTCTGGTTGCAGGATATCGACGAAGCGGCCGTCGAGCGCTTGGGCAAAGGTGCGCGGCAAGTACCAGTGCTCGCCCGAGGCGAGGGTTTGCCACGGGAGCCGCTGGCGCACTTGGGCGTAGCCGATCCAATCGTCGGCGGGCAGGTAGTCTTCGATCCACTTTAGGCGGTAGGGACGGAGCATCTCGGCGAGGCGGACTAGGTGCTCCACGTCCTGCGACAGCCAGCAGTCGAGGCATAGCTCGATGTCGTCGCCGATGAGCTGGCGCGTGGTGGCTACGAGTTCCTCGATTTTCTTGAGGCCGTCGAGGCCGTCGGCTGCGCCCCACGGGGTGAAGAGCTTGGTCGCCTTAAAGCCTAGTTCCATGTACCACTCCTGTTCAAACCCAGAAGCGTAGCAGAAAATTTTGTCCTTTTGCGGGCCGCCGAGCAGCTCGTACACGGGTTTTTGCAGCAGCTTGCCCTTGAGGTCCCACAGCGCAGTATCCACGGCGCTGATGGCGTAGCTGGCCAGCCCTTGGCCGCCAAAGGGCGCGGTGGAGCGCACCATGACGTCCCACAGCTTTTCCGTGGCCATGCAGTTTTCGCCGACGAGCAGGGAGGCGAAGTGATCGTTGATGATGGGCAGCACGGGCGGCGAGTGAACGGTTAGCCCGAGGCCCCAAGTGCCGTCCTCGGCCGTGACCACGCAGGCGATGCGGTGCCACGGTGGAGTGCCAGAGCGGTCGGCGCGGAAGCGGTCGTAGCGGTCGAGCGGCCGGTGTAGGGAGTGGCCGGGATGCTGGCTGGGGCGTGGGGTTGTCTTCTGAGGGGGCTTGAGTACGATTTGCGCGGCGCGGATTTCCTTGATTTTCACGGGAGCCTGCTCAGGTGAGTTGGGAAAAGCGGTTGGGCGTGAAGAGGGTCTGGAGAGTTTGGGCGATGCTGGCGCGGGTTACTTGTCGGCCGGCGTCGTGCAGGTCTTGGTATTTTTCGCTTAGGACGTTGGCGAGGATGTCGCGGAAGCGCTGCCACTTGGGGATGAGGTTTTCCAGCACGCGGGCGTCTGAGTTGAAGGGGATGAAGCGGTCGCCGGTCATCTCCAGGCGCATCCGCAAGTCCTGTTCGACCAAGCCCGGATGGTAGTTGAACCACCAGTGGCCAATGACCATGATGTTGTCGTTGTGGCAGGAGAGGACGCTGGCGTCGTACTGGTTGGCGTTGTGGAGCGGCGTGATGAAGAAGGCGTTGTCGGGATGTCGGCGCACTAGCTGCTGGTAGGGATACATGTCGGCGAGTCCCACGCCGTCGCCGGCGTCGCGCCACTCGGGTTTGAGTTGGCGGATGGGGCCGGGCATCATAAAGAAGGGCAAGTTGAGTTCGCGCAGGGCTGGTAGCACCGCGTGGTGGAGGACGGCACCTTCCAGCCCGCTGAGGTCGTGGACTTGGCAGTGGGGCGGGAACGAGCACGCGCCGTACGCGACGCCGTGCAGCTTGTCGTACCAGTCGGCGAGGAAGCGGCGGATCGCATGGGCTGTGGCGGGTTGGCTGGGGTCGTTGCCAACTTCGTAGCCCCAAGCGCTGAGCTTCACGGCCGCGCGTGGGTAGTGCAAGACGAGTTCGTCGAGGCGGTAGCCGGACAGATAGCACTCGTCCCACTCGCCGCTTTCGTAATAAGCGCGCTCTTGGTCGTTGAACACGTCTTGGGTGCCGACGATGCGGCGCACGCCAGCCAGTTCCATGCAGCGGCGTTGGATTTCTTCAGGGGCGGTATCCGCATAGAACTGGCGCGCTTCGTCGAGAGTGGCGGCGTTGGGGTCGAGGCCGAGGGCTTCCAGTGCGACGACCACGCCGCGACAGCCTTCGTCGAACGGGTCGGAAGCCGCGTCGGCGAAAAGCCTCTGCCAGGTAAAGTCGCCTTGTTGTTCTAAGCTCCAAGAGTAGAAAGTAGCCGGGTCGATGTGGCCGGCAGCAAACAGCTTGCGGCGCACGTAGTGATAGGTGAGTTGCTGGTCAATGCCGTAGAGGCAGAGTTGGGGGCCGGCTTGGGGGCCGAGGAGATGGGTGTGCCAGTCGTCGACGATCAGCCGTTGAGCTGAGGTTTCTTCGGCGACGACGGCGGGGATTTGGTCGCGGAATAGGGGTAGGGTCGAGGTGCTCATGGCGAAAGGCTCCTGTCAGGGTAAGGGCATAACAGTAGGCCAAGAGCGATGGGGCGTCAAAGTTGCGACGGCCCAAGAGTTTTTGTCATTGTCCTATCGCTTGTTATTTCAACAAAAATCATTCATATTCTTGTTGGAAAAAATAAAAAACAACAACGAGGTTTCATCATGGCTACAACAATTACCTTAGACTCGGAAATTGTCCAAGCCGTCCAGCAGGCGACAAAGCAAAAAAGTAAAGCCTCCGCAGTGCGCATGGCATTAAATGAATACCTGCGCCTGCAAAAGCTCCGCCAACTGGCCAATCTGGCCGGCACCGTTGAGCTATGCTATTCCAATGAAGAGTTGGAGGCGATGGAGGAGTGCTGATTCTCGCAGACACGTCTTGCTGGATTGAGTTTTTCCGCCCGTATGGGGACGAAGCAGTCCGGGCGCAGTTGATGCGCTGGCTCGCCGATGGTCTAGCGATTTGCGGTCCTGTGCGGGCTGAGGTTTTGCGCGGAGCGCGCAAGGCAGAGGCCCCGAAGATTGTGAGTGCCTTCGCGGCCTTGCCCCACCTATCATCTGTCGATAGCGATTGGCTGACGGCTGAACAGAAAATCCGATCGCTCGCGGATAAGGGCTATAACGTGCCGCTGCTGGATGTGTTCATCGCGGCTATAGCACTCCGACACGGTGCTGTTCTCGCCCACAAGGACGCTCATTTCCAGACCATCGCGGAGGTGCTGCCGCTTCGCACCCATAACTTCCTCGCGTGAAACAGGTTTAGGTCTTTCCTGTAGCTTCGCGACCAGTACCCGCTGTAAATCAGGTTCGGCGTGGTCGTCCGGCAAGTCGAGAAACTCCAGCAAGTAGGTGTCTTTGAGCACTTCGTGGGCTTCTGGCTGCATTTGTGCCAGCACTGCTGAGACTTTTGGCGGATTGAGCACGGCTCGCTCAAATAAGGCCCCTCGGAACTGGCGTTCCAATTCCCGTTTACTCCATTTTTCGCGGATCGCCGTTTTCAGGTAAAACTCGCGTTCTTCTGGGGTTTTACTCTGCGACAGGATGATGAGGTTGTGCGTCCAAGGTAATTGTGTCACCAGTGGTGAGACTTTTTCATCGTCCCGATAAGGCACGTAAGATTCACCTCGCTACTCACTTTCAACCAGCGCCTCAATGCGCACCGGACAGACCTTGAGTTCGGCGGTGTGGGTGACAGGGTCGTAGCCGGAGCCGGTGAGGATGTTGATCGGCACGTCGTTGAAGCTGAAGCTGGCAAAGACCGTGCCGCGCGGCGAGCGGGTGGTGCCCTTGACGCGGATTTCAATGGCACCGCGCGCGCTTGACAGGCGGCACAAGCCTCCGTCTTCGAGGCCCCAGTCGGTGAGGTCTTCGGGATGGACTTCGAGGCGCTCTTCGGCGAGCAGGTAGTCAATTCCCTGAGAGCGGCCGGTCTGGGTGCGGGTGTGGTAGGCTTGGAGTCGGCGGCCGGTCGTTAGCCAGACTGGGAACTCGGTCGAAATGGTCTCGGCCGGGTCGCGGTAGCGGATTATTTTGAAAAGGCCGCGGCCGTTTCTGAAGGCTCCCTCGTGCAAAATCGGCGTCCCTGGGTGGTCCTTTTCGGGCACGGGCCAGTGGTACTCGCCCTTGTCGATTCGGTCCCAATCGAGGCCGGCGTAGATGGGCGAGAGTCCGCATAGTTCGTTGAACACGTCCTCGGCCGAGGTGTAGTCGAAGCCGCTAAAGCCAAGCCGCTGGGCGAGTTGGCTTATGATCCACCAGTCGGGTTTGGCCTCGCCGGGTGGGGGCACGGCACGGCGCAGGCGCTGGACCCGGCGCTCGGTGTTGGCGCAGCTCCCGTCGGTCTCGGCAAAGGCGCTGGCGGGGAAGACCACATCGGCTAGCGCCGCGGTCTCGGTGAGGAAGATGTCGATGACCACGAGGTGATCTAGGCTCTTGAGGGCGTGCTCGCAGTGATGGCGGTCTGGGTCGGAGACGAGGGTGTTTTCGCCGTCGATGATCATGGCAAAAATCTCGGTGCCGCAGCGGTTGAGCGCTTGGACTTTGGTGATGCCTTTGTCGAGGTCCATCTCTCGCCCGTAGAGCGCGGTGAATTTTTCTCTGCTTTCCGGTTGGTCAGTAGGTTGGAAGCCGGGGTAATTGGATGGAACGGCCCCAGCGTCGCCAGCACCTTGGATGTTGTTCTGCCCGCGCATGGGATTGATGCCAGTGCCCTCGCGGCCAATGTTGCCGGTCAACAGGGCGAGATTGCACAGGCTCTGGACGTTGTCCACGCCGCAGATGTGCTCGGTGATGCCGAGGGTGTAGTAGATGCCGGATTTATCGGCGGCTCCGTACCAACGGGCGGCCTGTTCAATGTCTGCGGCGGGCACCTCGGTGATGGTCGAAGCCCACTCGGGCGTGAACTCGACGACGTGTTCTAGGAATTGCTCAAAATCGGCTGTGCGCGCTTCCATAAAGGCGCGATCTACTAGGTCTTCGCGGACGATCACGTGGGCCATAGCCAATAAGAGAGCTACGTCCGAGCCGACGCGGATGGGCAGGTACAGATCGGCCATATCCGCGAGGTCGGTCTTGCGCGGGTCGGCGACGATCATTTTGGCTCCGCGTTTGAGGGCTTTTTTGATGCGCGTGGCCGCGACCGGGTGGCACTCGGTCATGTTGGTGCCGATGCAGAAGATCAGGTCCGGTTTGTCCATGTCGGCCAAGGGGTTCGAC
>JAJDYK010000123.1 GCA_022825185.1 Candidatus Latescibacterota bacterium | reverse complement strand
TACACCCGAAAACGTGATGTTTCCCATATCGGCAGTCATGCTAAAGAATCCAGCCGACTATGACGCTTCCCTAAATGCATTCTCCCGACAGCTAATGCCCCTAGTGGAATACACACTCGACCAAGATGGACGCCTGACTGTGCATAACGATACCGCTACATGGTACCGCTATATCGACATGACCCCCCAAGCGGAGGCACTTTTTCGCTTCATTGATCAGACCATCGATACCGAGCTCGCCCGCGAGTTGGCCTTCCTAGCCAACTACGATGCGACCAAACGAGCTATCCAAAACATCGTAGATATGCCCGACCGTCAGATTGACCTCTTCATTCGCTTTTGCCTCCAAAACAACGGCCGACTGTCCGCACGAAAACGCGCAAGCCACTTTAACGATCTAACGGATGAAGAAATCGATTCTATGGAACAGGTCGTGCAATCCACTTATGGAGACGCCACCTGTCCGTAGCTCCCATTCTTTACTTCCCTACCAATTCGTATAGGAGCCATCATCGCGCAGATAGCCGGTGGGTGCTCCGTAGTTCTGGGTTGATAGTGTGTCGAGCGCCGCCTCGTTGAATTCAATACCGAGACCAGGAGCTTCGGGCGGCAAGAGGTACCCAGACTCAAACGGCACCTGCACCGGAAACTCATCGGTGAGCGAAGACATCGGCGCACGCGGAAGTTCCTGCACACCGACCAGTGAAGATGCTAAACACAGATGTAAACAGGCCGCGGTAGAAACCGGCCCGAGCGGGTTGTGCGGTGCCAGATGGATGTAATGCGTTTCGCACCACCCGGCAATTTTACGAGCCTCTGTCAATCCACCGGCAATGCACAGATCAACGCGGCAGTAATCCATCAGATCCTCCTCAATGACTTCTCTGAACGTCCACTTGCTATCAAATTGTTCCCCGACGGCAAGCGGGACGGAGGTCTGTTGGCGCAGCCGCCGGAGACTGGCTGGGTTTTCACTGCGCAGTGGATCTTCAATGAAAAACGGATTGTAGGGGGCAACCCGGTTGCAGAAATCGAGGCTATCCGCCGGGTCGAGACGGGTATGCACGTCAACTAATATGTTGACCTGATCGCCTAGTGCATTGCGCACGGCCTCCACCTGCTCAACGCCGTGCTGAATAGCGCGTCTGGGTTCAAACGTCCCTTTATCTGCACCATCGGCCAAACCCCAGCGGACAAATTTCCAACCGGCCGCATGGGTTTGGCGACAACTCTCAACGAGGGCATCAATCGTACCGCCACCGTTGTGCGGATAGCAGACGACTTTGTCCCTCGTGCGCCCGCCCAAAAGTTCGTACACAGGTACATTGAGTGCTTTCCCTTTGATGTCCCAGAGTGCGATATCCACGGCACTCACGGCAGCGGATTGAACGACACCGCCGGGAAAAAAGCCACCGCGAAACATCACTTGCCACAGATGTTCAATTTGGAACGGGTCTGCACCGATGAGAAACGGTTCAAAAGAGCGAATAACTTCTGCCAAGGCGAGGGCACGCCGTCTCAATCCCCCTTCACCGAGACCGTAGATGCCAGCATCGGTTTCTACCTTTACAAAAAAATAGCCGCTCGATCCAACAAAGGATTTGATATTGGTAATTTTCATAAATTCCCCGTTGATGTTTTGTATTGCTCACTCCACCGACCCGTAATGCGGCCCCCATTGACGGGCTATATCCCGCCCCTGCGCTAGCAGTGCCTGTTGTTCGCCAGCATCCAACGGCGTGTAGCGCCGCACCCATTCGATATTCTGCACTAATTCCTCTTCGTTATACATTCCAATGACCGCCAGACTCACCCCCGGCAATCCCAAGGCGTAGCGCAACGCCCGCTCGTGATCGTCAAAGCCGCTGTTGGTCAGCTCCGAGGACCGCGGCGTTTCGTACTCCATGTCGATGGCCCCGCCGTACACCTTCATCGCAGCGACGGCGGCGTTCTGAGTGCGAGCCAAAGGGAGGACCACTTCCTCAAAGTTGTAGATATGGCAATCGACAAAGCTAAAGGCGAACATGCAGGCGTCGATCTCAACCTCGCGCAGGACCTTGGCGGATTTCCACGGCGCGTGATGTGCGGTGATGCCGATATAGCGAGTCCAACCGCGCCGCTGCGCCTCGCGCAAGCCGGCGAGCGCACCATCTTTAGCCAGCACTTGTTCTACGTCTAAGTGGCCCAGCGAGTGGACGTACACCAGATCCAAGTGATCGGTGCCCAAGGTGTCCAAGCTCTTTTCGACGATATCGAGCACCTCTTGGTAGTGGGCCGTGTGGGCCTTACTGACCAAGAACAGGTCTTGCCGACAACGGGGGACGATCTGGGCGAGCTGACTCTGGGCACGGTCGTAGCCGGGGGCCGTGTCGATGTAGGTGACGCCGAGGTCAATGGCCCGTTCAAACAGCGCAATGGCGTCCGCGTCTGCTAGGCCAAAGCCTCCGGGGGCCGTGCCCAAGCCGAGCAAGGGGACGCGTTCGCCGGTTTTGCCGAAGGTAACTTGCGGCAGCGGAGCTATGTCGATAGAGGCAGTAGTCATAGTAGCTACTCCGTAGGAATTGAGAATTAAAAATTAATAGCCGTTTGCAACCTGCTAGGAGTACGGGCGGCTAATTCTTAATTCCTAATTTAACCAGCCGACGTACCAGCAACAGGGCACACTTTGTCCGCCACCTACTGTTTGATATGTTAAGCCGACGAATTTCACCAGCACGATAAACGCGAGGAGGACATTTTGGTCATTCGCAATTGGCGCAACGTCACGCCCGTCGTCGGGCATGAATCCAAACTGATCTGGTCGATCTTCCGCGCCCAGAGTACCGAGGGGCTGGACGAGAACGAAGCAGTACTCTTGGGATTTTCCGGACTAACGCTACATCGCCTGCAAGGGGGACTGGAAGGCGATTACCACGAGCACGAAGCCACCGAGCAGGTGTACTACTTTCTCAGCGGCCAAGGACAGATGAAGATCGACGGAGAGATCTACGACGTACGCGAAGGCGATGCAGTACACATCCCACCGAAGGTCAAACACCAGCTTTCCAACACGGGGGACGATTGGGTCGAACACTTAATCATCAGCGCCCAAGTCGCAGGATAGGCGATGCCTGCAACTCCCCTGCTCATGGACGTCGATACAGGCGTTGACGACGCCCTCGCCCTGCTTTTGGCCCTGTCCTCTCCCGAGGTCGAGTTAGTGGGCATCTCTACCGTAGCTGGCAATGTGCCGTTGTCGCGGACGACCGACAACACACTGCGCCTATTGCAATGGGCGGGGCACGCCGACGTTCCGGTGTACGCTGGCGCAGACCGGCCCTTGGTGCGTGACCCGGTCGCCGCGGACGACGTACACGGCGCGACCGGTCTAGGCGCGGCCCAGTTGCCCGAAGCGCGCACCTCGTCAGCAGGCGACGGGGTGGAATTTCTGCTGAAGACCTTACAAGCGCGCCCCGGAGAAATAATCCTCGTCGCCACCGGGCCGTTGACCAACCTGGCGCGAGCCGAGGCACGGATGCCGGGTGTGCTGCGACAGGCGCGTCAAGTGGTTATCATGGGCGGAGCCGTGCGCGTGCCGGGCAATATCACGCCAGCGGCTGAGTTCAATTTCTACGCCGATCCGCACGCTGCGCGCCAAGTCCTCGCGTCCGAGGCCGAGCTAGTGTTAGTGGGACTAGACGCCACCCATCAGGTCTGGCTAGCGCAGGCCGCCTTGCAAGCCTGCACAGGTCCGTACGCGGCGTTTTGCCGTGCAGCGTGTGAGCCAGTAATCGCCTTTGAGTCCGCGCACTACGGGTCTGCCGGAATGCACGTGCATGATCCCGTGGCCTTAGGCGCGGCCCTGTGGCCGCAACTCTTTCGCACGCAGCAACTATGGGTGGATGTGGAGACCTCTGGCGAGCTGACCGCCGGACAGGTAGTAGTTGACCAACGCGCCTTGGCAAGCGACCAAGAGCGGCTGGGGCGGCCCGTAGCGTGTGCGGTGGACGTGGAACAAGCGCGCTTTCTCGAACTATTCACCGAGCGTGTATTGACGCCTTAAAGGTTCCATCTATGTATCGCACCCGAAACAGTCGCGCCCCTCACAACCCCATCTGCCCCACTGTGCTTAGCCTTGGCACGGATATTGCAAGAAGAGTGAGCGAGTCGCCGCTGCTATATCGCGTCAAGTCCCAATTGACGCAGGGTTAGCACTTTTGAGCGGCTTGGCGTATAATCAGCAGACGGTCTTGGCCGTTGTTTCCAAGGAGAACCTCATGGACCTCATCCGCGAATCCTCCTTTGCCCAGCACCTCGCCGCGATAACAAAGAGGAGGTAGCATCATGAGTGAGCCACTGCCACCGGAGCGGCCTTATCCGCTAGATCACGAGGGCCGCATCGCCCGGCTGGAGGGCATTGTCGAGCAAATCGACGTCCGCCTAGGCCGTATCGAAACCAAGCTGGACGCCAATGACGCCAAAATCGACGCGACTCGCGAGGCCCTTGACGACAAAATTGACCGGCTCTACCGCTGGGTGATACCGCTGCAGATCACGACGATCTTAGCGATTGCAGGGCTGGCGTTTAAGACATTTAGCGGCTAATTACAGAATTAGACCCCGTCTTGGCGGCCCCAAAAAAGCGGCAGCGGACACCACTGTTCTAATGGAGCAGCCGCAGCAGGCAAGGGCGACACGAGCGCGGGGGACAAAGGGCCACAGAGCAGACGCATGGCCGTGAACGCATCCATCTGTAGCACGGGAGCAGCCTCAGTCAGAACGCACTGCGCGTCGTCACCCCGCACCTCCAGCGCAACCCGGCCGTAGCCCGCAATCTCCACGACGACCGCGCCGTCCATCAGGGGCACCAGTGCGGCGCGCGTCTTGAGCAAGGCATCGAGCGTCGCCGCCCAATCGAAAATCTGCCAATTGCCCGAACTCGACGCACTCACACCTTCGCTGAGCCGGGCCAGCTTGGGCAGGAGGCGGCTCCAAGGCGGCAGCTCAAAGCTAGTATTCCCATAGCGCTGCACCCAAGCAGCGGCTATCTCCAGCTCCGGCTCGCCCTCATTTACAGCTAACAATTCGGTAACGCACGTCCGGTCGGCCTGGGCCACGAGATAGCCGATCATGCGGCCATCACGCGAGTGCGCCACGTAGGGCCGGTGCCCCCAACTCAAGAGCAGGTTGTAGAAGCGGTGCGGAGCGCGCACCCCGCGAAACGGCTGGGCGTCGTGCAGGCCGATCACGCCCTGCAGGTGCGTGCGATCCTCGCGCTCAAGCGGGAGAAAGTCAATCCCAAAATCGACGTCTCCCAAGGTATGGCGCACATTGGTTTGGCTCAGCGTCAGTCGGTAGTACACGCCGCACTTCTCGTAGCCAAAATAGCCGTAGCGCTGGCGCTGGCCCCCCAACCAAGACAGGTGAAAACCCTCGGCGGGCGCGACCTCGACGCAATGGGCCATGAGTTGCTGCATGTAGCCCTGACCGCGGGCGTGCGGATGGCAGGAAACGCCGCCGATACCCGCCACGCGCAGGATCTCACCTCCCCATCGGTACGCAAGGGGAAACAACCCGACGATGGCGCGAATGCGGCCGTTTTCGCGCAGAGCAAAGTTCCAACTCATCTCCTCTTCCCCGCGTCGATACAAGGCCGGCAAAATGGCCTCAAAATCCCGGGGCGGCGCTTTGCCAAAGGCGAGGTTGAGGACGTCGAGGGCCTCTTCAAAATCCTCGGCATGCAGCCGACTGATGGCAGTGGACACGATGCTTAGGCCGTCGGCTGGAGGCGGTCGGCAAACTTCTGGCGGAACGCCTGCATCTTGGGATCGATGACTATCGCGCAGTAGGGCTGGTTGGGATTGAGCCGGTAGTAGTTTTGGTGGTAATCCTCGGCCGACCAAAAGGCGCTAGCGGGCGCGATCTCAGTCACAATCGGATCGGCCCACAGGTCGCTCTCGTCCGCAGCGGTTTTGGAGGCGACAGCCGCCGCTTGCTGTTCAGGACTGTGGTAGAAAATCACCGAGCGGTACTGGGTGCCGCGGTCTGCGCCCTGGCGGTTGAGCGTCGTAGGGTCGTGCGTGCGCCAGAAGATGTAGAGCACGTCGTCAAAGCTGATGACCTCGGGGTCGAATTGCAGTTGTACGACCTCGGCGTGACCAGTCCGACCACTGCAAACAGCCTCGTACGTGGGATGCTCCAACGCGCCGCCCATATAGCCAGAGACCGCGCTGGCAACGCCCCGCAGATCTTGGTACACAGCTTCGACGCACCAAAAGCAACCCGCGCCCAAGGTAGTAGTTTCCAAACTCATTTTGCGTCCTCCATCCACTGCTTGTATTGTCGCCACGTGCCGCCCTCCGGGTGTTCCTCTAGGGTGTGGTGGACCCGCTCGTGGGCCCGGTGATTGTCCTCGACGAGGCGGCCGAGGCCGCGACCCTGAGCCCGATGGACGAACCAGAAGACTAGCGCAAAGAAAATCAGGTACAGCCCTTTGCCAAAGTATTCCATAGCATCCTCCAAATGACTTTAAGGTAGGAACCTCCGCGCTCCCCGGCAACGCGCACCGCTTGACCAGCGCAGACAGTCTCTTACCTTGAAACGCAGAAAGGAGACAACACATGTTGTACAGAGCATTTGGCCGGACGGGCTGGCAGGTCTCGGCCATCGGTTTGGGAACTTGGAACATCGGCAACCAATGGGGGCCTATCGACGAAGCCACCGCTTGGGACACGGTGCGCACGGCCTTTGACTGCGGCGTCAATCTCTTCGACGCGGCTGAGTCCTACGGCACGCCCAATGGGCTGTCTGAGGAGCGGTTGGGACGCGCCTTGGCTGGCATCCGGCACCAAGTTTTTGTCGTCAGCAAAATCGGCAATTGGGGGGCGCGCACCGGGCAGGGCGTGCCCAAAACCACGGTCGATATGATCCGCCTGTGCGCCCACGCCTCCCTGCACCGGCTGCGCAGCGACTGGCACGATGTGCTGCTGTGCCACGACGGCAACATCGCCGATCCGTCGATTTACTTGGACGCCTTTGCCGCGCTCGTCGAGGAAGGGCGGCTGCGGACCTTTGGCATTTCGACCGATAGCTTAGAAGTGCTCCAGCGCTTCAACGCCCGAGGCGACTGCTCAGTGGTGGAGATAGACTATTCACTGGTCAACCTCCAAGCCGAGGCCGAGCTTTTGCCCTATTGCCAAGAGCACGGCATTGCCGTGCTAGTGAGGGGGCCGCTGGCCAAGGGGCTTTTGTCTGGCCGCTACACCAAGGAGTCGGTTTTTACCGACGAAATTCGGCAGTCCTTCAACACCGGCGAGCCACAGCGCACCAAATTCGAGGCCCAGTTGGCACAAGTCGAGCGACTCGCCGAAGTCGCCGCGCCCGGCGAGGCCATGGTGGAAAAAGCCCTCCAGTACGTCATTTCTCATCCAGCCGCGCCAGTGGCCATTCCCGGTGCCAAGTCGGCGGCCCAAGCCCGCGCCAACGCCGCAGCCGGAGCACAGCTTTTATCTGCCGATGAAATAGAAAAATTGCGGAAAATTTAAGGTAGAGGTGGTTCTCGAACCGCCCTTACTGCGTAACGTCAGTTATTCACGCAGAAGTACACAGACAATTGCCAAGAGGAGCATCCCATGACCTTAGTAGGCAGCGGAGCATTCACCTATGAAGTCCAGCAGGACTGGTTCGAGTTGCCGGAAGGCTGGCGCTTTGGCTGGGTTCCGGCGGTCGCTTGCGATTCCGAGGATCGGGTCTATGTGTACAGCCGCAGCGAGCGTCCCATGATCGTCTTCGACCGCGAAGGACGCTTCGTCGCCTCGTGGGGCGAAGAGGTGCTCAAGGACGCCCACGGCATCTTTATCGACGACCGAGACCAAATCTGGTGCGTCGAGCGCGAAACCCACTGCGTCCACAAGTTCACCCGCGACGGCGAATTGCTGCTGACCTTGGGAACGCCAGACCAAGAAGGCGCGGAAGGCCAGCCCTTCCGGCTGCCCACCGACTTGGCGCTCGACGCCGACGGCTGTATCTACGTGTCCGACGGCTACGGCAACGCCTGCATCCACAAGTATTCACCCGACGGCGAATTCATCAAGACGTGGGGCCGCCCCGGCATCGGCCCGGGGGAATTCGATCTGCCCCACTGCGTGCGCTTCGACCAGCGCGGACGGCTGATGGTGACCGACCGCGCCAACAACCGCATCCAGTTCTTCGACACCGACGGCAATTACCTAGAGGAATGGGGCGGCTTTCACCACCCCGATACGATCTTCCTCGACGGCGATACGGTCTATGTCGCGGAACTCGACCAGCGGGTGAGCATTCTCAACCTCGACGGCGAATGGCTCGCGCAGTGGGGGTCGGGCGAGCGCATCGACGCGCCGGGAGAATTCCTCGGCTGTCCCCACGGCATCTGGATGGATTCAAAAGGCGATCTCTACGTGGGGGAAGTGCAAACCGACCACCGCATCCAAAAGTTCGTGCGGCAAAACTAAGGAGGTTCACTGTGAAAAAGTCTTTAGTGAGCTTGACAACTTTAGCGGTATTGGGAGCCTTTGCCTTAGATGCCCAAGCTCAGCGAGTAGGCGATCCGGCCCCTAATTTCCGCTTAGACCGGCTCGACGGCGGCCAAGCAACCCTGAGCGACTTCGATGGCCAAGTCGTGCTGATTTTCTTTTTGGGCTATAGCTGACCGGTCTGTCTCTCGCGTGCCGAGAGCTTTGAAGAACTCTGGCAGGAGTTTGCCGATGAGCGCTTTGTCGCCTTGGGGGCCGATACGTGGGACGGCACGGCTGAACAAGTGCGGACCCGCTGGCGCTTGGGCAAGGGCGTAACTATGCCCTTCCTATTGAATGCCGGCCAGATGGCGACCGAGTACGGGCAAACCTACCAGACCTTTGCCATTATCGACCACGAGGGATTCATCCGCTTCAAGACCACTTCCCTGATCCCCATGGACGAACTCCGCGACGAGGTGCTGCTGGCATTGGCCGATCTGCCTCCATTGGAGGAAGAAGTAGTAGAAACGATCGAAGAAGAGGAAACAGAGGAAGCAGTCGAAGAAGAGAAAACGGTCGAAACCGTCGAAGAAGAGGAAGCAGTCGAAGCAGAGGAAAAGGTCGAAATAATCGAAACGGCCAACATCCAAGAGCTGTTCGACAGCTTCAATACGGAAGCGGGGGAAACGGAGGAAGCGGAAGAAGCAGACGAAACGGCGGTGGAGACATCTGATCAGGCGTCCGCTCCCCAAGCCTTTTCGCTAGCCCAGAACGCGCCCAACCCTTTCAACGGCGAGACCGTAATCCGCTTTGCGCTGCCGCAGCCGAGCCAAGTCGAGCTGACAATCTACAACCTGCTCGGCCAGCCAGTAGCCGTGCTCGTCCAAGGACCTAGCGCGGCTGGGTCGTTCTCAGTGCGCTGGGACGGCCGCGACCAAGCGGGACAAGCGGTAACTAGCGGAGTGTACCTCTACCAGTTGCGAGCCGGGAACTACACCGAAGTCCGCAAGCTGCTGCTGCTCCAGTAGAAGCACATCTGCGCTCATCTGCGGATCAGAAGCGGTTGAGCAGCCGGACTTCGACGCCCTTAAACCCTAGCACCTCATAGCAGATACCCGCCGTGCAGGCTAGCCCCGAGCGGCGCTGGCCAGCAAAAACATTGAGGATGTGGCCCTCGCCAATGTCAGCACCAATGTTGAGGCCCCGCCACCACGTGATGCCAGAGGGATCGGCCCCGGTTTCCAACTCGTCGGAGGTGCGCTGAATCTGCACGGCGGCGGACAGGCCGGGAGCGCGGTGGACCGCTAGGGCATAGTATTGGTTGGTGTAAGGGAGTGCGAAGTCGCCAAACCGCCGATCGACGTCTTGAAATTGCGCGTCAAACTCAAAGGTATAGGACCCGTCTGGAAACCACTCCCAGTGCGTGCCCAAGAGGCGGCTTTTGTCGTCGAGAAGAATCCGATTGTGGTTGAAGTCGGCAAAAAGCTGCACATCGGCGCTTTGGCCCAAGGGCGAATCCATCTGCACAAAGAATTCGCGCAGGACGTTGTCGTCGGCTGCGCCCGAATCGCCGCGGCGCGTGGCGCGAGTCGCATTGGCGGTGAGAGTTTGGCCGCTAGGTAGGACATAACTCAGTTCGGCTTGGTAGCCCTGCTCATCGTCGGCGAGCACATCGTGCGTGATGCGGTTGAGGAGATAGGCCGAGTGTTCGCGGATCAGGGGCGGAGGATTGTTGATGTGCTCAAGGGCAAAGTCTTCGTAGTCTTTGTATTCCAAGCTCAAGCCCCACGGCCCGGACGCCAAGGTAGCCGCCAGATACAGCGCACGACCCAAATCGCGGTCGAGCGAAAAGAAGCGATCGAACGCCACATCGCGCTGAGCGTACTCGCCTTGGATATCGGCGTACACTCCGCTGAGGCCGAGGCGAGTCAGCAAAGGCGCGAGCCGCCAGCGGGTATTGAAGGCCGCGGCCGTTTCTTGCCGCCTGCCGGCTGGGTAGCGGATGGCGCTAACGCCAACGTCGAAATGCGGGTGCGGCTTGAGTTGGAGCGAGCCAGCGTGGAGCGCGTCTGGCCTGCGATCAACTTCCTCCAAGCCGGGCGGCAGGGCACTGTTGACCGGCGCACCGCGCAACAGCAGCACTTCGGCCCGCTTGGCGCGGTAGCGCATCTGAACGCCGTCGAGATCGCGCACGATCTGGTAGCGACGACGGCTGCCCCGCGACTCGGTGACGACGCCGGGCAACTCAAAGGCGTGGAGGAGCAAGCCGCTGCCGACGATGGTGTAGAAATTGCCAATAGTGGCTTCAAAGCCACTCCGGCGATAGGAAGCAGAGCGCTGGAGAAGCTGGCCGTAGTTGCGACTGTCAGCACTAGTGCCAAAAGTCTCGCCGCGGACCCCGACTTGGAAATCGGCGATTGCATAGTCGAGACTGAACTGGTGATAAAGCGTCCGCAAATCGCTGGGCTGCGCCCCGGGCAAATTGCCGACTTGGCCTTCGGTCAGGGCCGAAAGACGCAACTCGGCTTGGAGAGGGGCGACCAGCAATAGTACAAATGCGGGAACGAAGCGCATGGCTTGGCCCTTATAGAGGAAAATGGAGGTCCAAAATGAAACCAATTTTTGCATTGGCAACCTGCTTGCTGCTCGTCGGCTCGGCTCGCGCCGAAAAGGCACCGCAACTCGTGTTGGAAAACCTCGACGGCTCGACCTTCTCGCTGGTGGAGGCACTCAAAAAAGGGCCGGTGGTCTTCGACTTCTGGGCGACTTGGTGCAAGCCCTGTATCAAGAGCCTGCCCAAGCTCCAAGCCCTAGCCGAAAAGTACGCCGAGCGCGACGTCCAAGTGCTGACGATCAATGTCGATGGCCCGAGAAACCTGCCCAAGGTGCGGCCCTTTATGCAGCGCCACAAGCTCAAACTGCCGGTTTTGCTCGACAAGACCAACGAGGTGCTCAAGCAGTTCCACCTAGCGGGCGTCCCGGCGACTCTGATTATCGCGGCCGACGGGACAGTGTGGTACAAGCATCAAGGGTACCGGCCCGGAGACGAACTGAAGCTCAAGGCCAAACTAGACGAATTGCTCGGCCCTCCAGAGGACGAATAAGCGCATCTATCCCTGTTTCACAAAGGTAATCCACAGCGGGCTGTCGCCCACTTCGTGTTGCTCTAGAGGCGTCAACTCACCCGTGGCCGCGTCAATGCTGTACGAGGTCATCCGCCCCGATCCCTGCCCAACCGAATAGACGAAGCGACCATTCGGATCCAGCTCGAAAAAACGAGGCGTAGCCTCAGTCGGATAGCGTCCTTTAGCCGTCAGCCGCCCATCGTCGCCAATGGCAAAAAGAGCCAAGGAGTCGTGACCGCGATTGGATCCGTAGAGAAACTGGCCATCGGGCGTGATCTTTATTTCGGCTGTGGTGTTGTCCTCGTTGTTAAATCCCTCCGGCAAAGTCGAAATAACCTGAAACGACGATAGCGTCCCGGCCTCCGGGTCGAAGTGGTGAGCCGACACCGTGCTGCCATTTTCATTGACCGAATAGAGCAGATCGCGAGTCGGATGGAAGGCGAAATGGCGCGGCCCTTCGGGCGTAGCCGGTTCTATCTTGGGTGGATCATTGGGCGTCAGCCGCCCGGTTTGCTCGTCAAAGCGAAACTGAAATATCGCATTGGACGGGTTGGTGTGCGGCACAAAGGCAAAGCGGTTCGAGCGGTCGGTCTGGATGCTGTGGGCGCGTATTGCGGTGGGGATCATTTGCAGCGGCTGAGCCGAGATCACACCGTCCGCAGCCACGCCGTGTACGCCGACCTGGCCCGACCCATAGTAAGACGACAGCAAAAAAGCACCGGTGTCGTCCAAATACAGATAGGGCGGGCCTTCTTCTAGGCTCGTCTCCGCGAGCTTAAAGAGCGTCCCCTTTTCTCGATCTATCTCATAGCTAGCCAGTTTTTGGGCCGAGCGCAGCGCCACGAACATCTGAGTCCCATCCGGGCGCGTAGTCACCGCCCCCGGAGAATCCCCCAACTCGATATTGGGCTGCGGCTCTAACGCGCCGCTGTCTTCGTCCATCAGGAAATGCGAGAAAAAATTGCTGCCCGAGTTTGAAATATATACGTGATAGGCCATGAAAATATCCTCCAAAAGGAATTAGGTAAGCGATTAGTGCCCCGCCACTTCTTGCAAGGCGTGCAAAAAGACGGCTGGATCGGCCGGGCCGAGCAAGAGGGCATGGGAACCGTGTGTTGGAATATATACGACGCGCGGCGTACCCGTATGGAAAACGTGCGCCTTTTCCCCACTGCGCAGGTAAAACGCCCCTCCGCGAAAAAAGAACGCGCTGATGGCAAAAATTTTGCCCTTGGTCCGGTATTGGGACTCGGCCGGCAAATCAACGACGCGAGCCTCTTCTACCTTCAACTCGTCGTAGGTAAAATGCTTGCCGTGGGCGCTGTTGCGGATGAGCAAGTGGCCCTCTAGCAAGACAAAATCCGTGCGGCGCGCGCTCAAATAAAACCAGATAAATACCGAAAAAAAGATGATCAGCATTAGCACGTAAGAAGACCCCAAGGCCACAGGCGCGGCGACGCGGGCGACCGGGCCGTCCGGGTCAATGGCCGCGTAGAGCGCGAGGGTCAAAACGCCGAAAAAGGCGGTAGTCACGGCAAAAGACACGGCCAACACTTTGCCGAACAGAGCGGCAGACGGCGGGTGGATGGGAAAAATGCGCGGTTCCATGTCAACCTGCCCTAAGCAGCATCAAGCCTCCGGCAATAGCAAGGATGCCGATAGTCTTAACAGCTGTCAGCCTTTCTTTGAGAAAGATCCAGCCCAGCAGCGCGCCGATTACTACCGACGACTCGCGCGCGGCAATGATATAGCTGACCGGCCCTTGAGTATAGGCGTATAGTATCAGCAGATAGGTCGCCAGCGAGCCTGCACCAATCAAGATAATATACCCGTAGAAGTCGCGAACCGTCGTCAGCAGTTCCATGCCGTACTGGCGCACCACAAAGGGCATGCGCATGAGGGTGGCGATGATCCACATGCCGCAGATGTAGTAAATCGGTTGCACGTATCCTACGCCTATTTTGTCGATCAGCGAATAACAAACAATCGTCAGCCCCACGCTCAGAGCCAATTGCAAGCCCCGCGCTTGGAGCTTGAGAGCCGGGGCACCAACGCAAAAAATCCCCACGAAAACCAAGGCAATCCCGCCCGCTCCCAACAGCGAAATGTCCTCGCCCAAGCTGAGATAAGCTACAAAAGCCGTCAGCCCCACGCCCGAGCCGCGCGCAATCGGGTACACCGTCGAGATTTCGCCGTGCTCGTACGCCCGCGCCAGCAGCGCAAAGTACAGCCCGTGAAAAATACCCGTAGCCAGCAAGCAGAGGCCGGCCGGCCACGACAGAGTCAGCGGCGTGCCTTGCCACCAGATATAAGCGCACAGCGGCATTATGAACAGGATACCAGAGGCAAAGGAGAGCCAGAGCACAGCCACATTGCCAGCGACCTTGTAAGCGGCGAAATTCCACAAGGCGTGGCCAATGGCCGCCGCCAACACGAGCCCCCAGACATCGGCGTTCATTATTTTATGAAGTCAATTCAGGTGAATTGGGCCGGTTGACCATAGCGAGATTGAACCCTCGCGTCAAATTGATGAATATTCTAAGGATGGAACTAATGACAGACACACCTACTTTCGCGGCCGTGGAAGAGGCCGCAGCGTTTATCGGCGCACATCTCGCACCGACGCCGCTCATCCACTGCTATAAACTCTCGCAAATGCTGGGCTGCTCCTACCACGCCAAGTGCGAGAACTTGCAGCCCGTAGGAGCCTTTAAGGTGCGCGGCGGCGTCAACCTCATCGGGCGCTTATCCCCTGCCGAGCGCCAGCGGGGCGTCATCAGCGCCAGCACCGGCAACCACGGCCAATCGCTGGCGTACGCCGGTCAGCTCTTTGACACGCCAGTAATCATCTACGGCCCAGAGCGCGCCAGCAATCCGGCCAAAGTCGCGGCCATGCGCGCCCTCGGTGCCGAAGTCCGCCTCTTTGGCCGAGACTTCGACGAGGCGCGCGAACAAGTCGAACGCGAAGCGCGCCGCACGGGTTGCCGCTACGTACATTCGGCCAACGAGCCATTGCTGATCACCGGCGTGGGCACCATGGGCCTGGAGATTTTTACCGCCCTGCCCGATGCGGAAGCACTGATCGTGCCTGTCGGCGGCGGCAGCGGCATCTGCGGCATCTCGCTCGTCGCCCGCCACCTAAACCCATCGGTCGAGATAATCGCCGTGCAGAGCGAGAGTGCTCCCGTCTGCCACCGGGCCTATCAACAGCAGCGGCTCGACGTGGAGGCCCCCATGGCCACGCGGCACGAGGGGCTAGCCACGCGCGTGCCCTTTGCGATGACCTCGCACATGATGTGGGAACTCGTCGATCGCTTTGAGCTCGTCACCGACGAGGAGATTGACGCGGCCATTGGCCTGTTGGCGCGGGAGGCCAAGCTAGTGGCCGAAGGAGCCGGGGCCGCATCACTAGCCGCGGCCCTGAAGATCCGCGACTCTCTAGCCGGCAAAAAGGTAGTCGGCATCCTCAGCGGCGGGAACACACCCGCCGATCACTTAGCACGGATTTTGCAAAATGTCTAAACAACCCAAGCGCAAAAAGAGCCGTCGCCGGGGTGCCACCGCGCGCGCCAATGCCGAGTTGGGCGCGCACATGGCATCGCTGGGCCTAGAGGCCATTGAAGCCTATAAGGTCTGGTGCCGCCAGCACGGATTTAGCGCGGCCCTGAGCAAAACTTGGCAAGAGCGGCGACAAGAGCGCGCCGCGCACCAGCGCGACCAACAGGCCGTCCAAGCCGAAGAAGCCGTGCGCCAACACGTCGCGCAACTGGGGCTAGACGGGGTGGCTGCTTACCAAGCGTGGTGTCGGCAACAGGGACTCGGCGACGCCATCCACAAAAGCGACGCCCAGCGCAGCAAGGAACTCAAGCTCCACCAGCAGATCCAGAGCACCCAAGCCCTGCGCAAGGGCCGCAAGCACAGCCGGCGCACCAAAGACATCATTCACCAGCTCTGGGCCGGAGCCATCGCCGAGGAAGAGCTGCGCACCGAAGTCTTGCGCCTGATCCATCGGGCCTTTGCCGGCTTGGCCGGCGACCAGCGGGCACAGCTACGGGATTTGCTCTTGCACGTAGAGAAGCGTGCGTCCAGTCTGCTCGACGCGCGTCCAGCCTTCCAGCGCTTGGGACGCGTGGACGGCAATACCTTCGTCGAGGCCCTCGGCGCGTTGGCGCGACACAGCCGCGCTTGGCAGCAGTCGCCGTCCGAGTGGAAGCCAGACAGCCGCAATCCCCGGCGGCAATTCGCCGCGCTGGTCCGATTCCTATTGGCTCGCTACGACGTGCCGACCTGCTTGGATTCGGTGTGGTTCGGCGGCTGGGACCAAGAGGCCCAACGCCAGCAGGGATGGTTCGTCCACGTGGGCAGCGGGCAGAACATCCGCACGGCCGACCTGCCGCTCGTGCTCTCCAAGCGCATGGCACACGTCTTTACCGAGGCACCGAGCGACCTGACGGCGACCGAGGCCCTGCGCTGGGCACAAGTGATGGGACAGGAAGGCAGCGAGGAACTCGCGCAGGCAGTAATAGCCACGGAATTGGGTCGCAATTTTGCCGACGAATCCTTCTGGAGCACAGTCGTACTCTTCCTCGTCGAAAACCCCATGCTCGACCCAGACATGGTGGGGCCAATCGTCGATTACATCAATCACCAGAAGTACGTCCCCACTGAGGAAGGCGAGCCACCGCAACCTAATTACACCATGAAGGGACGCAGCGCAATCAAGCTCCTGCGCCAAGTCGAGGAGTGGCACGAGCGCTTAGCCCGCGACAACCGCCAGCCTTCAGGAAGTTGGGAGTCGTCGGGTATAGCGGGCTTTGAATGGATGGACGACAAAGAGGAAGGGC
>JAJDYK010000256.1 GCA_022825185.1 Candidatus Latescibacterota bacterium | reverse complement strand
GGAACCCAGGCTTACCGGCAAGAACGCTGCACTGCCATCATCGGCCTCGGCGGCGGTTCACCCATGGACGTAGCCAAGATGATCGGCGTCCTCGCATCCAACAACGGACGCATCACCCAGTATCTGGGCAGCGACAAAGTCGCAAACGACCTGCCCTATCTCGTCTGCGTCCCCACGACCTACGGCACCGCCAGCGAAGTCACGCCCTTCGCCGTGCTGGACAATCCCGCCAGCGGCAACAAAGACCCGGTCATTAGCTGGAAAATCGCACCCCAACTCGGCGTCCTCGACCCCGACCTCTCAGTCGCCCTGCCCGCCCTCGTCGGCGCGGCTACTGGCATGGACGCCCTGACCCACGCACTCGAATCCTATATCAACCTAGCGGCCACGCCCATCACCGAAGGTATCGCGCTACACGCCATCCGCCTCATCGGCGACAACCTGCGCCTGGCCTGCGCCAACGATCACTCGCTAGCCGCCACCGAAAACATGCTCATCGCCAGTATGCTGGCCGGCGTTGCCTTCTCGCAAACGCGCCTCGGCAATGTCCACGCCATGTCCCATCCAGTCGGCGCGCACTACCACGTGCATCACGGGCTGCTCAACGCCATCTTGCTACCCTATGTCATGGAGTTCAATTGGTTCGCCTGCCCCGGCAAATTCGCCGCCATCGCCGAAGCACTCGGCACGCACACTTCCGGGTTAGATCAACGCCAAGCCGTGCAAGCCGCCATCGCCGCAGTGCGGCACATCAACGCCGACTTAGGCATCCCTGTCAAGCTAGGAGATGTCGGCGTCGATACAGCCCGCATCTCCACCATGGCGCGCACTGCCATGCAGAGCGGCAACATCGCCGTCAACCCGCGCAAGACCACCCAACGCGACCTCGAAATTATATTCCAACAAGCCATTTAGGAGGTTCCACCATGTCCCTACCCCGCATGCTCCGCGTCCGCCAGCTTTTTTCCGCGCCCACCGTCGAAGACATTCCCGCGGCCGTGCGCGCCGAAGTCCAGCGCCTCGACTTAGGCCCCAAAGTCAATCCCGGCGAGACCATTGCCATCTCCGTCGGCAGCCGCGGCATTGCCAACATTGCGCTGGTGATCAAAAGCCTCGTAGCCGAGTTCAAGTCCCTCGGCCTCCAGCCCTTCCTCGTCCCCGCCATGGGCAGCCACGGCGGCGGCATTGCCGAGGCGCAACAGGAAATCATCGAAGGCTACGGCGTCACCGAGGAGTACACCGGCGCGCCCATTAAGTCGTCCATGGAAACCGTCCAGGTGGGTGCGACCGAGGACGGCGTCCCCGTCTTTTTCGACAAATACGCCTTTGAAGCCGACCACGTAGCCGTCGTCGGCCGCGTCAAGCCGCACACTAACTTTGTCGGCGAAATCGAGAGCGGCTTGCACAAGATGATGCTCATCGGCTTGGGCAAGCACAAAGGCGCAGCCCTGTACCACCAAGCCATTGTCCACTACAGCTTCGACCGCATCATCCGCTCGGTCGGCCAAGCCGTCATCGACCAGTGCGGCGTGCTCATGGGGCTGGGCTTAGTCGAAAACCAGTACGACCAAACCGCGCTCATCAAGGGCGTGGGAGCCGACGAGTTCGTGGAGCGCGAAAAGGAGCTGCTAGTCCTCGCCAAGGAATGGATGCCGCGCCTGCCCTTTGACGAAGTCGATTTGCTCATCGTCGATGCAATCGGCAAAAACATCTCCGGCGCTGGCATGGACACCAACGTCATTGGCCGCAAGTTCCACGACAACCACGCCGCCGACAAGGAGTACCCCAAGGTCACCCGCATCCTAGTCCGCAACCTGACCGAAGAAACCCACGGCAACGCCTCAGGCATCGGCATCGCCGAATACGCCCATAAGCGCGCCATTGATCAGATGGATCGCGAGATCACCTACATCAACTGCATGACCGGCAACCACCCCTCGGGCGCGCACATCCCGCTCTACTTCGACACGGACCGCATCTGCGTTGAAAAGGCCCTAGAAACCGTCGGCCTAGTCCAGCCTGAAAACGCCAAGGTCCTGCGCATCCACAACACCCTAGAGCTAGGCGAGCTCCTCGTCTCAGAAGCCTATCGCTCCGAAGTCGAACAGCGCGAGGACTTGGAAATCATCGCCGAGGCCGAAGAAATGCCCTTCGACGAAAACGGCGATTTGCCGCTTGCGTTCTAGCACATGGCAAAAAAATCGCGGGGTGTGTCCCCTATTTTCTTGGACGAGAAGTCGCAGCGTTCAGCGACCGCGAGCTATACGCGCCGCCGCATTGTGTTCGGCTGGTACGGTGGAAAGTTCTCTCACCTCGACTGGCTGTTGCCCCTACTGCCGGAGTGTCATCATTACTGCGAGCCGTTTGCCGGTTCTGGAGCCGTGCTCATCAACCGAACACCGGCTCCTGTCGAGACCTATAACGATCTCGACGGTGAAGTGGTAAATTTTTTTCGAGTGCTGCGCGACCAGCACCAAGCACTGATCCGCGCTATCTCCCTGACTCCGTTCTCACGCGAGGAATACTATCACGCCATCTACGGCAACACGGAGGACATCAGTGACTTAGAACGCGCCCGACGTTTCTACATCAAAGCGCGGCAGACCCGTACCGGACTAGCGCAAACGGCCTCTCTTGGCCGTTGGGCCAACTGCAAGAATACGAGCCGTGCTGGTATGTCTGGCGTGGTCTCTCGCTGGTTGGGGGGTGTAGATGCGCTCGACGAGATTGCCCAGCGTCTGATCCGAGTTCAAATTGAAAACCGCCCCGCTGTCGATATAATTCAACTCTACGACAGCCACAAAACCTTGTTCTACTGCGACCCTCCCTACTTACACGCTACTCGTGGCGATACCAAAGCATACGGCTTTGAAATGGACGAAGCCGAACACCACGCGTTGGCAGAAGTCGTCAATGCCTGCGAGGGCAAGGTGGCCATGTCCGGCTACCCTCATCCCTTAATGGACGAGCTGTTCCCTCCAGATCGCTGGTTCAAGACGGAAGGACCGGACAAGACCATCCATTCCACCAAGGACAGCCGGCGCGAAGTGCTGTGGACTAACTATGAGCCGGAAGTACAAAAAGAGCTGTTTGAATGACACCAGAGAACATTCTGCGTGGCATTTACGAGCGTGCTGAGGCGACCTTAGATACGTCCGTTATCCCTGATCTAGGCATCAGAGAACGCGCTTATTATGTCTGCCGCTGCATGAGCAACCGTGCCGGGGTGCGTTTGCTTATGTCGTGCCTACTAGGAAAGCTGGACAAGCCCAACGTCGATCCACGCAAACCCTATACTGAAATTGGCGACCCGGACAGCTTTTCTGGCCGCACCTATGATGAACAACACCTAGCCCTATTCATCAACGAACACCGCTTACCCGTCAATCAGACGACGGCCTTCCTCACGCCAACGCTGAGAAACATCGACCATCCGCTCACCACGGACCGCGAGCTTGTTGGCAGACCGCGCGACCTTTATAAAAAGACCCTTGAACTGCTCGAAGATGTGGCCGAACAGCGAGTATCCGCCGATGTGTTATTCGTCGAAATCGTCCGCCTCTTGCTTCAGATGCGCGATGAAAAACTCGCCCGCATAAATTCACTGCTCAAGGGATTGGAACAAACCGAAGGGGCCTTGCCCCTATCATCAGAGGCCATCGTCACCCTGCTCAAACAGCACTTGGCCTGCAAACATGCAAGCCGCTTGCCGGTCCTCGTCGTAGCGGCGGCCTATCAGGCAGCCGGGACGCGGCTTGCCGAACGCATATTGCCGCTAAACCCACACAATGCCGCTGATCTACAAACTGGCTCGTTGGGAGATGTGGAAATTTGCTTGGTTGGGGAAGATTCTGTTGTAACGGCTTATGAAATGAAGGCTAAGCGAGTTGATTATAATGACATCGACACAGCACTAGCCAAGATCATCGGAGCGCCACATAGGATTGACAATTATCTATTCGTCACCACGGATGCAATCGATCCGAGGGTAGCCGAATACGCAGCCGGATTTTACGAACAGACTGATGGCGTCGAGATTACTATTTTGGACTGCATCGGTTTTCTGCGGCACTTCTTACATCTGTTCCACCGCATCCGCGCCGACTATTTGAATGCCTACCAAGAATTAGTTTTGAACGAGCCGGATTCAGCCGTAAGTCAAACACTCAAGGAGGCTTTCCTAGCCCTACGACAAGCAGCCGAAAGCGATGAGTAATGGATAACAACGCCCAAGACTACCTATTTGACCTTCAAGGCTATCTAGTCTTAAAAAATGCAATCTCGTCATCAGATTTGCGCGAGATGAATCAGTGGATAGACGATCACGAATCGTATGTAGCAGAGCCGTGGTCAACCGATGGCGATCCAAGGAAAAAAGGTCGCTGGATTGGTCACATAGAAACGCACACCTACAATGAAGAAAATGGCGTCAACTTCCAAAGTATCATCGAGGGCGGCCCTGTTTTCGAGAAATTGATAGACCATCCCGCCTGGATCGACTTGGTCAAGAAGTACATTCACTCCTCAGTAAACGGCCTTTCCATTCACGAAAACTTCCTCAACGTCCGCGGTCCGGGAGGTTACATCCACATCCACTGCGGCGGCCATGTTCCGCTCAGCTATTTAACATTTCGCCAGAATAACACCGGAGAATGGATGGTTGGGCAGATTAACGTATTGATGGCCCTCAACGACATCGGCGAGGGCGATGGCCCGCCCGTCCTAATTCCGGGCAGCCACAAGTGTACGGAAATTCACCCTCGGCTTGATGTAGATGGCCGAGGCTTAGTTTACGACGGCGTGAGCGGCAAACCCGCTGGAACAGCCATCGCCGTGCAAGAAATGTATCTGAAAGCGGGAGATGTTTTGTTATTCACCGATGCGATAACACACGGCTCGGCAGAACGCACCAATCCCGGTTATCGACGAACGATTGTCTATCGCTATTCCCCCAAATACGTGCGCGAGCGATTCAACTATCAAATCTCAGAAGACCTGTTACAACGTTTGACCCCAGAAAGACGGGCCATTATTGAGCCCAATTCGCCGCGGCGACCGCCGCAAAATCGGCGAGATACGGAATCAGTACCGCTACATTAATCATCCAGCACAATTCGCAAACAATATCCACCCAATCCACAAAGCCCTTATTATGACTACCGAACACATCGGCACGACCCGCGACGCCATCGACACCCCCGTCCTCTTGGTCGATCTCGACGCACTCGAATACAACATTGACCTACTCGCCGAGCACTTCCGCACCGCGGGCAAAAACCTCCGGCCGCACACCAAGTCGCACAAAACCCCGGCCATCGCCCACCTCCAACTCACAGCCGGCGCGCAGGGGATCACCTGCGCCAAGGTCGGAGAGGCCGAGGTCATGGCCGACGCCGGCATCCAAGACATTCTCATTGCCAACGAAGTAGTAGGCCGCCGCAAGATCGAGCGCCTCATGGCGCTGGCCGCTCGTTGCGATATTATGGTTGCAGTCGATGACCCGCAAAATCTCGCCGACCTCAACGAGGCTGCCCAAGCCTACAAGGTCAGCCCCCGCGTCCTCGTGGAGGTCAACATCGGCCACAACCGCTGCGGCGTCGCGCCCGCCACCGTCGTCGATCTCGCCCGTGCGGCCTCCCAAGCACCACACCTGCGCTTCTGCGGACTAATGGGCTACGAAGGCCACATCATCGACCTCGAAGACAAAGACGCCCGCGACGACGGTGCCCGCACCTGCCTCCAGCGCCTCGTCGATGCCCGCGACGACGTGGAACGAGCCTGCCTCGACTGTTTAATTTGCAGCGCCTCGGGCACGGGCGATTACTATGTAAGCACCTCCTTTGACGGCATCACCGAGATCCAAGCTGGCTCGTACGCGCTGATGGACGCGGCGTACGCCAAGCTAAGCTTGGGCTTCAAAAACGCCCTCAGCGTGCTGACCACCGTTACCAGCCGCCCCTCGCCCGAGCAGGTCATCACCGACGCCGGTCTAAAGAGCCTGACGCCCGAGCACGGCTTCCCTCTCGTCAAAGATCGTCCCGACTTGGAATGCCATGCCCTGTCCGAAGAGCACGGCCGCCTCAAGACCGTAGCCGGCCCCTGCACCGATCTCCATCCCGGCGACCTGCTCGAATTTATCCCCGGCCACGGCTGCACCACCGTCAACCTCCACGATCACCTCTACGCGCTACGCGCCAATCGGCTGGAGGCGATTTGGGAAATCGCCGGTCGCGGCAAAGTCCGCTGACTACGCATCATCTATCCACGCCTGCAAGCCCCAACTTTCCGATTTTCGCCACAACCTCATCAACGTCAAATACCCGCAAACGATCCTCCACAATCAGCCCTTGGGGATCCACCAGATAATACCGAGGGATGCCACTTACGTTATAGGCTTGCGCTACTTGCTCCGAGCGCACATGGACGCCTTTGATCTCGTGTTTGGCAATAGCCTGCTTCCAAGCTCCTTCATTCGCGTCCAACGAGACGTTGAGGAAGACGACTGGCTGAGCAGCCACTTGTTCTTTGATCTTGCGGAGAGTCCCCAAATCGGCGATGCACGGTCCACACCAACTCGCCCAGAAATCCATCAAGACCACCTTGCCCTTGAACTGGCTCAGCGATACGGATTGGCCATCGGGGTCATGGAGGGTAAAATCGGGCGCGGGTTGCCCCGGTTGCAGAGTCAAAAGTTTGCTCTGTTCCGCTTTGAGAGCCTCGGTGTATTCGGGGAAGGGATTGCTCTCCGCAAAGGATGGCCAGCGGGTATCCACATAGGCTTCAAAGCCGTGCTTAATTCCATCCTTCAATTCTCCGGCCAGAAACCAGTAGAGTACTCGCCCTTCTAGTTTTTGCTTGGCTAGGTCATATCGCTCTACAGCCCCTAGGAAGGGAGAAAAACTCCGTCCGGCAAAGATGGAGTCGAGTTGGGCTTGGACCGCTGGCGATAGACCCAAGGCCGCTAAGTCAACCCTTTGGGAAGGCTTGAACAGTTGACGATTTTGGAACCGATTCTGGTACATGGAGTCGAGTTGAGCTTGAACAGCCGACGACAGCGCCAAACTCGACATGTCAACCCGTGCCGATAGCGGACGATCGTGTAGGTATTCATACCACTCGTTGATTTTTTCCACTGGCATATGGAAGGTCAAACTCCCACCTGTCGTGTCGATCATCGTAGTATCAGTATCTTCCATATTGTAGGCTACGCGATGCCCCTCGTAAGCGTCGAGTTGGGATTGCTCGGCTGGCGATAACTCCAATCCCAACCAAGCAGCCTTTTCGGAGGGCCTCATCCCACCATCGAATTGATCCTTGAACATTTGGTACATGGAGTCGAGTTGAGATTGGGCACCCTCCGCTAGTCCCAACCTCACCAGATCGACCATCTCCGATAGTCTGGGCACCCTATTCGCGGCGTATGTGGAGTCGAGTTGGGCGAGGACAGCGGGCGACAGACCCAACCCCGACAGCTTGTACTTATCGGAAAGTCTAGTTGGCCTATACGACTTCACCTCCAAGTCTAGCGCATTCTCCACAAACCGGCGATACTCCCCCACGCCGATAGCCTCTTCATCTACCAAAGGGATTTCTCGTAGGAAGTCATAGTAGTCCGGAGGAACCGCTCTTCGGTCGAGGGATTTGAAGCTTAATATGCGTCCCAAGACGCCGTTTACAGACGAAAACTGCGTATAGGCAATCATCTGATTGGCCCACTTGTAGTTGATAAAGGCCGTCATACAGTCGATGAATCCCGGAGAAAGCGCGTATTGCTCGCGGCCCTCGGCTAGCAAAGCAAATTCATCCCGACGCCGCTGTTTGACTTGGCGGGTAAACTCTTCGGGCTCCAACGCATAGTCTGGTTTGAAGGCACTATGTTGCGGCCAGAATTCCGCTAAAAAGCGATTGTTCTCTGCTCCCCGACCATTAAAAGTCAGGGAGTAAGAGGGAGGGGTCTTATCCGTGGCACTGTGCAAACTGTCGGGTTCCACCGACGCTGAAGAATCGGCCTCCGCCGCCTCGGCGAAAGTTACGACAGCGTATAGGCTGTCGCCGGGTTCGACAAAGAAGGGGATGGAAATGAAATGGTCGCCTTTATAATCCCCGGTGACTAAGATTCCTTTGGGAATATTCAGGAGGAGAGCAAAGCGGTTTTGCTCGTCTAAGACGATGTGGTGTTGGGACGGCCCGGGAGCGAGTAGCGGTTCGTGACGGAACTCGATTTCCCGCGACGGAGCGTTGTGGACTTCGCCAGTGACGATTGCGGCGCGGGGCTGATTTTGGGCGCTTGCTGCGGTTAGACAGAGGCTCAGGGCCATCAGGGCGGCGGAATATACGTTCATCAGATTCCCTCTTCCGTTGGGGTTTGAGGAGCGACCATACGGTCGCATGGCTACCGACCACGACTTCTTCAGATAGGGATTTTGCGCTTGTGGAACGATAAGGCGGGGTTGGAACGGAAAGGCGCGTAGAGGTGGCATACACGCCACCCCTACGCACGAAGGGCAATTAACGAGTATCTGTTGAAAGCAGCGCTTTGATCTGTCCCCACGACTGGACTTCGACGCTCGTCGCAGTAGCAGCAGGGACGACAGGTTGCCAAGCGGGATAATCGCCTCCCAAGCCGTTGGTCAGATTGACTAAGTTGCTTCCGTCTATATCAACAACCCAAACTCCCTTATCCCTTTGCTCGTTTGTGGCAGAAAAGGCGATTCTCATACTGTCGGGCGACCAAGTAGGCTCAGACGGAACAAACTGGCCGGGTTCAAGTTCTAGTCCTGTTTGTTGGGGCAGATCAAGAGGAATCTTCCGGGAATCTTCTACCAAGTTCATGATATCTTCCCGTTCATAAGGCCATTCACTAGAAGTGAAGATAATTAGGCGTAGGTAGGCATCGCCCTCAGAGTCTTGCAACACGACGGATGCTATTTTGGTTCCGTCTGGAGAACGACCGCGATTATCGATGGAACCTCTGACTATCCAAGCCGCCTCCTTCCAATCCATAAGTGAGGAGCCACTGCCGTCCAGCGGCACAACGAACACTTCATGCCGCCCTGTGAAGTACTTTACGGAGTAAATGAGACTTCCGTCTTCAGCCCAAATAAGATAATTACGTCTGGGATTGGTTAGAGATCCCATTTGTTGCGGATTGCCGCCATCAGCGTCCATCACCCAGACGTCACCAATGGAATAATCGACCCGGCCGGAAGCGGGATCGGCACGAAAGACGAGATAGGCGATCTTCGTGCCATCTGGAGACCAAACTGGGCTAATGCACTGCCCATGCCGGCCTTGGGTTAAGTTGACGGGGTCGCTCCCATCCGCATTCATAATCCACACATCCCCGGACCCCTCGCGCCACGAAGTAAATGCGATTTTACCGTCGGCTTGCCCCCAGCCAGCGACGGCCAGCCCCAGTGTTGCCAAGCAGACGATCAGTGGGGATCGATAATTCATAACGTGCCTCCTTGCACATATGGATTCATCGGTCTTTCCTTTTTAAGAATATAAAAAAAACCCTCCTTACGGCAGCGTCGTCGTCGTCTTGGCTTCTCCGACCTTCATACCTCGGCTGTCCCCTTGCCGACCTCGTCGCGGCCATTAACGGGAACCTGTTGAATGCAGCGATTTGATCTGCCCCCATGACTGGACTTCGACGCTCGTGGCAGCAGCCGAAGGGGAAACTGGTTGCCAAACGGGATTATCTCCGCCCAAACCGTTGGTCAGATTGACCAAGTTGCTACCGTCTATATCCACAGCCCAAATCTCTCCATTACCGATGGCGGTAAAAGAAGTGCCAGTGCTGCTGAGAATGGGGTACGACGTGAAGGCTACCCGCGTGCCATTGGGTGCCCAAGTAAGGGGAAAACTAGTAAAGATCCAAGAATCGCTGACATCCCCAAAAAAGAGATCGACGTTAGGTTGGCCAGACAGGGGAATGGCCGTGACCCAGTCTTCACTGGTCCGCGTGTCCCAGTCTTCGCTGGTCATAACGAGGAGAGCTTGGACATATTCGTCACCACGCAGCAAGACGGTGGAGGCGCGTTTGGTTCCGTCTGGAGAAAAACTGCGGCGGTCCCAGAAGCGGCGAAGTAGCAAAGCCGCCTCTGTCCATTCCACAAGTGAGGAGCCACTACCGTCCAGTGCCACGGCGAACAGCTCAGAGCTGTCCCACACATGGTAGTAAACGCTATTTCCATCTTCAGACCAAAACAGGTCCTCCGCACTGTTAGGTCCTACTTTCTCTATATCGTCTGTTAGCTGCTTTCGCTTGCCACCGTCGGCATCTACCACCCAAATGTACCTACCGGAATAATCGTCACCAGTGGCCATATAGGCGATCTTCGTACCATCTGGAGACCAAATCGGGCTAGCGCAATACTGTCCTTGGGTTAGGTTCACGGGGTCGCTCCCATCCGCATTCATAATCCACACATCCCGGACCCATATATCTCGGGGATTCTCGTAGTTCTCGCGGTAGGAGAGAAACGCGATTTTACCGTCGGCTTGCCCCCAGCTAGCGACGGCTAACCCCAGTGTTGCCAAGCAGACGATTAGTAGGGATCGATAGTTCATAACGTGCCTCCTTGCACATATGGATTCATCGGCCTTTCCTTGGTCTTTCCTTTTTAATAATACTAAAAAACCTCCCTCCTTATGGCAGCTTCGTCGTCTTGGCATCTATCTGTCCGTCCACATCGACTTTTATACCTCGACTGTCCCCCTTGCCGACTTCGTCGCAGCCATTAACGAATACCTGTTGAAAGCAGCGATTTGATCCGTCCCCATGACTGGATTTCGACGCTCGTCGCAGCCGGGGTCGTCGGCTGCCAAGCGGGATAGCGTCCACCTAAACCATTGGTCAGATTGACCAAGTTGCTCCCGTCTATATCAACAATCCAAATCTCATCGTCCCCTTGCTCGCTAGCAGCAGAGAAGGCGATTCTCATGCTGTCAGGCGACCAAGTAGGGCCGAGATCTATTCTCTCCCAGCCGGGTTCGAGTTCAGCTTGTTGATAGGGTAGATCGGGAAGGAGAATCTCCGAAAAATCTTCTATCTGTTTAGAAGGCTGCGGCCCCTCACTGGGAGCGAAGCTAACTAGGCGTAGGTAGGCATTGCCCTCGTCGTCCTGCAACACGACTTCTGCTTGTTTGGTTCCGTCTGGAGAACGATTATCGCGGAAACGGCGGGCTATCCCAGCCCCCTCCTGCCAATCCACGGGTGAGGAGCCACTGCCGTCCAACTCCACCGCGAACAGTTCATTGGCCCACCTCCTATAGTAGTAAATGCGACTCCCGTCTTCAGCCCAAAAGATCTCTTCAGATCCGTGTTCGGATCCGGGATCTACTAGATATCCCACTTGTTGCGGATTGCCGCCATCGGCGTCCATCACCCAGATGGCACCTTGGGAATAATCTACCCAGAGGGCACCATCGGAATCGAAAAAATCGTCAAAGGCGAGATAGGCGATCTTCGTGCCATCTGGAGACCAAGCCGGGCTAACGCACTGCAGATGTCGGCCTGGGGTTAAGTTGACGGGGACGCTACCATCCGCATTCATAATCCACACGTCAGAACTCCCCTCGTGTCTGGAGATAAATGCAATTTTACCGTCGGCTTGCCCCCAGCCAGCGACGGCCAGCCCCAGCGTTGCCAAGCAGACGATCAGTAGGGATCGATAATTCATAATGTGGCTCCTTGCAGAAGGTGTATGAATAGAATGTACTGCTAACGGTAGATCTATATGCCTGCACATTTCGTGCCAAAAATTCGGCCACCGACAAAAAATCCTTTAGGAATACCCTAAAGGATTGAAAAACATGACACTTAAAATGTGAGATGAGTCTTTTTACGAAGTGCGACCTCAGCCGTCGGCACAAAATTTTACACGATTTTCCGTGGAAAATGCACGACTTTCCGTGTTTTTCCACGACTTTCCGTGTTGGCCGCCTACGACGTCTTCGGTCGGCGCAACCCGTATTTCCGCATGCGGTAGCGTAGCTTCTCCGGGTTCATGCCCAACAAGCGCGCCGCACCCCGCTCGCCATAGATCATCCAGTTGGTCGCTTGCAACGCTTCCACAAGCTGCTGCTTTTCGTCCAGGCCCTCGCCAGCCGCTGGCGCTGGTGGCACCGCATCTCCAGCCCGCCGACCAACCGACGGCAGCAGCAAATCACCAACGCGGATCACCTCGTCCTCGCATAGCAAAACCGCCCTGTTGATCAGGTGCTCCAACTCCCGCACATTCCCCGGCCAAGCATACCCCTGCAAGTGTGCAACCACCCCCTCGTCTAGCGTCGGCACCGGACGCCGCAGGTGCTGGGCATATCGCTCGGCAAAATGCGCTGCCAACGCCGGGATATCCTCTTGCCGTTGCCGCAGCGGCGGAAGCTCTAGCGTGAAAACGCTCAGGCGATAGAACAGGTCTTCGCGGAACGTACCTTCCTGAATGGCCTGTCGCAGATCGCGGTTGGTCGCCGCAATCACCCGCACGTCCACGCTTACAGGCTGCTTACCACCGACGCGAGTCAGGGCATTCTCCTCCAAGATGTGCAGCAGCACCCGCTGAGACTCCAACGGCAAATCGCCGATCTCGTCCAGAAAGAGCGTGCCACCGTCAGCCAGTTCAAAGCGGCCAAGCTGACGGCTATCGGCCCCGGTAAAGGCCCCTTTCTCGTGGCCGAACAACTCGCTTTCGACCAACCCGGCCGGCAGCGCCCCGCAATTGACGCGGATAAAGGGTCGCTTGCGGCGAGTGCTTGTCTCGTGGATGGTCTGCGCCAGTAAGCCCTTGCCCGTGCCGGTCTCGCCTAGCACCAGCACGGTCATCGCCGTCTCGGCGACGCGCACGGTCTGCTCCATCACTTGGCGCATCGCCCAACTCTGGCTATGCACCACATGGTCGGTAGCTCGCAGGACGCTTTCGAGGGCGTGGATGCGTTCAGTTTTGGCGTCGGGGAGGACTCGAATCTCCACACTCGCCACCTCGGACAGTAGGCCATCGCGGTCCATCGTCCGCACCTCAAAGCCATACTCGCCCACCGGCAAGGCACTGTATGCGACCGTACTGGCAGCCGTAAACGCACTCCACGATTCCGTCGGACCGTGGCCTAATAGACGGTGACTGTAGCGCATCTGACCCGTGCCCGTGCGGAAGCTGATGCTTTGGAAGTGAATGCGGATCTCAGGCGTGCTCTCGGGGCAGGATACAGCTTCGGGCGCGGCCAAGAGCGTGCCGGCCATGACCTCGCGAATCACCAAGCGCGGCGGTGTGTGTCCCGGCTGGTAGGCGACCAGCCCCGCCCGCGTGCCAAACCACAGCCGACCGCGATGGTCGCACAGGACGGCTTCGACCTTGTTTTCGAGGGCAGATGGCCCCAAGCGGATGCTCTGGAAGGTCTGGCCGTCGTAGCGAAGAGCTCCACCGCCGCTGGTGCCCATCCAGATGTTGCCCTGCGAATCGGCGGTCAGCGCCAAGATGCCATTGGCCGACAGCCCAAACTGCTCGGCAGTAAAGTGGCGCACCTGCCGCGACGAGAGATCAAGAGTGAAAAGCCCTTTGGCTGTGCCCACCCACAGGGTGTTTTGGTACTCCCACAAAACATAGACATAGGCAATGGACTCTGCTTCGGCTATATCCGCCGGGCGGAAACGACCATCCTCGTAACAGTAGAGTGCCGGTACTATTCCGTATGAGCCGAGCCAGAATACCCCGTCTTCGTCTTGCAGCAGTGCTCCGACCCAGAATACCCCGTCTTGGCCTTGCAGCGCGGTACCGCATTCAAGAGGGATAAAGCGATTTTCCTCTATCCAGCCGAAGCGGCTCTCGGACGTGCCGACCCAGATACGCCCTTGCCCATCTTCGCATAGCCCGGCGATTTCTTCGGGATGGGTCTCTTCGGCCACCGAGATCGCTTGTGGCGTTTGCCCCTCCCATTTATACACCTTGCCCGCGTTCCCACCACTCCAGACCTGACCCAAGCCATCTACCACTATCGCCGAGACGATCTCCCCCGTCTTAACTGGGCGAATTTGGCCCTCCTCCATGCAGGCCATGCCCCCCATCGTGCCAATCCACATTTGTCCCTCGCGATCTTCGCCCAAGCAGCGAATCTCGCGGTCGGGTAGGCCGTCGGCTTCCGTGTAGCGACGGATGCTAGTCGGGTCGCAAAAAATCAGCCCGCCTCCCCAAAGCCCGATCCAGATATTGCCCTCGCGATCCTCGTATGTCAGGCGCGTACCCGAAAAGTCAATATCCGGCAAAGAGGCAGAAAAGGACTGCCACTCCTGACCATCGTGTACCATCACGCCGCAGTGGGTCAGCCAGAGCCAACCCCGCTCGTCAGTCCGCACATGCCGCGTCCCGTGCTGTACCACCCCCTCGTCGCCCTTGCCCACGTTAGTGAAGGCGAGATGTTGGTCCTGTGGATCATAGCGGCCGATTAAGACTCCTCTACCAGTGTAATGGAAGGTGATCCACAGATGGCCGGAGGGATCTTGGGCGAATTTCCAAGGCCATTGGCCTGCCCCTTCGCCGAGACCTATACACCGTCCATCCAAGCTGAGGATGCCTCGGCTCACCGTTGCCAGCCAAGTGGTACCAGCCGCGTCAGTAGCCATGTCGTGCACTCGCCCCAACGGTTGGCCGCCAACATCGGTTATGCTCCTTATACAACGCCCCTCGGCAAACCACGCCACGCCCGCGCCGGTCAACGCCAGAATCGAGCCATCCGGCTGAACTTGCAGACCCACGATCTCGTTGGAAGGCAGGCCGTGCTCGGTGGTGTACACCTGAAAGCCACGCCCGTCGTACGCGGCAATCCCCCCACCAAACGTGCCGAACAAAAGCCGCCCATCCGCATCCTCGGCAATGGCCATGACCGTCAGATTGGGCAGGCCGTCCTTAAGGCCAAACGTATCAAACCGGGCGCTGTCGAATCGGCTGACACCGCCGTCGGCCGTGGCGATCCAGAGGAAGCCCTGGCGATCTTGGTAGATGTCTTCCACGTGCATCCCAGCCAGCCCATCAAAGACCGTGTACTGGCTGCTCAGCACGTGCTCAAAGGATAGGTCGTTCATACTCATACTTTCCATTTGGTGGGGGCATTCCCGCAACAACTAGTAGGGGGCGGTTTGCAAACCGCCCCCTACTGCGTAACGTCCGTAAGATACGACCGCCGCTATCCTAAACCTAATCCCCACCCCTCCTTGACAAGGATACACCGCTAAGCTAGCATCTTTATTATACCCAACGCCATGTTAGCTGCCCGCATCTTCAAGACGGTGCTCGCTCCCGCCCTCGTCTTGCTGCCCTCCCCCAACCCAAGCGTTGAGCGCGATATGGCCCTCGATATCGACGGCTTGCAACGCGCTGAGTGCGAATACCGGGGCATTGTGGCCCGCTTCGACGAACTCACCCGCGCCTATATCCTCCAAGCGTACGAAGACGGCCAACTGCTCCGCTGGCAGGCCCAACCCAGCCCCTACAACCCCGAGACCGAGACCTTGGTCACCGCGGTCTTTACCACAGCCGGCCCCAAGGCATCCGCTCCAGTGCCCGAGCTGGCCCATCTCCGCGCCCAGAGCGGAGCAGGTGCCGGCGTCACTTGGCGTTACAGCAAGCTAGCAGCCGTGCGGGTCGCGCCCCACGGCGACTTGGCCCGCGACGCCATCGCCGTGTTCAAAGCCACGGTTGACAGCTTTGTCGAGCGCATGGTGTACGCACCTGCCGACGGCGTGTTGCGCGCTGCCCCCGATCCTAGTGCCCCAGTGATAGGCCGCATTGAGGCGGGTGCAGTCCTGCTCATCGAGGAAGAGCGAGCGAGCTACGTGCGCGTGCGCCAGCCGCCAGCGACTGAGGCCGGATGGCTGGAACGAAAGCAGGTGCGAGCCGTTGAAAAAGCCGATGGACGCGATCATTGAAATACGCAACCTGACCAAGATCTACGACATGGGAGCGACTGCGGTCCACGCCCTAAGCGAGGTGGATTTGTGCGTGACCACAGGCGAATACGTGGCCATCATGGGGCCGTCGGGATCGGGCAAAAGCACCTTGCTCAACATCCTCGGCTGCCTCGACGTGCCCACCTCGGGTAGCTACGCCCTCGGCAACGCCCTCGTCAGCGAAATGGACGACGACGATTTAGCGCGGATCCGCAATCAGGAGATCGGCTTTGTATTTCAAACCTTTAACCTCCTACCGCGCGCCAACGCCTTGGGCAATGTCGAGTTGCCGCTGATCTACAGCGGCCTACCAGCGCGCCAACGCCGCGAGCGGGCCACCCGCGCCCTAGACTCCGTGGGCTTGGCCGAGCGCATTGAGCACCGGCCCAACGAGCTGTCCGGCGGCCAGCGGCAGCGCGTGGCCATTGCGCGCGCCCTCGTCAACGAGCCTTCCATCATCCTCGCCGACGAGCCGACCGGTGCCCTCGACTCCCGTACCGGCGACGAAATCATGGACCTGTTCGACCAAGTACACGCCGCGGGTAACACCATCCTCCTCGTAACGCACGAAGAGCACCTCGCCCGCCGCAGCCGCCGCATCGTCCGCTTCCGCGATGGCCGCATCGAAAGCGATCATCCCACCGAGGAGGTCGCCCAGTGAGAGCGGTTTTCTGCGCCCTCGTACTCTGCGCCTGTCAAGGTGCGCCGACCGACCTACCCACAGCCGAGGTCGTGCGCGGCGATTTTGCAGTGACGCACTTTGAGGGTGGCGAGGTGCGGGCAGCCAGCGGCGAACTCGTGGTGTCGCCGCGAATCGGCGGGCGGCTCAAAATCGTCCACCTCTGGCCCGAAGGGGAGCAAGTGGATGTCGGCGACTTGATCCTCCAGTTCGACCCGGCCGAGTTTGAACGAGAAATGCTCGACCGCGAGGGCCAGTTCGAAGAGGCCCATTCGGACTTTGTCAAGGCCAAAGCCGAACGCGAGCAACGCCTAGCCGACATCAAGCGCCAGATCCAGCAGCGCCAAGCCGAGCTCAAACTCGTCGCGCTCAACCAAGAACGCCAACAGTTCGCCTCGACCATCGACCAAGAGCAAGGGCGCATCAATTTGGCGAAGGCCCGGCGCGCTGTGGCGGAAGCGCACCAAGAGTCCATAGCCCAAGAAGTGATCAACCGCGTGGATTTTCTCAATCACGAGTTGAGAATCGCCCGCCGGCAGGAGCGCTACGAAAGGGCGCGCCGCGACTACGAACGCACCAGCGTCTATGCGGCCAAACCAGGTATCGTGGTCTATCGCAAAATCTGGAAACCCGGCACCGACGAAGAGGGCAAAGTCGCGG
>JAJDYK010000313.1 GCA_022825185.1 Candidatus Latescibacterota bacterium | reverse complement strand
CTCCCGCGATCCCGGTTTCGACGAGCTTCTGCTGGTGGCACCGGCGGACATGACGCTTGGGTTCGATGATCTGTACGCCGGTGAGGGCGAGGTGCTGGCCGGCCGCGATATGGACGGGCTGGCGATAGCCGATGTCGAGGTGGTGGCGACGGGCGGCGACAGCCTGCGCTTGACCTTTCCGCCTATCAGCCCGGAGTCAGGGGTCGAGATGTTGCGGCTGGATTTTACCACGGCGCTTTTTTCGGCTGGAGCGGTGTTGCAGGCGTCGCTGCAGAACAGCACTTCGGAGGAATGGGATTGGCAGCGGGTTGATCCGGGCGACGCAGTAGGGGCGATACTCAGCAATACCACGACCTTGAGGGGTGCCGTGCAGAGTCGATCCTTGCTGGAGGATGTGGTGATACCGGAGGTCTTCACCCCCAATGGAGATGGGGTCAACGACCAAGCGTCGTTTCACTTCAAGGTAATCAAAGTAGGCGACGACAGTCCGGTGGAGGTGCTGATCTACGATTTGAGCGGTCGGCTGGTGCGGCAGTTGGTCGAGCAGCGCGGGGTGAGTACAGGGGCGTACGGAGTTGGGTGGGATGGTCGGGATGAGTCAGGGGCGGTGGTCGCACCGGGAGTGTATGTGGTGCGCCTGCGGGTGGATACCGATACCCAAGGGGCACACGTCGGGGCCGGGGAGGTCTTGCATACTATTGCCGTAGCCTACTGACGATGACGGCTCTGACGCGGATAGTCTGTCTGATCCTCGTGCTATGCGGCTGCCAAGAACCGGACACAGACTCCGCGCCGCCACCTGCTGCCATTGATCTCGAACTGATCCACGCCCTTCACTTCCAGCCGCCCGATTCCACCGATAGCGAGGGCCGCCGTCTGGCCAAGTTGTACTGCCAGAGTTGCCACGTCTTCGCCGAGCCTGATTTGCTGGACCGGACGACGTTGCGCGAGTGGGTGCTGCCGACCTTGGCCAAAATCCTCGGTTTGCCGCAGGAACTGGCGGGCTTGCCGCCTAAGAAGTATCAGCGGGAGGACGAGTCGCCGGGCATCTATCCCCAAGAGCCGTTGATCCCGGTGGAGGTTTGGGCACCGATTGTCGAATACTATCTGCAGGCCGCGCCGGAACAGCCCTTGCCCCAAGGTGTGCGGACCGCGATCGGCCGCGACTTGGATCAATTTGACGTCTTGATACCAGAGTATCGCGTCGAAAGTCCCTTTACCACGCTCGTGGCGATCCATGAGGGGCGAATTTACGCAGGGGACTCGCGCGAGCGCTCGGTAGCGATTCTCGATGATCAGGGTCAGCTCGTGCAGAAGCTGAGGCTCAACCTGACTCCGACTGATATCGACTGGCGCGAAGGGACTATCTGGGTCACCTCAATCGGCTCGCCGTTCCCGTCAGACGATCCGCAAGGCCAGTTGATGGCCGTGGCCAAGGAGGGCGATGCCTTTCTGCAGGTCGGCAAACGGGTGCTGAGGGATTTGTCGCGGCCGGTTGCTACGTCGTTTGCCGATCTGGACGGCGACGGGGTGGAGGAGATCGTCGTCTCCGAGTTCGGCAACTTGTTGGGTCATCTGTCCTATTTTATTGCCAAGGAAGACGGGGGCTACGAGGAGCGCTGGCTCAATCAGTACCCCGGGGCGATCAGCCACTACGTGCGCGATTTCAATGGCGACGGCCGCCCGGACATCATCGCCTTAATGGGGCAAGCGCGCGAGGGTGTGTTTATTTATTACAATCGCGGCGACGGCACCTTTGCGGAGTCCTATGTGGTGCAGTGGCCGCCTTCCTATGGGGCGGCGCATCTGAGTCTGGTGGATTTTGACGGAGATGGGGATCTCGATCTGCTCACGGCCAATGGCGACAACGCCGACTACGCGCTGCTACTCAAACCGTACCACGGAGTCCGGCTCTATCTCAACGACGGCCGCAACCGCTTCACAGAGGCCTATTTCTTTCCGCTCAACGGGGCCTACAAGGCACAGGCCGCTGACTTCGACGGAGATGGAGATTTCGATATAGCTGCGATCGGCTTTTTCGCCGATTACGCTGACGCGCCCGCAGAAGCCTTCGTGTACTTGCGCAACGAGGGCGGTATGCAGTTTGTGCCCACGACGTTCGACGAGGTGCTGGCGGGCCGCTGGCTGACGATGGATGTGGGCGATGTGGACCTCGACGGCGACGAAGATATCGTCCTCGGCTCCTTTGCCATGGGTTGGTCCAATGTGTCGGCTGAGCTAGAAGCGCGTTGGCGGCGGGGGCCGTCGGTATTGATTCTCAAAAATCGACGCTATTAATCGGCTGTGACTTCGCGGGCGATGCGGACTCCTACATCGGGGCTGCGGGCATCGGGCGGACTAAAAAAGCGCGAGGCCGAACGTCCGCCCAGTCCTAGGGTGCCAAAGGAGCCACCGCGGCCGACGCGGCGCTCGCCCGCGGCAGGGCCTTGGGGATCGATTTGTTGCTCCGCGTCGTATGGCCCCTCCCAGTCGGCGACCCACTCCCAGACATTGCCGTGCATATCGTAGAGTCCCCAAGCGTTGGGTGCTTTTTGGCCGACAGGGTGGGGGTATTTCTCGCCGATGGCCCAGGAGTTGCCGCTGACCCAGGCGTAGTCGGTCAGTGTTTGCTCGTCGTCGCCGGAGAACCAGCGCGTGGTGGTCCCGGCGCGGCAGGCGTATTCCCATTCGGCTTCAGTGGGGAAGCGGTAGAGCGTTTTGCCGGCCTTTTTATTGAGCCGCTGGATGAAATGTGCGGCTTCGATCCACGAGATGTAAGTGGCCGGGTGTTGCGCTCCTTCTTTGACGTACTGACGCCGCCGCCACGGCTGGGTGCCGATGACGGCGCGCCACTGGGCCTGAGTAAGCTCGTATTTGGCGAGGTAGAATCCGCGCGATAGTTCGACTTGGTGTTGGGGGGTCTCGCTGTCGTCGAGCGGGCCCTCCTCGCCCGGAGCCGCGCCCATGGCGAAGGTGCCGGGCGGGATGTAGGCGAACTCCATCGCTACGTTAGGGGCTAGTTCGACGGTCAGCGACTCGGGGACGCGGCTACAGGCGGATAGGGCTAGAGTTAGGATAAGCAGGGCGCGGAACATAGGCTCGAAATAAATTGGCGGGAAAATTCCTCGCAAGGGTCAGGGGGAAAGGCCCTGCCCCTCGCGCACCGTGAGGATGCGGTCCGCTTGGATGTCGGCGAAGCGGTCAACCTGACCGCTGGGCCAATGTACTGCGAGACGTTGTACCACGCGTTCTCCGCCCAAGCCGAAGTGAGCGCGCATATCATCCTGGGCCAGAAAACTGCTACCAGCGCGGATTTCGCGGACTTGGGTACCGGCGCTGGTTTCGACGGTGACGATAGCACCGATCCCATCGCGGTTGCTTTGTACGCCTTGGATGCGGACGATGAGCCAGTGATTGCTAGCCGGTGAATCGTTGCGCAAAAGCGAGGGTGTCGAGTCGAGGTTGTGGACGGCAATGTCGATGTCGCCATCGTTGTCGAAGTCGGCTAGGACGGCACCGCGACTCGATTCCTCAATGGCAAAACCCGGCCCGGCTGCCTCGGTGGCTTCTTTGAAACGCCCGTTGCCCGCATTGAGAAAGAGTTGGTTTTTTTGTTTATAGGAGGCCCCGCGCTCGAGCTGCCCGACTTGGGGATAGACGTGACCATTGGCCACGAAGAGGTCTTGCCAGCCGTCGTTGTCAAAGTCGGCAAAGCCCGTGCCCCAGCCGACAAAGGGCCAGGTGGGATAGATGAGGCCAGCGGTGGCGGAGACGTCCTTGAAGAAACCGCGCCCATCGTTTTGGTAGAGAGTATTGTAGTCGAGGGCGAAGTTGGTGACGTAGAGGTCGAAGTCGCCATCGTTGTCGTAATCGGCCGACGCCGCGCCCATACACGCCTGGGCATCGCCGCTTTCGAGCAAGGCCACGGCTGCTTCCAGCGCTTCCTCGGCAAAGGTGCCATTGCCCTGATTGCGGTAGAACATATTGGGACCTGCGTCGTTGGCGACGAAGATATCTGGGTCGCCGTCGCGGTCGAAGTCGCTAAAGAGCGGGGTAAAGCCATAGCGCTTGTAGCGATCGGTGACGCCGGCTGCTTGGGTAACATCGGTGAAGGTGCCGTCGCCTTCGTTGCGATAAAACGCATCGGCTGCGCCGACCAGTCCGCGGGGGCCGTACATGACGTTCAGGCCGCGCCACATTCCCGCATCGGCTCCCTCGGGGATGAAATTGACCTCAAAGTCGATGTAATTCGCCACGTAGAGGTCGAGGTCGCCGTCGTTGTCGTAGTCGCTCCACGCGGCGCCCGTACTCCAGCGGGCATCGTCGAGGCCGGCCAGAGGGGCATGGTCGGTGAAGGTGCCGTTGCCAGCGTTCTGATAGAAGCGATTGGCACCATAGTTGGTGACATAGAGGTCCGGGTCGCCGTCGTTGTCGTAGTCGGCGGCCACCGCGCCCATGCCCCAAGACGCGTCATCGACACCCGTAGCCGAGGCGACATCTTGGAAAGTTGCATCACCGGCATTTTGGTAGAGGGCGTTGCGGGGAGCGGTCTCAGGCGGAAAGCCTTCGAGAGTTGATCCGTTGACGATATAGAGGTCGAGGTCGCCGTCTTGATCGTAGTCAAAGGCGGCGAGGCTGCCGCCCTTGGCCTCGACAATGTAGCGCTTGTCTGGACTGCCACAGATATTGCGTAGGGTCAGACCGGCTGGTTGGGCTACTTCCACAAAGTGAACGCGGGGTAGGCTCTGCTCCGCTGGGGCGCAGGCCGTTAGAAGGCAAATGAGGCCGATGCGCCATGCCAAAAAGGGATGTTCGGACAATTTATTGGTATCTTATATCTTCGTGGTTTGTGCCTCAAAATACCTATATCCGCTGGGGGCCGCCAGTCAGTTGAGCGCGCGATAAGACGCGATAGAAAAGGGGACGTTTTGCTTGGTTTTGACCAAGAGCCGCACCGGAGTTGTGGGCTGGGCCTGCTGGGGGCCGGGTTGATTCTTGGCAGCTATTGGCTGCTGTGGGGATCGATTGATGGGTTTGTCAACGCCATCGACCACGGCGAGCAGCTCTTTGGCGATTTTCGGCGCTTCTACTATCCGATGGGCGAGGTGCTTTTTGCCGAAAAGTGGCCCGTTCGGGGATACTACTATACCTCGTTTTTTGCGTTGGGGCTGAGCCTTGTGGCGCTCTTGCCGCTGGCGGCGGCGACTGTTTTGTGGGGGTTTTTGCAGGTGGGGTGGGCAGTTGCGTTCTATTACATATCGGGTCGCTATTTGCTCGGCCTCTCCGCGCGGGGCATGATGGTTTATTTGTTGCTGCTGCTGGCTTCCTTTCCCTTGTTGCACAATTTCAAATGGGGGCAGGTCAGCGTGTTGATGACGCTTGGCATTGTGGCGGCGTTTGCGCTGCACCAGCAGAGCCGGAGCGCGCTAGGGGGGATCGCGTTGGCGCTGGTCACCTGCATCAAGTACTATCCCGGCGCATTTGTCGTCTATTTTCTTATCCGCCGCGACAGGCGCTTCCTCGCGGCTTTCGGCATCGGCCTGTTGGGATTTTATTGCCTGCTGCCAGCCGCGTTGTTGGGACCTGGGGATTGGTGGTATTTCGAGCGCGCATCCGCACAATCGCTGCCGGAGGCGGCCCGGCTCCTCCGCGATTTTAATACCCAGTATTTTGTTCATGTGCTCAACCGTTGGGGGCAGCCGCTGGGATATCGCCTCGGGGAATCGACGCTCGCTGTGCTGCGGCTTGCAGGTGTGCTAGTCTTTTGCGCCAACTGCGTTGCGGTGTGGTGGTTGCACAAGCGAGAAATCGCGCATCGGGAGGCGCTATCCGCGGCGGCGCTATTTCTCGCCTTGCCGTTTGTGGTGCAGACTTCGTGGCCCCATTACTTCGTCTTCTTGCCTTTTTGCCAAGCGGCGTTGTGGATGGCGTTTGGCGAGGTCCGAGAGCATTGGCTGTGGCGGGTACCGGTTGTGTGCTCGGCGGTGCTGGCGAGTGGGTACTGCTTTGCCTTGTTCCCAAGCTGGCGGTTGTACAATGGGGTGGGTGCGCTGTGGATGGCCGATGTGGCCCTGTTGTGTGCGCTCTACGGTTTGGTCCTACGGCGAGGGTTGCGCCAGTGACTCGTCTATTGCTGCTACTGGTGATCTGCGCCGCCTGCGAGCCTGCACCGCCGGCCGTTCCCGGTCCGTTCCGGGTGGTCGAGGATGCGGGTCTCGATTTTACCTACACCAACGGTGCCGCGGGCGATTACTTTCTCATTGAGACCATGGGAGCAGGCGGGGCTTTTCTCGACTACGACCAAGATGGCTGGCTCGACATCTACTTGGTGGATGGGTTCGACTTGTCGCATCTGCGCGGCCAGTACCCGCCGATCAATCTCAGCTACCGCGACGAGACCCACTACTGGGTGGAAAAGGACTACCGGCCCGGTCTGAGCTTCAAGGGCCTAGTGGATGAGAGTGCCTATCAAGTTGCCCCGGCCACTACCGACTCACCTAAGGGGAATAAACTCTACCGCAATGAGGGAGACGGGACGTTTCGCGAGGTAGAAGGGGCAGCCGGGGCGGGCGATACTGGCTATGGCATGGGCGTGGCCGTCGGCGATTTTGACGCGGATGGCGATCCAGACCTCTACGTCACCAACTACGGTCCCAACGTTCTTTATCGCAACGACGGCGGCGCGTTTGTCGATGTTACCGAAAAAGCCGGCGTGGGGGATCCGCGCTGGAGTACCAGTGCCCTGTTCTTCGACTGCGATAACGATGGCGATCTCGACCTCTACGCGGCCAATTACCTCGACTTCTATCCGGCCAACAACCGCGTTTGCGGCGGCACCATCACCCCCAAGCGCCGGCGCAAAGAACTGCTGAAAATTCCCTTCGCACTGCGCACCTATTGCAGCCCGCGCCGCTACAATGGCGTCCCAGATGTGCTCTACCGCAACGATGGCGCTACCTTTGTCGATGTCACTGAACAGGCGGGGGTCTTCAACCGCTTTGGCAAGGGCTTAGGGGCGCTGGCTGGCGACATTGACGCGGATGGCGATTTGGATCTCTACGTGGCCAATGACGGGGTCCGCAATGCGCTCTACCGCAACGACGGCGGCACCTTTGTCGATATCGCGCTCGCCGCTGGGGCCGCGTACAACGGCAACGGCCAAGCCGAGGCCGGCATGGGCGTGGCCGCTGGCGACGTTGATGCGGATGGCGACCCGGATCTTTTTGTCACCAACTTTTCGCGCGAGAGCAATACGCTTTACCGCAACGACGGAGTGCTCCGCTTCACCGATAGCGGGGATGCTATCGGCCTCGCCGACCCAAGCCTGCGCCCCTTGGGCTTTGGCACTCTGTTTTTCGACGCGGACAACGACGCCGACCTCGACCTCTTCGTCGCCAATGGGCATGTAATGGACCGGATTCAGCTCCTCGAAGAAGACCTCCGCTACGCCCAACCTGACCAGCTTTTCGCCAACAGCGGCGGCCAGTTCCGCGATGTGTCGGCGGCGGCTGGCCCGGCCTTTGCTCGGATTGCGGTCTCGCGTGGCGCAGCGTATGGCGACTACGACGCCGATGGCGACCTCGACTTGTTGGTCACTCACGCCAGCGGTCCGGCGGCCCTCTACCGCAACGACCTGCCGCCTCGTTCTCATTGGCTCTTGGTGGAGGGCTTAATGGCCGGTGTCCGCGTCCGCCTGCGGTGCGATGGCCACCAGCAGACGCGGACCGTCACCGCTGGCGGCAGCTACTTGTCGGCCAGCGATCCGCGCCTCCACTTTGGCTTGGGGACTTGCGCCCGCATAGAGCATCTTGAAATCCGCTGGCCGGATGGTGCGCGGGACGACTACTACGACTTGGCCGCCGACCAAGTATTCGACAGCGGACGATGAACCAGCGCGAACGCCTGCTCTACGCCCTGATCCTGCTGTTGGCCGGTGCCGCGCTCTGCTATGGCTGGAAGCTGTACTGGTTCCTCACGGACGATGCCTACATTTCCTTTCGCTACGTGAGCAACTGGGATTTGGGCCACGGCTTGGTGTGGAACCCGCCTCCGTTTCGCCCGGTCGAAGGCTACACCAATTTTCTGTGGATCGTCCTGCTGTATGGGGTCTGGCAGGTCTTGGATGTCGCTCCCCCCGCAGCGGCCAACTATCTCGCCTTGTGCTTTGCCCTGTGTTCGCTGTATATCGCTGCGCAGATGCTGCTGCGCTTGCCTTGGTCGCCCGGGCTGCGTCCCTATCGCTTGGCCTTTCTCGCCCTCTTGCTGCTCGCAGTGGTCACCAACCGCACCTTCTTGGCTTGGAGCAGTTCGGGCTTGGAAACGGCGCTGTTTGGTTGCACGGTCCTCGCTTGGACCTGGGCTTGCGCTTTTGTTGCTCCTAGCCACCGGAGATGGCCCTTAGTTATTTCTGCTGCTGCCGCCGGTATCTATCTGACGCGCCCCGATGGCTTGCTTTTTCTCGGTGTCACTGCGGTCGCGCTTTTTTGGGCTTGGCGCACTGGCTGCTATCCGGCTCGGCGGCTCGTCCAAGCTTGGCCCATGCTGGCCGTGCCGCTGCACCTAGTCTGGCGTCAGAGCTTGTACGGCGAATGGCTGCCCAATACTTATTACGCCAAAGCCATCGGAGCTTGGCCGGCCAGCGGATTTCGCTACGCGCTCTCTTTTGTCCTCGAATACGCCCTGTGGACGTGGGGGCTGCTTTTGGTCTATGTGCTATGGAAAAAAAAGGAGGCGCTCGGGCCGTCTTGGCATGGGCTGCTGGCCGCGCTCGCACTGTGCGGACACGCTGCATACTACACGTTTTTCTACGGTGGCGACCACTTTGAGTACCGGATTTACGCGCACTTGGTGCCTTTGTGCTACCTCGCCTTTGCGTGGTGCCTAAACGCCGTGGGAATCCAACCGAAAAAAGCGCTTGCGGCGCTCGGCCTCGCGGTTGTGCTCTCTTGGCCGGTTCCTTGGATTCATTGGTTCCAGACCCACCACATCGCCAGCCGCGGCCAGACTTTGCAACTCAAAGTGCCCGTGGCTCCTCACTTTCCCGCCCCGCTCCGCTGGTATGCCGCTGCTTTTGACGAGCTGCAATTTTGGCTCATCGACCGTTTCGTCTGCATTCGCCACCAAGAGCACAAAGCCAACGCGGAATTCCTCGCCGGGATGTTTCCTCCGCGTGCCGAGGGTCAGTTTCTGCCTGCGGCCGACTATCCAGTTTTTTTCTTTCCCGCCATCGGCATCCCGGCCTGGCGCTTGCCGCACATCAACATCCTCGACGTTCACGGCCTCAACGACTACGTCATCGCCCGCACGCCCCCTGAGCCGACCGCCGAGCGCATGATGGCCCACGAGCGCACGCCGCCGGACGGTTATGTAGAGTGCTTCCAGCCCAATGTCCGCCTCGTAGCTCCTAAGCAAGTCAAAGTGTTCCCCCGCGCGCTCTCAGCCGAGCAAATTGCCGATTGCGAGACCCGTTGGGCGACCCGTTAGGTACTCTCATCTTCTGAGTGCGGGTTTAGATAGCGTAAGTAGGCCAAGCGGGGATTGGCTCAAGAGGTGTGGGGATGGTTATATTGAAAGGCCGAAAGGAGAGCCTACATGCGCCTGTTACTAATTTGGGCCGCTGCGCTCGTTGTCGCTGGCTGCGGTGGATCCAGCGAATCGGGCGACAAGCCCACGGAGAAGAGAATCGTCTGGTACGCCCTGATGGTCCACCCCTATGTCGAAGAGGTGCAAAAAGGGGTGATCGGTTACGAGCGCGACACCGGGATCAAGATCAAGCGCCAGATCGGCCAAAACTGGACCCAGGACAACGAAAACGCCAACGTTGAGCCGCTGGCAGCTCAGGGCTACAAGGGCTTCTCGCTCTACCCAGCCGACGCCAGCGCCGCCAACGGACTTTACGAGGAATTGGTGCAAAACGGGGCCTATGTAGTAAGCTATGGAGCGCCGACGACGCTGCCGACGCCCGCGTCGTTTTGCGTGGCGACCGATGTCAAGCAGGCGGCGATGGAGGCGACTGAGGCGCTGATCGGCTTTATGGGCGGCAAGGGCAACATCCTCAACGTGCTCGAACTGGTCGAAGACCCCAATACCATCCTGCGCAAAGAAGGCGTCGAAGCGGCGGTGGCCAAATACCCAGAGGTACAGATAATCCAGGAAATCGCCGGCATGGAGTCGATTGAGACCAGCACGGCCAAAATCCAAGACGCGCTTTCGGCTCGGATCGAGGAGATCGACGGCGTGATTTGTACGGGGTACACGCCGACCGTGGCCGCGGCGATCATTCTGTCGGAGTGGAACCAAACCCCAGATAACAAGCGCATCCACTTCGTCGGCATCGACACGGACTCGGTGGTGCTCGACGCGATCCGCGAGGGGGCCATCGACGCGACCGTCTCGCAGAATCCCTACGGCCACGGCTATATCACGTGCGCTCTCCTGAACTATCTGCTCGACGGCTGGCAGGCCAATCCCGACCGCTACTTCATCAACTCGGGCACGGTGCTGGTGACTAAGGATAACGTCGATACCTTCGAGGACGAAGTCAGGGCCATCACCACGCAGATTATGGGCGAGTTGGAGACCAAATATCTCAGCCCGCCCCGCTGATTCGTGCTCGAACTGCAATCCATCAGCAAGCGCTTCCCCGGCGTCCGGGCACTGGACGATGTGTCGCTCTCATTCCAACCGGGCCAGATCCACGCCTTAGTCGGCGAGAACGGCGCGGGTAAGAGCACCCTGCTCAAAATTGTCACCGGGATATACCAGCCCGACGCTGGGCAGATGCTCTTCGACGGTGCGCCGCTGCGCGTGCGCAACTGCCGCGATTGCCTCGACCGCGGCATTGGCTTGGTCCATCAGGAGATCCAAGTGGTGGCCGAGGCCAGCGTCGCCGAGAACATCATGCTCGACAAGTTAGACGGCTTCAGCCGCTGGGGCCGTCTCGACTGGCCGCGGCTCGACGATCAGGCGCGGGCGGCGATGGCGCGGGTCGGGTTGGACATTGACCCGCAAGCGCCCATTGGCGATTTAAGCGCGGCGCACAAGCAACTCGTGCAGATCGCCCGGGTGCTGTCGGCCGAGGCGCGAGTCTTGCTATTAGACGAGCCGACGTCGTCGCTTACCGAGCACGAAGCGGCCCGCTTGTTTGGCATTTTGCGCCAGTTGCAGGAGGCGGGCGTGGCCATCGTCTTTGTCTCGCACAAGTTCGACGAGGTCTATCAGATCGGCGACCAAGTCAGCGTATTGCGGGACGGGCGACATGTGGGCACGAGGGAGTTGGCCGGGCTGCCGCGCGCCGAGTTGATCGAGATGATGATCGGCCGGCGGGCGGAGACGGCTTCGTTTGGTATGCCAGCGGTGGATCGGACGCGGGAGGTGCTCAGGGTTGAGGAGTTGTATGCACCTGACCGGGCGCACGAGGTGAGCTTTTCGCTCTACGCTGGCGAGATTTTGGGTTTGTACGGCTTGGTGGGAGCCGGGCGCACCGAGTTGGCGCGGCTGTTGGTCGGGGCTGAGCAGGCCGAGCGCGGTGCCGTCTATATCCACGGAGCCAAAGCGCGGATCGGCTCGGTGGCCGACAGCCTGTACAAGTACAGCATGGGCTACGTAACCGAAAACCGCAAAGAAGAGGGCCTACTACTGGAATCAGCCGTGCGGACCAATTTAGGCATTACCATATGGGAGCGGATCGTCGGCAAGTTCACGCGCCGGATTGACGACCGGGCGGAGACTCAAGCCGCACAGGCGCTGGTCGCGGCGCTGGATATTCGCACGACGGGTTTGGAGCAGGAGGTAAACAACCTCAGCGGCGGCAATCAGCAGAAAGTCAGCTTGGGCAAGTGGCTGGCCGCCGGCTGCGACATCCTGATCGTCGATGAGCCGACCGTCGGGGTGGATATCCAAGCCAAGGCACAGATCCATCGCTTGCTCTGGGACTTGGCGGCTAAAGAAGGCAAGGCCATCATTTTGATCTCGTCGGACATGCCGGAGATCATCGGCTTGGCGGGGCGGATTCTCGTCTTTAAAGACAAGCAGGTTGTCCACGAGATCGCCGAGATCCACGAGCAGGGCTTGAGCTACGATGAGGTAAGCCGCCGCATCGGCCTTCATCTGAATTGACTATGGAATACCTACGCAGACTCATGCGGCACAATGACGCGGGGATCGCCTTGTCGGCGGGGTTGCTGTTTGTGGGATGTGCGCTCAGCTCGGAGAGCTTTCTGTCGGCGTACAACCTCTTCAACATCTCCCGGATCGTTGCGTTCTCCGTGTTGGTGGCGTTGGCTCAGGCGCTGGTACTGGTCGCCGGGGGGATGAATCTGTCCGTGGGGGCCATCGGCGGCTTGGCGACCATTACCACTGGGTACTGCATTCAGGTGTTGGGTTTGCCAGGGTGGTTAGCGGCGTTGGTGGCGCTGGGGATTGGGGGAGCGGCTGGGTGGGTCAACGGCGTCATCATCACGCGGTTGCAGATCAATTCCTTTATCGCCACGCTGGCCACGCTTTTTGTCTTTACAGGGCTAGTGCATGGGTTTTCCGAAGGCTATGCCTACACGGACATTCCTCGGGAATTTACGTTTTTGGGGCGGCAGAAGTTTTTGGGGCTGTCGAATTTGTTCTGGACGATGGGGCTGGTGCTGCTGGCGACGCACTACGCATTTCGGCACACGGTTTTCGGGCGGCGGCTGTTGGCGACCGGGGGGAATCAGGAGGCGGCTCGGCTGGCGGGGATCAAGACCGATCGGATGATTTTGCTGTCGCATGTGCTGTCGGGTGGTGTGGGGGCGCTGGCTGCGGTGTTGTGGGTCTCGCGGATGGGCTCGGCGCAACCGGCGACGGGTAAAGACTGGCTGATTACCAGCTTTGCGGTGGCTATTGTCGGGGGGACGGGGCTGGCGGGCGGGCGCATCTCGGCGCTGGGCCTGCTGTTAGGGGCGGTTATCATCGTCCTCATCAAAAACGGCTTGGTGATGCTGGAGGCCAACGTCTATTACGAACAGGCGTTTTTGGGGTCGATTATCCTGTTGGCCGTGGTGGTGAGCCGGGTGCGGGATTTGTATGGGGGGCGGAGTGGAGGTTAGTACGTAAGCGGTTGACAAGAGCTAAGAACGAGGCAAAGACCTGACATGTACCAACCGTTAGACCGCATCACGCTCAAATCCGGTGAAGTCATACAAGCCGGCGTCGTGCAAGGCCCTGATCTCGACTGGGCCGAACGCGTCGAAACCCTATTGAGTCACAAAGGTCCGTCTTGGCGCTGGGGCAACGAACAGGTGCTGCGCATCGAGACTGGTCTCGATGTCTTCTTTTACCTGCTGCACCGCGATGGTGTTCCCTTTGCCAATATAATGACCATTGAATACCGAGGCGTGGGGCTGCTCGGCCACGTGTACACCCGCCCCGAAGACCGCCGCCAAGGAGCTGCCATGCAACTGATGGCCTGTCTCATGGAACATTTTAGGCAGCGCGGCGGCCAAGCCCTGTTCTTGGGCACGGGTTACGATACGCCGCCCTATCACATTTATCGGGTTAATGGCTTTGCCGGGGTCGAGCCGGAAAGTGGTTATATGGACTATTACAGCACTTCGCAAGACGAATTCGAGGGGGATTATTTCGCGCCGGGTTATACGGCTATAGAACCGGTTGGCTGGCTGCACTGGCCTGTTTCGATCCCTCTGTTTTTGGGTGCTTTTCCCGGCGTTGTGCGCGGCGCTGGCTTGGGTATGTGGGGTCGCCGCTCCACCGAGGGGCCTTTGCTGCCCTTGCTGCAGGACTGTTTGGAACGCGACGCAGACGGCCTTCCGCCCCGTGCGCTGGCTCTGGTGCAACAGGAAACCCGCGCCGTAGTGGGCTGGGCCATGTGGTCCGACCATCCGCTGTGGCCCGATGCCTGCTTGGTTGACCTGTATTGCCATCCGGCCTTTTGGGACGAGGGGGCCGCCTTGCTTCAGGCGCTAGAGCTACCGGAGAGCCACATGTGCTTGGCCTATTGTGACGCTGGGTTGCAGCCCAAAGCTGCTGCTCTGACTGCGGCTGGCTTCCGTTGCAGTGCTACCTTAAAGCAGCGGGTCGCTGCGGATCGGGCGCAGACGGGTTGGGTTGACGTCGAAGTGTGGGAAAACAAGGGGAGTTTTCAAGCCGACGGATCGGTGGTGGACTGATGATACTCTATTTGTCGGGTCGGGATACGGATGATTTGCTGATGGTGTTGGAAGGGGTGGCGGGCGTGGTGTTCAAACGGAGCGACGAGCGAAAGAAGCGAAAGTATTTTGAAAAGGGGGCGCGCAAGGATTCGATGGGCGAGGTTTCGGCGAAGGTTTTTCTCGGCAGCGGCGTCGAAGCGAAGGCGCGAGCGGCGGTGCGGGAGATCGTGGTTGAGGGCGTGCGGTCGAAGCAGGTTGCGGTTGCAATAAAGGGCGAGGGGAATGCAGAGATCGCGTTGGTCGGGCCGAATCCTGACGAGGGGCAATTACAGGCGTTGGCCGATCGGTTAATGTAGGATGGGTTTCTATTGTGAGTGAAGACGCCGATGACATGTTAAGAAGCTCAACATTTGATGCGGCGTCCTTTTTATTGACGCGGTTCTATCTCGTCCTGTATGTTCACATACAGCCCAACCCCAACAAAAGGAGATCAACGACAATGGCTACTGCTCCTCCAACGATTGAAGAACGCCTAGCAAGGCTTGAAGGCGTGTGCGACCATCTCGCTACTAAAGCAGACCTTGCTGAGTTAAGGGCTGAGATTGCCGAGCTCAAGGGCAGCTTCCGGGTGTTCCTTATCGCGATGACTTCTGGTTTAGCTCTGCTGAATATCGCGTTGCGATTCTGGCCTTCGTAAGCTCCTGTCTAATTCCACTGCACTGTCGGCCCAACCAAACCAGCTTGGGCCGACGGCGACAGAATATACGATACCGCGTAGCGCTACTCTCCCTCCGATTCTTCCCCCTCCTCCGGATAAAGCACCACCCGCACGTAGCGATCCATGTTGAAATACTTCTGCGCTGACTGCTGCACAGCCTCCACCGTCAGTGAATCGACCAACGCTGGATACTGAACCAGCAGCCGCGGATCGACCCCGTTGAAGTCGAGCGACGCCAGCGACCCAACCCAGAAGCTGTTCTCCTTGAGGTCTGTTTCGCGCTGGCGTTTGCGCATTTCCTTGACCTTATCGACATAAAGGTCGGTGGTGCCGACGGTTTTTAGGCTGTCGATCTGCTCGAAGATCACCTGCGTCAGTTCCTCGACGCGGTCGGGATCGCTGCCGAAGGAGATGGAGATGCGATACTTCTCGTCCGGGTAGTGCGAGCCGCTGCTGCTGACCCAGACCCCATAGGTGCCGCCCAAGTCCTCGCGCAACACCTCGCGC
>JAJDYK010000149.1 GCA_022825185.1 Candidatus Latescibacterota bacterium | reverse complement strand
ACCAGCACCGGCGAATATCTGGCGGGTGACGAAAAAGGGCAGCATGGTCGGCAGCAGCACTTGCGAAAACGGCACCTCCCGCCGCACGAGATAGTTTTCGTGGCAGCCAAACGTAGCCCCTGTGTAGTGGTCGATATTGTTCTTGAAAAAGGCCGCGCTATCGGCCAAGCCAAGCTGATCTAGCGCACGCTGTACCAACCGCTCGCCAGCTCGGTCGGCAGCCACCAAATCAAAAAGCCCGGTACATTCTGGAGTGGCGTATTCGACGTGGCCCATGTCGATGTACACGCGTCCGCCGTTGAAGAGAAAGCCGCCGTTGCCGGGCGGCTCGTCGCGACCCCGATAGTGCATATCGACAATGCCCAAGCCATCGCGGTAGAACACGCAGTCCTTGGCCTTTATCGACACGAAATCGGGACTCAAAAAGGGATCTGAAGCCGGCGGCAGACAGCCGAACTCGGTTTCCAGCCCGTAAATGCGACCTTCCATACTAGACCTCGAAGTAGGAAGCGAGTGGCTCGGCTAGTTGTTCCGCGCTGAGCAGGCGGAACTTCGACTTGGCGATGCGGTCGCGGTCGAGCACTGCGGCCTCGACTGTTAGCTCTTGCAAGCCGCCCTTGAGAAAATCGCGCACCGCCTCCGCACTGGGCACCTCTCCATCGCGGACATCGAGGGTCAGCCGGCCCAACCCCCACACTTCCAACGCCGTGCCCAAGGCTTGGTCGAGGGGAAGCTCTGGGCTGACCGTTTGCAGTTGTGCCGTCATGGCCTGTGCGCTCTCTGCGTTGCCGCTGATGGCCGCCGCCCCACCACTTTGGGCAAAGGACCCATCGGCGTCAATAGTAAAAAAAGCGTCTCCGCCGCCATCCGGGTCTAGCTCAGCCATCAGCACGCGGGCGACAAAGGGCGAGCGAAACAACTCGTCGAAAGCCGCCTTCATCAGCGGACCGATGCCAAAGCTGACCAATCGCTGCAAAGTCACGTCATTGGCCGACAGGTTAAATCCTTCAAGATGGGCGATGTCGATGACAGCTTTGCGCAACTTCTCGATATCGGCCGGGTGCCCCACGGCCGCGAAGGCGATCTCGTCGTACACCTCAAAGAGCTTGCGCGGGCCTGGGGTAGCCGTCAGCAGCAGCACCCCGTCGGCGTACGTCGTGCCCACCACCGGACTGCCGCTCGCGAGCTGGTCTTCCACGTACTCGCGGCGATTGTTGATGGCCTCGACCCAGCGATAAGGTTCTTCTAACATGCCCCTCAAGCCCTTTGGTAGAACGCGGCCAAATCCGCCTCGGGCACAGTATTCAAGCCCGCGGCCGTCACCTGCACAACCTGGGGAAAGATGTGCGCGGCCTCGCGGAAGCCGCCAGTAGCCGTGTCGTATTCAGCGGCCGTCTCCAGCATCTTGAGCATCAGCTCGACCGCCTGTTCCCCGGCCATTTCCCGCAGCGGCTGCGGCCCCCAGCGGTTTTGGTAGTACAGCGCACCACGCACGATATGTGCGCCCGACCCGGTGGCGCAGAAATCCACGCACTCGAACTCAGCCCCCAAAAGGTCGTAAAAGAAAATTTTGCCCTCCGCGGCCGCGTGGTCAAAGGCCGCGAAGATCGGCACCACCGCGCCAATCCCCTGCATGGCCAACGGCAAGTTTTGGCGCAACAGCCGCGACAACGTCCGCACCTTGCCGTCCAAACTCAGCCCTTGGAGCTGACTGCGGCGGTAGTACTGCACCGACATTTCCAGCATCCGCGCAATGTCCCACGCCACCCCCGGCGAACCAGCAATGGCCATGACTGCTTCGTCGTCGATGATCAGCACTTTGTCGGCGCGGTCGTACACCACCGAGTTGCCCATGGTGGCGCGGCGGTCGCCAGCCACCACCACCCCGTCGGCGCAGCGCACCGCTACAATCGTGGTGCCCTCGACCGGCTGCAAAGACGCTTCTGGAGCGACGGTCGGCGCAGCGGGCAAAACCCCTCGCTCCTTGAGCAAGTCGAGGAAGTCGCAGCTTTCCATCGGCAACTACTGTCCGGTGCGCTGGCGGTAGCGGCGCGCCTGATTGGGATCTACTCTACGCATCCGCTTGAGGATGTCGTCCGTGCTGGGGCGCTCGACCCGCGGCCGGCGCGGACCGGTATCTGGCCCGTCATCGTTGTCGTCGAGCGGCTTGGTCGGCCGGGGCGCACGCTCCCGGTAGTAAATAAAATCGCTCATGATGCCACCTCCGGTTTTGGTTTTTTACCCAGTCTGGCGAGCAAATCCTCGATGCTCGCAGCCGCATCTAAGGCTTGATTATAATAAGCCGCTGTCTCCCGACTGACACAAGCCTTGAGGTCGATGACCTTGGATCGGCCGTCGAGTTCCAGTTCAATGCTGTCCCAATTGAGCGATCGCACTGCGGCAGCAAATTTCTGCAACATCTTGCCGCGGAAGTAAGCCCGCGTGTCCTCGGGCGGATTGACCAACGCCCAGCCCACTGCCTCCTCAGAGACGACGCGCTCCACTTGACCGGCGGCTTCGAGCGTCGGGTACAGCCCCTCAGCCGGGTCGATGTTGTGGTATTCGAGGTCTTGGCTTTGCAGCCACGCGCGATCCTCTGGCCGTTCCCAATCGAGCCCCTCGGACTCGGCAAACGCATCCAACAGCCACTTTTTGGTCACCCAATCGAGGCGTCCCACCAACTCTTGCGGATCGCGCGCGAGGGAATCCAACGCATCGCGCCAAGCCGCAAGCACCCAATCGGTCTCCTCGTCGCGCCCCTGAAAAACTCGCGTCGCCGCCGCCATAAAGGCCGTCTGGATCTCCAGCGCCGAACTCGATCTCCCCCCGGACAAGGCCACCAGCCACTGCTGGGACTCGTCGCGGGAAATGGCCTTGAGCGCACCAATCGGATCGGCCAAGGCAAACTCGGGCAACGCACCGGCCTCTAGCAGATCCAGCACCAAGGAAGCCGTGCCGACCTTGAGCGCGGTGGCGTATTCGCACATGTTGGCGTCGCCGATGATCAGGTGCAGACGGCGATAGTGCGCAGGGTCGGCGTGCGGCTCGTCGCGAGTGTTGACCAGCGGGCGGCGGTGCATGGTATCGACGCTGGCGATGACCTCGAAAAAGTCCGCGCGCTGGCTTAGCTGGTAGGTAGCGGCTCGCGCCCGGGCGTCCTGCTCGACGCCGACCTTGCCAGCCCCGGCAAAAATTTGCCGCGTCACCACAAAGGGCAGCAGCCCGTCGATCACCTGCTGGAAGGGCATGTCGCGGCTGAGCAGGAAGTTCTCGTGGCAGCCGTAGCTGTGCCCCTCAAAGTCAGTGTTGTTTTTGTACAAACGCACCACGCCTCGGCCGCGGTCTTCAGTGCGCTGACGCGCGCACTGGAGCAAAATCCGCTCCCCGGCGCGATCGACGGCTACTAAATCGCGGAGACTATAGCATTCTGGAGTGGAAAATTCCGGGTGGGTGTGGTCGTTGTACAGGCGGGCACCGTTGTGGACGATCAAGTCGCTTTTCAAGTCCGCGAGCTGGATCCGGCGCTGGCGATCCTTCTGCAAGTGAACGGTCTCGTCCTTGTCGTTGAGGAGTTCGGCGACCTCAAAGCCGCGCATGTCGAGCCGAGGGTTTTCGAGCGCGTAATTCCACAGAGCGACAAAATCACGGCGCACATAGCAGCGGATCAATTCCATGGACTCTACCACCACGTCCATGGACTCGTCTTCACTAACTTGGATGCCGTATTCGGTTTCTAGCCCGCAGAGCCGCTGCATGAGCTGAGTCAGATCACCTGACCGACGCGCTTTTCCGGTGCCTTTTCCGGCTGGGGCCTAACTGGCGTCACCCTCACTACGTTTTCCGGCTCGTAGTCGAGCAGCTTGAGCCAGTCCTCGACGCTGTCCGAGGGCGGGAACACCTCGTTTTCGCGGTATTCAGCTCGCGTCGCCCGCCGCAGATCCTCGGCGCGGATCCCGCCTTCGGGGTCGTCCTCGGCTATGGCGCGCTTGATCGCCATTTCCTTGGCCCGCGATACGACCGAGGCGATGATGGCCCCAGAAATCAGGTCGCCGCGATAGAGCACTTCCTGGCGACCACTGCGCAGCGACACTTCCAAGAAGCGGGCTTCTTCGCCTTTGGAAAACAACTCGTCTAGCCCCTCCTGTATCATGGCCTCGCGCGCGGCCGCTTCGTCGCCGTGCTGCTCTACCTCGGCGCGATCGATCGGCAGTTCGGGCTTGAGGTAAATCCCCAAAATGTCGCCAGCGGCCTCGTAGTTGGGGCGCGCCACCTTGATCTTGCGGTCAATGCGGCCGGGCCGGAGCACAGCCGGATCAATTAGGTCGTGGCGGTTGGAGGCCAAAATCAGCACCACGTCGTGTAGCGACTCAATGCCGTCCATCTCAGTGCAAAACATCGGCACTACCGTATTGGAGATATTGTGGCTGCGCATCGAACGCCGCGTGCCCAAAATCGACTCGGCTTCGTCGATAAAGACAAAGGGCAAGTAGCCTTCCTTGCGCTTTTGGCGCGCCTGAGCAAAAACTTCGCGCACCATGCGCTCGGTCTCGCCGAGCCACATGTTGAGGATCTCCGGCCCCTTGATGTGCATGAAGTACTCTTCCAGCTCCAAGCCCTCGACCTCGCGCATGTGCTGCACTAAGTTGTACGCCGTGGCCTTGCCAATGAGGGTCTTGCCGCAGCCCGGAGGGCCGTAGAGCAGGAAGCCCTTGGGCGTCGAATACTCGAAGCGCTCAAAGAGTTGGGGGTGCAACGCGGGCAGTTCAATGGTGTCGCGGATGGCCTCAATCGCCTCTTGCTGGCCGCCGATGCTCTCCCAAGGAGTTGGAGGAACATCCTCGATGAAGTACTCCTTGCTCTCGGCGGATTGCAAAACCTCCAGCGCAACCTTGTAGGCCGGATCCATCCGCACCTCGTCGCCGATTTGCAAGTCCTCGTCAGCCAGTTCCGCAGCGCGCTCTACGACCACTTCCTGCGTGCCGTGCGCTTGGGCAATCCGCAACCGGCCCTCTGGTAGCAGATCGCCGACTTTGGCCACCGGCCCAGAGGGGCTGTGCCCCAAATTGCCGACGACCGCATACGCTTCGTTTACCAGCACCCGGCAGCCGACCTTGAGCTGGGACACATCGACGCGCGGGTCGATGTTGGCGTAGTACTCGGCACTGCCGACGAAGACCGTGGCAATCCCCTCGCTCGGCATGCCGAGGAAGATGCCGACGCGGTTGGCCGGTGCCGTCACCTTCTCTAACGCGGCTTCCATCTCCACGAGAGCACGACGCGCCTCCTGAAAGGAAATCTCTCGCTCCATAAGCTGGCGCCGGAGACGGTACAGCAGGGGCCGAGCCGGGTCGCGGTCTGGCGCTAGCGCGAGTAGCTGATCGACCAAGCGCAACGGCTCGGCGACCTGCTCCTCCGGCTCTTGGGCCTTGTCGTATTCGTGCGATTCCCTGCGGTTCATGGCATCCTCCCGCTAGTAGATCACGTCGCCGAGACGCCCGTAGCGCACTCGGCTGGGCAGTCGCCAGACAAAGCTGGCCACCACCGCGGGCAGGGACGTCAAGCCCCGGTAGTAAGGCCCGCGGGTGTCGGGCTTCCACGACCAATAGATATTCATGGCCTTGCCCTTGATCAACCGCTTGGGCACGGCGCGAAAATAGCGGCTGTCCGAGCTGTTGTCGCGGTTGTCGCCCATCATAAAGAAATGCCCTTCGGGCACGGTATAGGGTCCAAAATTGTCGCGGGGATTGAGCTCCCGTGGATAGTACGCCTGGTCGGTATGCTTGGCTAGCGGCGGTTCTTGCATTGGCTCGCCATCGACGTAGAGCACCTTGTTGACAATTTCCACCTGCTGCCCCCCAACGGCCACGCAGCGCTTGATTAAGTCGCGTCCCTCGTCCTGCGGAGAGCGGAAAATCACGATGTCGCCCGGCTCCGGTTCCCTGAGCGCGGGCAGGCGGAACAGGGAAATGCTCGTCAGGGGCACATCGACCGGAACACCATAGACAAACTTGTTGGCCAGCAGATAATCTCCCACCAAGAGCGTGTCTTCCATTGAGCTAGAAGGAATGTAAAAGGCCTGCACCACCCCGGTGCGAATGACCAGAAACAAGCCCACGACAGTCACTATCGAATACAGGTATTGGCCAAATTCGGACTTTTGCTTGGCCTGCTTCATCCGCAGTATCTCCTCAGACCTGAGTATAACAAACTACCCCCCTAGCCGCTATTTGCACTTATTGCTGCGGCACCTTCACTACCTGCCCGGTTTCCCAGCTTTCGATGAGTGCTTCAATCACTAGCTGGACCCGCAAGGCGTCCGCTCCTTTGGCGTCCACCTGCGCAGGCGGGACTTGATTTAGCAAATCGTCGATCCACGCGTTGATGCGCGCCGGAAAGGTATCTGCAAAGCCGCCCATGCCCCCGAGGTGATCGTAACTTTCTACCTCGCGCGAAAAGCGCGGGTAAAACGTCAGCTTCTCACAGGCTTCATTGATGATGATCCGCCCCTCCGAGCCGACCAATTCCAAGGTCTCCAAGCCGTAGCTTCCCCCGGCGTCGTACGACCCGGTCAAATGCCCGATGACGCCATTCTCGTACAGCAGATTTGCCTGCACGTTGGACCAGATCTGTCGCCCTTTTCCCTTCTTGAAAAAGGCGTGTACCCGATCCACTCCGCCAGCGAAATAGCTCATCACGTCCAGCGAATGCGGGTGCAGGGCGCGAATGTGGAACCACGGACTCGACTCGTTGGGATTATTGATCCACATCGTCATGTTGACTATCTGTAGCTCCCCGAGCCGCCCGTTGGTCAGCCATTCCTTGGCCTTAACCGCCGCGGGCGTGAAGCGGTGATTCAGATTGATCCCATAGGGCAACTGCTTTTCTGCGGCCAAGGCCACCATCTCCCGCGCCTTGGGAATTTCATTGGAAATCGGCTTCTCGCCTAGCACCGGGATGCCAGCCCGCAAAAGCGCCATGGTCGGCTCGTAGTGATCGCCCCCGTTTTCCACCCCGGCCGTGGTCACCGAGCAGGCGTCGAGCTGCAGGCCGCTGGCAATCATCTCCTCGACCGAGTAAAAGGCCTGCGCCTCATAGGACTCGGCCGCTTTGTCTGCTTGCTCTTTAACCATGTCGCACACGGCGACGACCTTTGCGTTCTCGTTTGCCGTGTAGCAACGGGCGTGATTGTTGCCAATTCCACCCATGCCGACAATCCCAATGTGAAGCATTGCAAACTCCTTTTTAATTTT
>JAJDYK010000269.1 GCA_022825185.1 Candidatus Latescibacterota bacterium | reverse complement strand
CGAAAGTCGCATAGGCTGTGCCATCCTCAATCGAATGATCCATTTGGGCAAACCCCAATCGGAGCGGATCGAAAAAAGCAACTGACAAACGAACAACAGGCTAAAACCATACCTACGATAGGATTCATGCAACAACGCCATGATATTATATACCCTTCTTACTCGAATGTCAAATTAAAAACAGCGATTCGCCTGTGGAACCTCGCGACCCAGTTGTTGATGAATCTGTGAATAACTTCAGTGAATACACCAGGTTGGACAACTCCGTGCTCACGATCTTGGAAGAATCCGAGAAGGAGGCGACGTTCCGCTTGAAGAAGGGGTTATAGCTACGGCAGTCGCCGGGCGACCAGCTTAGGCGCTAACTAACCAATGGCATCCGCTGGACGGATGCCTTTCGAACGGCCCCGACGACGCGGGGGGTGATTGACAGCTATGGCATCGAGTTGATCCATCCGGCTCGTCAGGTCGCTCGCCCCACCAGATGGTAGTGTATCCATTTAAAAATTATATACGGTATAGGGCGGCTTAGGATTTCTTGTTTTTAACTTTCAAGGAATTATAAATAATCTATCAGTGATCTTAAGTCTTTTTCGACGACTTTTCGGTGACTTCTACCGAAAAAGATATGATTATCCTCGGCTGGCCTAGTGCATTTCGAATCCGCTGCCACAGCCAGCTATCACAAGCGCCAAGTCGATGCCTAAATTGTCGGGTAGCGAGGAAGTGTTGCCATAGCCCCGCCCCCTCAGAACCGTGCGTGCGCCTTTCAACGCACACGGCTCAAGCAAACCGGGCTGGAGCTTTTGCTCCCGTTTCCTTGTCGGGCATCCTCCAAGCATTGGATTTCTCCTCAGATGATCTGCTCGCCTTACGGCCCGGCGCATCCTCATCTAATTCATGTCCTTCAATGCCATGCTCAAGGTCGGTTCACCTGCTGCATATTAGCACGCTTTCGCGTTGGGTATGGCCCTATCCAGCGGGTTATGTATTTCCCTTGCCTTTCGGCGGCTGGTCTTCGCTTCTTGCAGCATCCTGCTCCCACTGAGGATGTAGCCATTCCTTGCGGTTTGGGTACTGATTGCTCAGACCTCATTGGGGTTTTCCTCTTCCGCATAGGTGAGATGCGACCGGGTTGGGAGCCTGCTATACCCCGAAGCCGGTAGTGCGTCAGTTTGAAAAATAAGCCCCTCTTGGTATGGTTTTTGCCAAGGGGGGCTTCAATTGTACGGCTGTACGGCGCGTCAAGGTCCGAGTGTGGCCTTTATCCGTCCCCAACTGAGAGTAGAAGGCCGGCCGGTCGCGTTGTCTGTTTCAAACGTTCCATCCCAAACTACGACAGGAAAGCAAGGAAATCGAGCCTTATATTGCATCTGTGCGTAATAAACGTATGTTACGCAACACTTATTCATCCCGGGGGTGCCCATGCCTAACCAGACCAAGACGACCCCGACGACGGCCACCCGCCGTCCTGCTGCACGCCGACGCGATGCCGTTGGTTGCGCCGTCGAGATCGGCCAAATCGCCACTGGACAAAAGGCCGATCCCCACCCCATACCCCCCGAAGAGTCCATCCTTCGACGCCTGTTTGAAGAGGAAAACGAACGGCAAAATTCAAAATGAATTATTGAATTTGTCCTTGTCTTTACTTAACTTAGAGGCATGAACAGGCTACCTCTAAATACGCGCAAACTACTCTTGTCGATGTTGGTTGAAGGCTCTTCTATGCGCTCGATTTCCCGGACGTTGGACATCTCCTTCAACACGGTGAAGAAGATGCTCCAAGACGCCGGGACGGTCTGTGCGGTGTATCACGACAAAACGGTCCGCAATGTAGCCGTCGAGCGTGTCCAGTGCGATGAGATGTGGTCTTTCTGCTACGCGAAGAACAAGACGGTCCTATCGGCGGAAGAACCGCTTGGATCGTCGGAGGCCGGCGACGTGTGGACGTGGACGGCGATTGATCCCGAGACCAAGCTGCTGATCGCCTACTTCGTCGGCGACCGCTCAATGAACAGCGGCAAAGCCTTCCTCGCCGATCTGCGCTCTCGGTTGGATTTGAAAGAGCGGGTGCATCTGACCTCCGATCAGTACAGCGTCTATTGGGAGGCCGTTGATGACGTGTTCGGCGAAGAGGTTGAGCACCATCTACTCAAGAAATACGAAGGCGAGCAGGGCGACGCTACGACGGCCCACGTCGAGCGGCACGACCTGACCATGCGGATGGGAATGCGACGCTTTGCCCGCCGCACCAATGCCTTTATGGTGCGGCACACCAACATGCTGGCGTTGTACGTGGCTCACTACAATTTCGTCCGCATCCACCAGAGCTTGAGGATGACGCCGGCGATGGCGGCCGGATTGACGGACACCCTACACGATCTGGAATGGCTGGCCGAGTTGATTGAGGACGCACAGCCCAGGCCGAATCGTCCCAAGACGTACAAGAGGAGAATGGAACGATGACCAACGATCAAATCATGGAGAAAATAGAGCGACTAGAAGGTCGCTTTATGGCCATTGAGTTTATTCTTCATCGGTCTGTTGCCCAACAGGGGCCTACTGCGATTCAAACCCTTCTGAAAAATATCGAAGGCGTCAAAATAGTTGGGCATAGTCCGTCTGTCGAAAAAGCGTGTCGGGAAGAATTTGATACATATCGCAGAGAACTTACAATCGCCTTAAGTAAACTACTTGTTGGTACTATTGAGGAGCTGGATGATGCTTGAAGGTCCTCCGATATATATTGAGCATGAACGTCGTTTGTCCAGTGTAGAAGGGTCTTTAGAGCATTTAGCCACTAAGGCCGATCTGAGCAAAATGGAAACTCGATTGGTTAAATGGTTTGCTGGAACTGTGATAGTAGGTCTGGCTTCCATAGCTGCGATTCTACGATACCTGGCCCCTTAACCCCTATACGAAAACGGAAAGCCCCCCTTGGCAAGCACCATACCAAGGGGGGCTTCTTGCTCCTTCCGAAAAAATCTTTTTTCAAACTGACGCACTACTTGGCATTGGGCTTTTATCTCCGCTTCACGCCCACCGATCACTCCGTGCGCATGGGAGATTGGTAATGGTCCTACACGCTGGACGAGAATACAACGAATTGTTGTTTTCACTCTACGTATGCGGCTTTAAGGTCGCACTCAAACGCAACCACTACCACGTCCATTGGACTATTGTCGTATTAAGAGGCTATAATCTAAGAATTGAGCTACAAAGGGAGTCGTTATGTCTGCGTCTTACGATGTCGTCATTGCCGGGGCTGGAGCGGCTGGAGCGGTGCTCGCGGCGCGGCTCAGCGAGGATCGGAGTCGGTCGGTCTTGTTGCTGGAGGCCGGGCCGGATTTTGCTGCGGTTGAAGACTTGCCCGAGGAGATTCGCTATGCGTACGGGCGCGATCGCAATATCTGGGATCGCGCCTTTGGCTTGGGCACCCGGTTTGGCTGGGAGTACCGCGCCAGGGCTACGGACCTGCGCCCCGATATGTTTGTGCCGCGCGGCAAAATCGTCGGCGGGTCGAGTGCGGTCAATGCGCAGATTTTTCTGCGCGGAGTGCCCGAAGACTACGACTCGTGGGCCGCAGCGGGCAACGACCTGTGGAGCCACGACGCTTTGTTGCCCTTTTTGTGCCGCCTCGAATCCGACCCGGACTACGGCGACGCTCCCTATCACGGCACCGACGGCCCTATCCGCGCACGGCGGTTCAAAGATCGCGAACTCAACCCCGAGCACCGCGCCTTCTACGAGGCCGCGCTCGCCGCTGGCTACCCCGACTGCCCCGACCACAACGACCCTGATTCTACTGGCGTCGGCCCCTTGGCCCTCAACAACGCCGAGAGCATCCGCTGGAGCACCAATATCGGCTATCTCAACCCACCAGTTCGCGGTCGTCCCAACCTCACCATTCAAGCCAACACTCACGTCCACCGCGTGCTCTTTGACGGCCAGCGCGCCACCGGTCTGTTCGTCGAGCGCGACGGTGACCTCTCCACGGTCCACGGCGGCGAAATCGTGCTGTGCGGCGGGGCGATTGGCTCGCCGCAGACGCTCTTGCTGTCGGGCGTTGGGCCAGCGGCGCACTTGGAGGCGATGGACATTGACGTGCTGTGCGATCTGCCCGGCGTCGGCCAGAATCTGCGCGACCATCCGCAAGTGAGCGTGACGCTGCGGGCCAAGGACGAGTACCTCGGCGACGGCACGGAACCTCGGCTGCAAATCGGTCTGCGCTACACCGCCACTGGATCGGATTTGCGCAACGACATGTTCATTATCCCGGCCTCCTTTGCCACGACCGAGGGCTACTACACCTCGTCGCATTCCAAACCCTTGGGCTTTTACTTGGTCGGCTGCATCTATTTGGCCGAGGGAAAAGGTGAGCTCAAACTGGCTTCCACCGACCCGCACGTGCAGCCCGTGCTCGACTACAACTACTTGGCCGAGCCTTCAGACTGCCGCCGCCTGCGCGAATCCATCCGCATCATCATCGACCTGCTCAACCACGATGCACTCAACGCCCTCGTCGTCGAGCGCATCGGCCCCACCGACGCCGAACTCGACACCGACGACTCACTCGACGAGTGGATGCGGCGCGAAGTGGGCACCAGCCACCACGTCTCCTCGACCTGCAAGATGGGACCAGCGAGCGACGCAATGGCCGTCGTCAATCAGCACGGCCGGGTACACGGCCTCGAAAACCTGCGCGTCGCCGACGCAGCCATCATGCCCGACTGCGTGCGCGCCAACACCAACATCACCTCGATGGCCATTGGCGAGCGGATCGCCGATCTCATGCGGTGAAGGGACCGTAGGCGCTGTAAGCCGTTGCGGGAGCATCCGCCTCATGTCGATGGCCGCGCTGCTGACTGCGCTGGCCGTCTCCCCGGTCCGCGCACAGACCGAGGACAAGGAGCTTCAGAAGCACCTCCTAGACGCTTCTCGCAAGTTTGTGGAAATGAGGAAGGAGTTGTCCGCGGACGGCGCGATTTCCGCTCAGGAGGTACAGCAGATAAGACCACTGATGATCAAGCTTAAAAAGATCATCGATGCGCTTCCCTGCGGGTCCGCCTTTTGGTATTACGACCTCGCCGGCAAGCAGATGCTCTACAAGGGACCGGTGCCGGAGTGCCGTCTCATAACGACCAAGATCGGTGGGCTGCCGTGGGACGCCGTTCCGTTTCCGATGCCACCCGACGACGGGAGCACGGCGACGGGAACCGGCCTAGCGGTCGAGCCGGTGGCCTTTTGTCTATACGCGGACTATCCCACCCCCTTCAACGCCGAAACGCACATCGTCTATGCTCTCGCCGAGGCCGGGCCAGTGGAATTGGCCATTTACAATGTCCGGGGGCAGCGGGTGCACACCTTAGTTCAAGGCGTACAGGCGGCGGGGCGCTACCAGATTGCTTGGAATGGCCGCAGCGACAACGGAGCGGCGCTGGCCAGCGGGGTGTATCTATCCCGACTCGCCAGCTCACAGGGGGTGCAGGTGCGAAGGCTGACGCTGCTGAAATAGAAAGAAGTAGGGAAGAAAGAAATAGGGAATACCCTACGGTAACTAGGTGCGATACGACACAAGGCCGTCCAACATCTGCTTGGACGGCCTTGTTTTAGGATTTATATGCCTACTGACTTTAGTTTGTAGAAAGACCGCAAACGTTGTCCAAAGCCCCATCTTAAAAGGAGGAATGAAATGAATGCGACCGTCGATGAATTGATTGTTATAAGTAATACTATGTATGGGATCTATTTATCCTTCCTCCTTTTCATGTCTCCCGGAACATGCTGAACACCAACTACATTCGGACCATTATGAATCATATAAATCGGATTACCCTCATGATCCCACTGATCTACATAACGATCAACCCGCGTAATCGTTGGTTTAAAATTCAAAATCGTCCCGTCTTCCAAATGAATTTCTATATACCTTTCAATGGTATGGCGGATGGGTACGTTTGCCTTCTTGCCTTGTGGGTTAAATCTAAGTTCGGCCATCGTATTCCTTTTTGTTTAAATTGATGATGGTTTTTAGACAGCCCAGACGGAAAGCATCTGGACCGTCCGTGGCAAAACTACTTACAGCTTTTACGTCCGGGCTTCGGCTTACTACGGACATGGGCCTTTACGTGGACTGTTTTGGGTCCGGGCTTAGACTCTCGTTTAGCATTTCTCACGTTATTTGTCCTTTTGGTAGTGTGAGAATAGAGGCGCTGGAGTAGGCTGGAGGCCCTCGAGCGCCCCGCCGGACTTTCCGGCAATTATTATAATTTAAATGAAATCCATTAACTTGTCCAATCGAGCTTTGTTTTTATTTTGACATTGGGTAACTTATTCCCTAACATATAGTTATGAAGATTGAGGCCCAAAGCCTTATGGCGCTCTTAGGCGCTTGGGAGACCATCGTTTATAGATCCCCGAGCATAGTATTCCCATCACCTACTCTTTAGTGTAAAGACTATATCTTACAATAGGTTATACTAGAAGAATGCCGAAAAGTGAAGGTCCTTAATGGGCGTTTTGGGCACTTAGGCATATAATTCCTAAAAAATTGTTGGTCTATCTGGGCTGCACAGGTGGGCACTTTGACGGAGGGCTTTTCTTGTGTATCATAAACGATCACCCTTAAGAGAGGAAACAAGGAGATGGCGGAACGTTCTAGAACGGTGCAAGATGCTTTCGGCAGAAATGTCGAGGGTAGAGATGTTGACATAAGCGAATCGACAGAGCGGTTTAGTGAATTGAGGCTTGAGGACGGGACAATACTAAGGGTTAAGCCGAGCGTACTTCAGGTTACTCGCTTGGTTGAACAGTGGGATCCTGAAGGTAATCCAATTTATGTCGTCAGGAGCCAAAATTTAGTATTAGTCTCCGAAGCACCAGCGGAACTCAAAAGAAAGAGTCAGTAAAGATGGAAGCTGTTCTTACTCCCGCTTCTTATACTAGTGACAGTCAATTTAGGTGGCCTGGGCACCTCCACCCTATCGTCATCGTCTATAGTTGGGATGACAGCGATCCTAAAGAGATTTCCTCAAGTTTTATGCCTAATAGTGCTCCTGTTATCACTGATGTAAGATTGACAGAATCTTCAGAATTTTTATTTATGCAGCTAGTAAAACAGTGGCATATAGAGAGGGGAGCCATGTCTTTAATCTCAGAAATGGCCAGTTGCCCTTCGTATCAGAAGATTATCAGTATGGGAGAAGAAGCGGTCCCACAGATATTGGATCTATTTAAAGATGGGGATACTAATCCCGCCTTTTGGCTTCCCGCTCTTGAGGCTATAACTGGCGAAGATCCGGTTACAGAAGATATGTATGGCGATAGGGCTAAGATAGCTCAGGCGTGGCTTTCATGGGCAAAAGAGAAGAATGTTAGGTAATCAGAATCGACTATTCGAGGCTTTCCCAAATCTTAATTCTAGTAACTGTTTTATAACGAGTCGACATGATGAAAATTATAATTGCATAGCATGGGCGGCTGAGTCTACATCTGAGTGGTGGTCGCCTGAAAAGGGGTGTTTTTGGCCTTCTAATGCTCCCAGACAAAATACCGTAGCAGCATATATATCTGCGTTTGCCACGCTCGGATATGAAAAATGTCAAGATGGGGATTTAGAAAAAGATTACGAAAAGGTAGCTATCTTCGTCCAAAACGGCACACCTACACATATGGCGAGGCAATTGGAAAACGGATGGTGGACAAGCAAGCTCGGAGCCCTAGAGGATATTGCACATAGGGCAGTAGAGGATGTGAGCGGATTACTTTACGGAACCCCAGTCCAGTTTATGAGGCGAGTTAAGTCAATCCAGTAGAAGTCATCTCATAAACTCCGAATACGTTATTTATATAGGTGTGGGGTTGGTGATATTTAGAGATAGCTCCTAAATGCTTCAGAGCTAAACAGAGGGCCCCTAAATAATATCTGCAAAAGCCCCTTGGCTCCATATCAGAGTCCGGGGGCTTTTGCCTACAGGTTGGGCACTATTGTATATAATTCCCTTGGGACGGTCTACTAGCCCATTCGCAACGCCCGATCCGCCAGCGGCAAGTCCACCCGCCCATTGCCCTGCCGATGCGACTCGCGCAAGCCAATGGCGATCTCCAAAGCCTCGCGCCCAAATTCCCCTGGGCAAATCCGCTCTTCCCCCTCCTCAATCGCCCGACAGACGCCCTCGATCGCATCGACCATGGACGAGCGCGGGTGCCACGGGTTGGGAAATGGCCGCTGGATCGGCTCGCCAGTCTCCGGGTGCGCCCCCCACAACTCGAATTGCGCGTGGGCGTTGCGCGAGACGATCATCCCGCGCTCGCCGATAAACTCCAAGGTCCACCCATGCCCCGAGCGGTCGGCGCGGGAATTCAAAAAGCCGCGCACTCCATTGGCATAGGCAATGTAGCCCGAGCCGGATAAATCCCGGTCGGCCGCGGCCTGCTCCTTATCGTCCATCTCGCCCACCACCCACTCGGCCGGCGCTCCGGCAAACAGCCGAAACAAGGCCAGCGTATGGCTTTGCAGATTCGACAAGCTGTGTGGGCTGTGGCAGACCATGGAGCGCAACCGGCCAATCGCCCCGTCAGCTATGGCTTGCCGCGCATTGGTGTACCAGTTGTACCAGTTGAGATGGCAGGCGATCGATAGAATGGTTCCATTTGCCTTGCACGCCGCAATCATGGCATCGGCCTCGGCCAAGGTGCGACACATCGGCTTGGTGGCAAAAATCGCTCGCACCCCGGCCTCGGCTAGGCCGATGACCACCTCGGCTCGCTCGTCGGGCCGCGTCGTCACCGCTACCACGTCGGGCCGCTCTTGGGCGACCAACTCGCGGTAGTCTTCGTACAGGGCTTCTACGCCCCAACGCTGGGCAAAGTCGTCCAACTTGGCTCGGTCCACGTCGGCCGCGCCGATCAGCTCAATGCCCCGCGCTTCGATCATCGCCGGGGCGTGTGCCCACGGCCACGGATAGTGCGGCATCCCAATGTGCTCATCGTCAATGGTGCTGCCCATCCGCCCGCAGCCGACCACTGCGCCGCGATACGTTCCGCGTGGCTGCGTCGCCGCGATCTGTTCATAGGCTTTGCCCAACGGTTGTGCCATGACGTATCTCCTCTACGTAAAATTGCTAAAAAGGGTCTGATTAACTAGAATAAGATGTGCGCTTTGCTTCCTCCGACCAAGGAAGAAGCCTCCCATGTACGTCGATATTCAGCAATTTAATTTGAGCCATGCGCCTTGCCTTTTACACCTACAGCTACACCGACCGGCTTGAAATGCCGCTCGGACCGGCACTGGAAAAAATCGCCGCTACTGGCTACGACGGCATCGACATTTCGGGGACCCACGGGCCGTCGGCAGACCCGCGCTCGGTGACGCCCGAGTTGCGCGCGCAGACGCGGAGCATTGCCGAGCGGCTGGGCCTTACCATCGAAGCCGTCATCACCCACGCCAATCTCGCCGATTCGCTTTTTACCGACGAACCGCTCGACCTCAAGGGGTCGGTCGATTTGGCTGTGGACGTCGGCGCACCGCTCGTCGTCTTCCACATGGGCGGTCCCAAGGACGATGCCGCCCAGCGCGCCGCAGCTTGGCGGCGAGTGGTTGCCTATCTCCAAGACGCGCTTGCCTACGCAGTGCCGCGCAACGTGCGGTTGGCAGTCGATGGCGTGTGGGCCGGTTGGCTCACCGACACCCCCGAGCGCTTCTTGGAGCTGCACGACGAAGTCGGCAGCGCGTCCTTTGGCATCAATTTCGATCCGTGCTATCTGACACTCCTCGGCTTGGATCCGGTCGCGGTCGCCCACCAGTGGCAGGGGCGCATCGCGCACGCCCACCTCAAGGACCACATCGGCACCTATCCCGACTGGAACCACAAAATCCCCGGTCGTGGAAGCCTCGACTATCCACGCATCGTGCAGGGGCTTCGGGACATCGGCTTTGCCGAAGCCTTGGCGATAGAGACGTTTGTCACCATGGATTTCGACGAATCCTGCGCAGTCGGCTATGCGGCGTTGGCACCGGCGCTGAGCAAGGGCCGCTCTCCAGCGCGGCGACGATGAGTACCTCCCACCTTTTCCTCGACATTGCCTGCATTGACGATCTCCCACGGCTCAGCGACTGAATTTTAACAGAAGGAGAGGCATCACCTTGACTACTTTTGACTTCCACGGCAAAAAGGCCGTGGCGACCGGCGCTGGCGGTGCCATTGGCGGCGAGATCGCCCGCGGCCTCGCCCGAGCTGGCGCTGAGGTGGCGATCTGGGACATTTCTCCAGAGGCGGCCCGCGCCAAAGCCGACGAGATCAATCAGGACTTTCCCGACAAGGTCCTCCCCGTCGAGTGCAACGTCGTCAACAAAGACAGCGTCGAGGCCGCGCTCGCCGAGACCATCGAGCACTTTGGCACCATCGACTTCCTGCTCAACGGCGCTGGCGGCAGCCACAAGGACACCACCACTTCCCCGGAACTGGAATTCTTTGATATTGATCCAGAGGCGGTCAGGATGGTGATGGATCTCAACTATCTAAGCGCCGTCCTGCCCTCGCAGGCCGTGGGCCGCGTCTTTGCCGCTAAAGGCGATGGAGCCGTTGTCAATATCACCTCCATCGGCGGAGGGTTGCCGCTGTCGCGGGCCTTGGCGTATTCCAATGGCAAGGCTGCCGCCGACAGTTTCACTCGCTGGCTAGCCGTACACATGGCCACGACCTACGCGCCCAAAATCCGCGTCAATGCCGTGGCCCCGGGCTTCATGATCACCGCGCAAAACCGCTTCCTGCTCCTCGACGAAGCAAGCGGCGAACTGACCGATCGCGGCCAGACCATTCTCAAAAACGTCCCCATGACCCGCTTTGGCGACCCGCACGAAGTAGTAGGCGCGGCCCTGTGGCTCTTTTCGGACGCTGCCACATTTGTCACCGGCGCCATCGTGCCCATCGACGGCGGCTTTTCCGCGTTTTGCGGCGTATAAATCAGGAGTTCACTTTGCTACCCGATATCGAAATCGCTCGTCAGACCTCACTCCGCCCCATCGACGACGTGGCCGCCCAACTCGGGATCGGCTCCGAACACCTCGAACACTACGGCCGCGTCAAGGCCAAGATCTCGCAGGAGTTCTGCCAGCAGCTCGAAGATGCACCTACTACCGGCAAGCTGGTTCTCGTCTCGGCCATCAACCCGACTCCGGCGGGCGAGGGCAAAACCACTACCACCATCGGCCTCGGCGACGCGCTTAACCGCCTTGGCAAACGCACCACCGTCTGTCTGCGCGAGCCTTCGCTGGGGCCTTGCTTTGGCCTGAAGGGCGGCGGCGCGGGCGGCGGCTATGCTCAGGTAGCGCCGATGGAGGACATCAACCTGCACTTCACCGGCGACATCCACGCGGTCTCCACCGCGCACAACCTACTCGCCGCGGCCCTCGACAACTACATCCACCACGGCAATATGCGCCGCATTGATCACCGCCGCATCGTCTGGAACCGCGTCCTCGACATAAACGACCGGGCACTGCGCGATATCGTCATTGGGCTAGGGGGGACCGCCAACTCCTTTCCGCGCCAATCGGGGTTCGACATTGCCGTGGCCTCGGAGGTCATGGCCATCCTCTGCTTGTCCGAATCGCGGGCTGAACTCAAGGAGCGGCTCGGCCGGATAGTCGTCGCCCAGACCCGCTCCCGCGAGACCGTTCGCGCTGCGGACCTAGCGGTCCACGGTGCCATGGCAGTGCTGCTCAAGGACGCCTGCCAGCCCAACTTGGTGCAGACCCTAGAGGGCAACCCAGCGTTAGTTCACGGCGGCCCTTTTGCCAATATCGCCCACGGCTGCAACTCCATCGCCGCCACCCGCCTGAGCACGCGCCTGTCTGAATACACCATCACCGAGGCTGGCTTTGGCGCGGACTTGGGCGCGGAGAAATTCGCCAACATCAAGTGCCGCCAGAGCGGTCTAGCCCCGGACCTCGTGGTGTTGGTGGCCACGGTGCGCGCGCTCAAATTTCACGGCGGGGCCTCGCTCAAAAGCATCGCCAAACCCAATGTCGGAGCGGTTGAAAGGGGCGTCGAAAACCTCAAGAAACACATCGAAAACATCCGCCTTTTCGGCCTGCCCGTCGTCGTCGCGGTCAATGCCTTTGCCACGGATACCGACGACGAGATTCAGTGCATCCGCGACAAGTGCGCGCACCTCGGCGTTGAAATCGTCCCCGCGCATCACCACGCCCTCGGCGGCGCAGG
>JAJDYK010000025.1 GCA_022825185.1 Candidatus Latescibacterota bacterium | reverse complement strand
CAAAAACGGCCGGGTCGTCACCGAGCGGAAGTACAACAAGCTCATCCCGTCCTTTAAGGGCCGGATCGACACTGCGCTGTCGCCGGGGGCCAATTGGAGTCCGTGGAGCAAGCTGTACTTGCAGCCGGGCGAGCCATTCGCGTCTCCTTCGCCGCGACAATACGCCGAACTGGATATCGCTTTGGTGTCCGAGCGGCCGGATGTGGGGGCGACCTTAGATTGGCTGGAGATCGAGTTTGGCGACCCGGTGGCGCAAGAAGTGGTGGGGGAGATTTTTCCGGTCGAAGTGCAGCCTGGGGAGCGGACCGAGTTTGCTTATTACATTCGTCCGCAGCGGGTGGCGGGTCGTGGCTTTGACCGCTTGGAGGTGGAAAGCTCCGCGCCGATTGAGTTTGTCGAGGTGTTGGTGGAGGGCGAAGTGGTGGAGGCGACGGCTGAGCTGACGGCAGGGGGGATGGCCATCGCCTTGGCCGCGCCGGTCAAGAGCCGCCAGCTAGTGGAGTTGCGCTTTGCTGGTACCGTGTTTGTCGATGCCACGCGTTTTGACGCCTTTATCGCTCAAGGCTCTGCTGACGCGCTGCTGCGGCAGCGGGTGGATGTGGGCGATGCGTACGCAGAGGTCGCCAGTAGCACAAATGCCGTGCGCTTGCCCGTGGGAGCGAGGCTGTTGGCCAATGTGGCGATGGGGCCGCTGGCGTTGACGCCCAATGGCGATGGGGTCAACGACGCGCTGCAGGTGGAATTCGACTTGGTCAATGTCTTGGCCGCGCGGCGGATCGGCCTGCGGATTTTCGACCTTGCGGGGCGGTTGGTGTGGGTGCGGGAAGAGGAGGGCGAGGCTGGTGGTCGGGTTTGGGTTTGGGATGGTCAGGGACGTTGGGATACGCGGGTCGCGCCGGGGCTATACGTGGCGGAATTGCGCGTCGAAGGAGATGAGGAAAGCTATAGCAGGCGGCGCGTGGTGGCGGTGGCGTACTAGCGCTTGGATGGCGCTGCGGTTGAAAACGTCATAGAGGGTAGCCCCTCACCTGCTATGCAATTCCGGGAAGTAAGTTGCGTAGAAGCCGCGGTCCCGGGTGAGAAAAGTTTCGGCTTTAACAACGGCGTGGGCACCGATCAGAAAGTCGGTAATAATCCGATCTCTGGGCCCGCCGGCCTGTCGGTAGCGCGACCAGCGTTGCCCGGCTTCGTAAGCAATATCGGTATCGATGGGTGAGATCGTTGCGCTGATCTCCCGCAGCGCTCCGTCGAGCATGGCCCGTTCATCAAACGCCGGAACGAGTTCCGCATAGACTACGTCGCAGACGAGAATGGCCCCTCTGTCGTAGGCGTTCCGCAGCAGCTCCTTCGACCGGGTGCCGTGATGCTCGTTGGGGAGAAACACGTCCAATAGGACGCTCGTATCAACGGCTGTGATCATCTCCCACGGATCTCTTCTATGTAGTCGTCGGTGCTTCCACCCCTGCCCAAAATGGCGTACACGCGCTCCACCGGGTGCCGCGCTGCGGTCCGTTTCTGAATGAGCAAGCCGTGCTCTGTTGGAGTGATCTCAACTTCGACGTCGGGATTCATTCCGAAGCGGTCTCTCAGTTGCTTGGGGATGGTGATTTGTCCTCGTTCAGATATTCGCATGTGACCTCGATATGAATTTTAGATTCATAAAATCATACCAATCTATCACGGGACGTGCAAGTCTTATTGTCGATATTGGCCTGCGTAGGGGTCTGATTTTAGGCTCGACCCGTTCTTGGCGCTATATTATGGAGTCATCATCGCGTGGGGTATGTAAGCCCTCTTTTGCTACGGGATAAGTATGTCGCAACTCGAACACATTGAAGCTATTGAAAGACGCCTTTGGAGCGCGGCCGATATGCTCCGCGCCAACTCCAGTCACGCCAGCAACGAGTATTTTTTGCCGGTGATGGGACTGGTCTTCCTACGCCACGCCTACAGCCGCTATTTGGCAGTCAAGGACGACATAGAAGCCAACTTACCTACTCGCGGTGGCGTGAAACGGGCGCTGACCAAGGAGGATTTCTCCCAGCAGAGCGCCATCTTCCTGCGGCCCGAGGCGCAGTTCGACTACCTTGTCGCCTTGCCCGACGGCGCGGACCGGGCCGAAGCGATCATCGCAGCTATGGATTCCATTGAGAACGACTACGACAGTCTGCGCGGCGTCCTGCCCAAGAGCGAATACCGGGAGTTGGAAAGCGACGTCCTCGGCCAGCTTCTGCGCACGCTCAATCCGGACGAGTTGAAGCAGGTCTCCGGCGATGTCTTCGGGCGCATTTACGAGTACTTTCTGACGCAGTTCGCCGATCAGAAGGCTCACGATGGCGGGGAGTTCTTTACGCCTGTGTCGCTGGTGTCGCTGATTGCCCATGTGCTCGACCCGCAGCGCGGCACTGTGCTGGACCCGGCGTGCGGCTCTGGTGGTATGTTCGTGCAGAGTGCCCGCACTGTGGAGGAGCACGGCCAAAGCCCTACCGAGCGGCTCACTTTTCGCGGCTTGGAGAAAAACGCGACCACCATCCACCTCGCTAAGATGAACCTCGCCGTCCACGGCCTCGAAGGTAACATCCGGCAGGCCATCACGTACTACGAGGACCCGCACGAACTGGTGGGGCAGGCCGACTATGTCATGGCCAATCCGCCCTTCAATGTAGATGAGATTGACGCCGACAAGGTGAAGGTTGATCCGCGCTTGCCGTTTGGCCTGCCTAGTGTCAACAAGCAGGGCAAAGTCAGCAACGGCAACTATGTCTGGATTAGCTATTTCTACAGCTATTTGAACGAGCAGGGGCTGGCTGGCTTTGTGATGTCGTCGCAGGCGTCTAGTGCTGGTGGTGGCGAGGCGCAGGTGCGGCGGAAGCTGGTGGAGAGCGGCGATGTGGACGCGATGATCGCCATCCGTAGCAACTTTTTCTACACCCGCACTGTGCCGTGCGAGTTGTGGTTTTTTAACCGCGCCAAGCCCGAGGCGCACCGCGACAAGGTGCTGATGATCGACGCGCGCAACGTGTATCGCCAAGTGACGCGCAAGATCTGCGACTTCAGCCCCGAACAGCAGCAGAATTTGCTGGCTATTGTCTGGCTCTACCGGGGCGAGAGTGAGCGTTTTGTCGAGTTGGTGTCGCGTTACTGTGCTCGCGTTCTCGACGAGGGGAAAGCGTGTTTCGGCACCGAGGATGAAGGGGGACTGCCGAATTTTCTAGCCGAACTTAACAGTCTGCGGGAAGTGTTGGTTCCTTTTTTCGATACGCTGGATGCAGAAGGTGCCCATGCCGAGGCGTCCGAGAAATTGACGAAAGCCATGCGCGAATTTGAGGCTGACGGGGAGGCTTTCCAAAAGGCAGTCGTTGCGCGACGGGAGGCTTGGGCCGGGCATAGCATTGACAGCGGCACGATGAAAACAAGGGTTGACGACCTCGCCTCCCTGGCGGAGAGCAGCCGCGACCTTGCCGGACAAGCTGACCAACTGTACAAGTTCGCTGCCCGACTTATCGAGGTTTGCGAGGAGGAGTGCGATGCTAAGTCCAGCGTCTTCTATGATGCTCGCGGCGTCACCCGCGCCCGCAAGGACACCGACGAGGCCCGTCAGCGTGCTGTTGAGCAACTCAAGCAGGTGCGCTACTTCTATCAGCAGGCCCACTGGCTCACTGAGCGCTTCCCGGACGCTGAGTTACGCGATGTGGAGGGGCTGGTTAAGCTGGTGGATCGCGCCGAGATTGAGGCCAACGACTGGAGCCTGACGCCGGGCCGCTATGTGGGGGTCGCGCCCGAGGAGGAGGACGAGGATTTCGATTTCAGGGAGGCCCTGCGCGAGATTCACGAGGAACTGGATGAGCTAAATTCAGAGGCGGTGACGCTGGCGGCGACGATCAAGGAGAACTTTGAGGAGTTGGGGATATGACGAAGAACCGATCTGGTGCCGAGAATTCTGACCGGAAGTCCATTGGCCGACAGCGCAATTGTGCAACGCACCGTTGCACAAATTCCTTGGCGCAGCAACGTGACTCTGCTCACGTACCGTCGCATGGTCGATTATTGGCAATAGTTCGACAACGGCGGCTGTGTTCCCAGATTGATCGATAAGGGAGAAAACTCGTGACTGAACGAAACCGAGATACCCCCGCCTCACAATATGAGGACAAGGAAACACAGGATATCCTTAACGCGCTACACCGAGCTGCCAGACGCGCACATAAGGTTGCCCATCAGAACAAGACTGGGGTAGTGGTTATGGAAAAAGGCAAGTCGTTGAGATTGAGCCGGATCCCGAGATGTACGGGGAGGAGTAGGAGAAATTGTGCAGCAGCTTGCTGCCCAAATTGTGCAACAGGTTGTTGCCCAAATTCCGTGGGGGGTAGAATGTCGTCCTCATGGACAAGATCGCCGACAGCCACGCCCGTCTATGGTCCTGCGCGAGATTCACGGGGAACTGGAAGAGCTTAATGCAGAGGCATCGATGCTGGCAACGACCATCAAGATGAGTTCGAGGCGTTGGGGATATGAGGCGATGAACGCTGACTGGGAAATCTTATCATTATCAGGCCCAATAGAGCGGGGGAATCGTCAACTATTGGTAGTGGTTTGACAATAGCGACCATACTACCATATTGGTCAATGAAGTAGAGAACCCATATGAATTGTCTAAGACCTTCTCACTGTCCTTCCAAGAGTCTGGTTGGGTGGGGACCATGCGCCATATAGACTACGACTACATCCACCGCCTAAGCCGCCTCATCGACCAATACGATCACGTTCAGCGGCTTGGAGAGTCAGCACGCGCTTTATCGGCGTTTCAAAACTCCGCGGCGATGGAGGCTATGCGTCAGAACGCACTTGCCGTAGAGAGGATACAGCGGCTCGGGGAATCCGCTCGGCTCGCTTTATCAGCGTTCCAAGACACCATGGTGATGGAGGCTCTACGTCAGAGCGCATTTACCGTAGAGAGGATGCAGCGGCTCGGAGAATCAACTCGGCTTGCTCTATCAGCATTCCAAAACTCTGCGGCAGAGGCTCTACGTCAGAGCGCATTTACCGCAGAGAGGATGCAGCGGCTCGGAGAATCAACTCGGCTTGCTCTATCAGCATTCCAAAACTCTGCGGCGGTGGAGGCTATTCAAGAACTTTCAAATACGCCGTTTAGTTCATCCGTGACGGAAGTAGTATTTAGTGAATTAGACTCGCTTGATATAGAGCAGCTTGATTTTCCAGAAGATCAAGATTTCGCTATTGATGAAGATATTGAGCTAGAAATACAAAAAGAACTTGAAGAAAACTGTGACTATAACTCACTTTCGGAGAAGGCACAGTCATTACTTTTGTATATCTATCACAAGTACTTTCTTCCACTTTTTATTAGTGGTTTAGCTTCCATCATAGTGATAAATTATCAGAAAGCACAGATAGATTTGCAGGATAAGGAAACACTCGCGGATATTAGATCCTACGTAAGAAAACCAATTCCTGAAGTAAATAGAGAATTATTAAAAGGTTATCGTGTCATAATAGGCTCAGATGTTAATCTTAGAAAAGAGCCAAATATGAGATCTGAAATTATCACTGAACTACCGCGTGGAAAGTTAGTTGAAATATTGGACAAATCGAAGCGTTCTTGGCTTCACGTAGAAGTAGATATTGAAGGAGAGATGTTTACTGGGTGGATATCGAGACGTTATACGACCTATTTTAAATAGAAAATAGCAGACAATATAGAGGACGTAGTAAAATTCCATAGAACAGAAATTTGGTGAAGTCCTGGGCAAATATTAAGAGGGGCTTGAGGAGTTGGAAGAATGATAACATATACGCTTACTGAGTTTGCTTCGGCTCCATTCGATATCATTGATGGAGATCGAGGGAGAAATTATCCGAAGCAGGACGATTTTTCCTATGACGGACATTGCTTGTTTTTAAATGCGAACAATGTAACACAAAATGGTTTTGATTTTTCTACATGTCAATTTATTACAGAACATAAGGACAATGCCTTACGAAAAGGTAAATTGCAGCGGGACGATGTTGTTCTGACAACAAGAGGAACAATTGGAAATACAGCATTCTTCAATTCATCTGTTGCACATGACCACATGCGTATTAACTCTGGTATGGTCATTCTTCGGTGTAATAAGAATAAAATTTCTCCTGCATACCTCTATTACTTTCTGCGTTCACCGCATTTTCATAGGCAGGTGCATTCGTTGAGGAGTGGCGTTGCACAACCACAGCTCCCGATTCGGGACATGAAACATATTAAGATACCCCTTCCTATACTATCTATCCAACTCTTAGTCGCCTCCACCCTCTCCGCCTACGACGACCTGATCGAGAACAATCGGCGACGGATTCAGTTGCTGGAGCAGGCGGCGCGGCTGCTCTACAAGGAGTGGTTTGTTCACCTCCGCTTCCCCGGCCATGATCACTTCAAGATCAAGGACGGAGTGCCGGAGGGATGGGAGAGGAAGCCGCTGGGCGAGGTCGCAGACATAACAATGGGACAGAGCCCCAAGTCGATCTACTACAACGAAGACGGCAACGGACTCCCTTTTCACCAAGGCGTCACCGATTTTGGTGTTAGATTCCCTTCTCATAAAACGTACTGCACAGTGCAAAACCGTCTAGCGGAACCCGGCGATATTCTTTTTAGTGTCCGAGCACCTGTCGGAAGAATCAATATCACAACGAACAAGATCATAATTGGGCGTGGCCTCGCGTCCATCCGATCAAACAGAGATCAGCAGAATTTCCTGTTCTATGCTCTGAAAAATTACTTTTTCAAGGAAGATATGATCGGTGGAGGTTCGATATTTGCGGCGATTACCAAGAAGGATCTTCACAGAGTTGAGCTTTTGCAGGCCCTGGATCGGGTTACTGAAATGTTTATGGAACATATTGTTCCGATTGATCTTCAGATTGAGAGGCTCCATCAGTCAAACGAGAAACTCACCCAAGCCCGCGACCTGCTTCTCCCGCGCCTGATGAACGGCAAAATAGCAATATAAACCCCCAATCCCTCTCCGGCCTCGGGCGAGAGATTTGCGCCTTCGCCATGTCTGTATATACTTATTGTATATCCAAATTAAAATGAAGCGAGGTAATAGCATGGCAACAGCACACACGAAAGTTTTTATGAGCAACAAGAGCCAAGCAGTGCGGCTGCCCAAAGCCGTTGCACTGCCGGAATCAGTGCGCGAGGTCGATATCGTCGCGATAGGGTCAAAGCGCATTATCACACCTGCTGGCGAGAGTTGGGATGAGTGGTTCAACGGCCCCGGTGTTTCAGATGATTTTATGTCTGACCGGGAACAGCCGGCCGATGCACAGCGAGAAAAACTGTGATGCTCAGGTATCTGCTAGATACCAATGTGGTGATTTATGCCATCAAGAACCGCCCCCAATCGCTGCGACAAAAATTCAATCGCTCGCAAGGTCAGATGGCAATTTCTTCCGTAACTTGGGGCGAACTTATCTATGGCGTTGAACGCTCTGCCCAGCCCGAGCGCAATCTGGCGGATATTGAATCGCTGGGCACTAGGCTTGAGATCATGCCGTTTGACCAAGTTGCAGCCAGCCATTTTGGTCGAATCCGGGCGGAACTGTATCGCGTTGGTGCTCCGATTGGCCCCTACGATATGATGATCGCGGGTCAGGCGCGTGCGTACGGGCTGGTTTTGGTAAGCAATAATGTAAAAGAGTTTGAAAAAATTCCGGGGCTCATGCTGGAAAACTGGGTCCGCTGATATGAACCCCCAATCCCTCTCCGACCTCCTCGCCCTCGGCGAAGGTTCCACCACCGAGTTCAAGCGAGCCATGCCCTCCGATCTCGGGCGGGAGATATGCGCTTTCGCCAACGCTACCGGCGGGGTGATCCTGCTCGGCGTCTCAGATGCCGGAGAGATCGTCGGTGTGGACGACCACAATCGGCTGAAGTCGAGGGTGCAAAGCACCGCACGGTCGGCAGACCCGCCGATCTCGGTGGAAGTTGAGAGCGTCGGTGAGGTCTTGTCCGTGGTCGTGCCGCCGCAGGAACGCAAGCCCTACTCGTTTGGTGGACGATTCTTCATACGCGACGGGGCGAATAGTCAGCAAATGTCGAATGAGGAAGTGGAAAACCTGTTCTACGCGGTTGGACGCCTTCATTTCGATAAGAAGCCGTGTGAGATTTTCTCCATGGAAAACGACCTTGATGACGAGACTTGGGCGCGGTTTAGTGAACGCGCCAAAATTCCAGAGGCGATGGAGCGGCTCGTGGCCCTCCGCAACCTCGGTCTAGTCGATGCACAAGACCGCATGACCCACGCCGGAGCATGGCTGCTGGCCCGAGACATTCGGAGGTTCACGACCAGTGCCCACGTGTCCTGTGCCCTGTTCATGGGAATCGAGAAGGTGAGGATTCTCGATCGGCGGGACTTCCACAGCGACATTCCGACGATGATTGACGAAGTAGTCGCTTGGATTCTCACCAAAATCAATGTCGAGTACATCATCAAGCACGTGAGGCGGCAGGAACGGCCGGAATTACCCGAAGAGGCCCTTCGGGAAGCAGTGGCGAATGCCGTTGCCCACCGCGATTATCGCTCGACCGCGAACGTCCAGATTTACGTCTTCAAGGACCGGATCGAAATCGTCAGTCCAGGCGGATTGCCCGCAGGGATGGAAGAAGCAGATCTGGGCACCAAGAGCGTCCCGCGCAATCCGCTGCTGTTCAGCATGTTGTACCGCATGGACGTGGTGGAGAATATCGGCTCGGGCATCCGGCGCATTCGGGAGCTTTGCCGAGAACACGAGGTGGCGGAGCCGGTGATCGATGTGTCCGAGCACTGGGTGACGACGACGTTCAAGCGGCCGCTCGTAGAATCCGAGATCAAGTCGGAAATAAGTCAGGTCCGGGATACCCCGCGTGCCACCGCACAAGTACCCGACACGGACCGTACAAGTACACCTAAAATCATTTCAAACAGCATGTTACAGAGACTTGAAGCCAACTTGGAGGACTTGACCGCACAAGTTACCGCACAAGTTGCCGCACAAGTTATCTGGCATTGCCGTGTTCCCCGCACGGCAAGGGAGATCATGACTCTGCTAGGCTTGAAACACCCGAAGACATTTCGGACCAACTATCTCCAACCTCTGCTCGATGCCGAGTGGCTGGAAATGACCATCCCCGACAAACCCAGAAGCGGCAAGCAGCAATATCGGCTGACGGACAAGGGCCAAGCGTTGCGAGAACGATTGACTCAGACTCAATGAGTCCCGTGTTCTACACCGAAGACATTCTGCAACGCACAGAGATAGACGAGAACGTTTTTTCTCAAATAGTAGATAGGATTCCTGCCGATTGGATGACTTCTTTGGCTCGGGTGTTCACGATTGCGCTCCTAGGCTATAATTATAGACAGTTGAAGGAGATTGTCTGATGGACACAAAAACCTTGTTCTTGGCATGGCAAAATCAGGACGAAAGAAAGAAGAGCCACCCATGGTTTCCGGTGGGGAGGTTGGATGTCGAGCCGGAGCTTTATCGCTTCCGCTACATCGGTGGTGCGAAGAGAGCAGAAAGGGAAATTGGATTCCCTCCATTGATCAGTTTCCCCGATCTAGATAGAGAGTATCGTTCCTCAGAGTTGTTTGCGTTGTTCAGGAATCGCGTCATGGCCAAGAGCAGGCCGGATCGTCTGTCCTACCTTCGCAGCCTCGATCTCCCAGAGGATGCGACCCCTTTCGAGATTCTATCGGTCAATGGTGGCACTCGCGTCACGGACGCCTATGAGGTATTCCCGAAACTCGAAAAGGACGCCGATGGCTATTTTACCTGTCGCTTCTTTCTGCAAAATTGGCAACGTGTAAGTGAAGCGGCTCAAGAGCGGATTGACCACCTGCAACCAGAAGAAGAGCTTTACATAACCCTCGAATTGACCAATCCGGCGACCAAGCTGGCCGTCCAAATCCAGACGACGGACTACTATATGATCGGCTGGACACCGCGCTATCTCGTGAGCGATTTGGCCATGGCGATGACTGAAGGCCCCAATGACTACACCGCGAAAGTAGTGCGCGTCAATCCCATGCCAGCGCCATCAAGTCAGCGCGTTTTGATTGAAATGCGGGGCCGTTGGAAGAAGCACGAGCCAATGAGCAGTGAGGATTTCCAGCCTTTGGCCTCTGACCGCATCGCGGTTGATCCAAATGTTGATGACCCAGGACGTTATCGAGTCGCTTTGTAACAGGGGATCGTCTCAGATAGCGATACCCAATGACCCCCGCGCCCTACACCGAAGACACCCTCGTCCAGCAGACCACCGCCGATTACTTAGAGCAACAACTCGGCTGGGAATCCATCTACGCCCATAACGCCGAGGACTTCGGCCCGAACGGCCTGCTGGGCCGCGCCTCCGACCGCGAGGTCGTGCTGACGCGCTATCTGTACGCTGCACTGCGCTCGCTAAATCCGGGTCTGCCGGACGCCGCTTATGACGACGCCGTGCGGCAGATCACCGCCACCGCCGCTTCGCAGACTCTCGTCGCTGCCAACCGCGAGCAGTACGACCTGATGCGCGACGGCGTCCCGGTTACCTTCCAAGACGACAAGGGCGAGCGGGTGCGGCAGCGGCTAAGGGTCTGCGACTTCGAGAAACCGGAGAACAACCACTTCCTCTGCGTGCGCGAGCTGTGGGTGCGCGGCGATCTCTACCGTCGGCGACCTGAACGAGCGCATTGCCGCGAAGTTAGAGGAATTTGAAATCGACGATATCGACGTGCAGCAGCGCTTGGAGCGAGCACTGTCCCAAGACTATCACGTCATCACCGCCAGCGAGCGGCTCGATCAGATTGCGCGGGATTTTGTGCGGCATTATTCGACCGCTTGGGAGACCGGCAAGGCCATGCTGGTCTGCATCGACAAGATCACCTGCGTGCGGATGCACCGGCTGATTGAGTTCTATTGGAACGAGTACGCCAATGAGTTGGAAGAAGGGCTTGCGCGGACGCAGGACGAACAGATAGAAAAGCAGATCGCGTGGATGCGCGAGACGCGCATGGCCGTTGTGGTGAGCGAGGAACAGGGCGAGGTGGAGAAGTTCAACAAGTGGGACTTGGACATTATACCGCATCGCCGGCTCATCAAGGAGGGCATGGAACTGCCCGCGTCCATGCGCGACAAGCCTTCATTCCGCAACAAGCAGCGGATGGATTTGGACGATGCCTTCAAGGAGCCAGAGCATCCGTTTCGCATCGCCATTGTCTGCGCCATGTGGCTGACCGGCTTTGATGTGCCCTGCCTCTCCACGCTCTACCTCGACAAGCCACTCAAGGCGCACACGCTGATGCAGGCCATTGCCCGCGCCAACCGAGTGAATGAAGGCAAGAACAACGGGCTGATCGTGGATTACTGCGGTATCCTCAAGCACCTGCGCCAAGCACTGGCGACATTTGCCGGTGCGGAACCGGGCGGTGAAGACCGCGAAATTGACCCCGCTAAGCCAGAAGAGGATCTACTTGCCGACTTGGCCGAGGCGATTGCGTTGGTGCGCGATTTTCTCGCTAAGGGCGGTGCGCCGCTCGACGAGGTCATCGGCAAAACCGGGTTTGAGCGCAACGCCGCCATTGTCTCTTGCAAGGAGGTCGCCAACGAGAACGACGAGACCCGCCAGCGCTTTGAGGTGATGTGCCGCGAGGTGTTCAGGAAGTTCAAGGCGTGCATCAATGCTCCCGGCGTCAATGATCACCGCATGGACCGGGACGCTATTGACATCATTTATAAGAGCTTACAACGGGACCGGGAGCAGGCCGACATCAGCGACATCCTTCGCACGCTAAGCAAGGTGGTGAGTGAAGTGGTCGAGGTGCAGCCGGATACGACGGTTGCTCAGCCCCTCTACGACATCAGCCGCATCGACTTCGAGCGGCTCAGACAGGAGTTCAAGCGCAGTGACCGTCGGCGCACCAGCGTGCAGTGCCTCAAGGGCACCGTGGAAGAGAAGCTCCAGCGCATGATGGAGCGGAACTCGCTGCGTACGGATTTTCAGCGGCGCTACGAGGATATCGTCGCGGCGTACAACCGCGAGAAAGATCGCCCGACCATTGAACAGACCTTTGAGGAGTTACTCGATTTGGTTCAGAAAATGGATCAGGAGGAAAGCCGGGCGGCCCGCGAGGGTTTGGACGAAGAATCGCTGGCGATCTTCGACCTGTTGCAGAAACCGAATCTGAACGCATCGGAGCGTGAGCTGATTAAGCAAGTGGCTGTCGAACTGCTGAAAACGCTGAAGGCCGGGAAGCTCCGCGTGAATCAGTGGCGCGACAAGGAGGCGACCCGAGATGCCGTCCGTGTTGCGATCCGCGATTTCCTCTGGAGTGACGAGACCGGCTTGCCGTCAGACGGTTACTCGGCAGCCGAAGTTGGAACCAAGACGGACGACGTGTTCCGACACGTGTTCCGCGTCTATCCAACGGTGCCGTCGCCGTATTACGAAAATGCGGCGTGAAGTAACGGGGGCTTGAGAGATAGCTGTGGTTGTCCGATCTACGGGACTGTATTATATATTAACCGTTTAACCATCGTTTCCATTGCGCGCCGAGAAAGGAGGGACTTTAGCAAGGCGAGCAGCATGCTTTTTGTCGAGTTGTTTTACTCTAAAACGAGGAAAATCACATGAGAACGCATGCACAGATGATTTTAGGAGGAGCCTTGGTGTTCCTGATCAGCACGATTGCTTGGGGGCACGTGGGGACCGAGTATTTTTATCCGCAGGTGCCCGACCCAGCCTCTATGGTCATGGATGGCAATGACGACGACTGGGACTGGCTCGACCGAGAGGAATTTGCCATCACCACGGATCAGATGTTTGGCCAGCACGGCGAAGAGATTGCGCGCGAGGATTTTAACGCGGCCTTCTGGATGGCGTGGAGTGCTCCGCCGGACAATCGGTTCTACTTCTACGCTGTGGTGGCCGACGACACGCTCAAGATGCTCGAATCCGATCAGAAGCGCTGGTGGTCAGATGACATCATCCAGATCACGTTTGACGCCGATCACTCGGGCGGCGACTTCTTAGGCGAAAACTTGGACCACGTATTTAATGGCCAGCGCTACCACCTCCGCGTCAATCCGGGTCCGGGTCAGCCGGTTGCGTACAACAGCCAACTCGAATACATCGATCTGCCAGAGATTGGCTGGAGCTCGGATATATACAACGGCGAGCCAACGCCTTGGTTTGAGGTGGGTTGGACCTTGCTGCCGTCGGGGGCTGAGCACGGATCGACCAATGTCACGTGGACCATGGAGTTCCGTTGCGCTTTGTGGGACACCTATGCAACGACGCCCGAGGAGAGCGTGCGCCACGTGTTTGAGGAAGATCAGGTGATACACGTCGGTCCCAAGTTCAACGACCGCGAGCCAGTGGCCTCGGATGAAGCATCGCCGTTCCGGCACAACGTGCTGGTCTTGGGAGCGGCCGCCGCGCAAGACCAAAAGGGCGATCAGATGCTCGATTGGATCGGCTTAGGTGCCGACGAGCCGACGGCCGTGGAAGACGTCTCGTGGGGACGGATTAAGAGCCATTTGCAAGGCCAGTTGGATTGAAGTGTGAAAGTTGTAAGCTGCTAACGCGAGCGGTGTCGGCACGCTTCTGCCGACACCGCTTTGCTGTTTGGCACCGCTTTAGGACTCGCTGCAAGAGCCGTGGTCAGTTTTAATGAACATTTCCGCGCTCGATAGTGCGATTATTGTAGCCTACCTGCTCGTGGTCGTCGCCATAGCGGTTGTGACTAGCCGCCGCGTCCGCAGCACGAGCGACTTCTTCCTCGCTGGACGCAGTATGCGCTGGCCCTTTGTCGGCGCGTCCATGTTTGCCACCAACATTTCCGCCGAGCAGTTCGTCGGCCAAGCGGGCTTGGTCTTTGTAGTAGGTTTGGCGGTGGCCAATTACCAGCTAGCCGGGGTATTGGCCTTTGTGGCGATGGGGGCGGTTTTCCTGCCCATATACATGCGGCTGGGGCTCTACACCACGCCGGAGTTTTTGGAGCGGCGCTACGGGCCGGAGAGCCGCCGCTTCTTTTCTTTGATCACCTTGGTGAGCATCACCTTTGCTGGCATCCCCGGCTCTCTGTACGCCGGCGGGCGGGTGATGGAGGTGCTGTTCGGATTTGAGTCGATTGTGCCGGGGGTGTTGATCTTGGCGTTGGCGGCCGGGCCGTACGCTATGGCGGGCGGTTTGCGCACCGTCATCTTGACGGATTTTATCCAGTGCTTGCTATTGGTCGTTGGGGGCGTGGCCATGCTCTGGATGGGGTTGAGCTATCTGGGAGGCTGGGGCGTCTTTGAGACGCGGATACAGGAGCTACAAGGGGCGGACAACTGGGACATGCTGGCGCTGATACAGCCGCTCGACCATCCCAACGTGCCTTGGACCGGCGTGGTGCTGGGCCTGACGATACACGCCTTGGCCTTTGGCGCGACCAGTCACGTCATGGTGCAGCGCGCCTTGGCCGCCCGCAGTGTCCACGAGGCGCGGATGGGTGGTTTGCTGGCCGGGTTATTGAAAATAGTGGCGGTCTTTATCATTCTGATTCCCGGGCTGATGGGCTACGTCATGGCACAAGGGGCGCAGCCGCTGATCGAGGTCGCTAGCCCGGATCAGCTCTATCCGGCGATGGTGCAAGCCCTGCTGCCGGTCGGCTTGGTGGGCTTGGTTTTGGCGGGGTTGATCGCGGCGTTGATGAGTTCGCTAGACTCGGAAATTTGCGCGGCCTCGGGCCTGTTTGCCATGGATTGGTACCAGCCCTATCGGCCTGCGGCGACTCAGCGGCGCTTGGTATGGGCGGGGCGCATACTATCCGCTGCTGTAGTTGTCATCGGCGTGTTGTGGGCGATTGTGGTCATTCCGCAGTTCCGCTTTCTCTACGAGTATCTGGCCAAGTTTTCCTCCTACATACCAGGTACTATTGTGGCCTGTTTCCTGTGGGGTATGGTGTCGAAGCAGCCCACGCGCAAAGGGGCTTTTGCGACCCTGATTGCTGGTTCCATCTTTGGCGTCTTCCTGTGGTTGGTCAACGACTCGGAGGTGCTCAACCGGCTGGTCTGTGGCGAAGAGGGCTTGGGGCTGGCCTTCTTGGAAATGCACTTCCTGCACGCGGCCTTCGTCATTTTTGCCGTAGCAAGTGTGCTGCTTTTCGGCTTCAGCTTTGCGTTTGGCGACGAGGGGCCGGTGCTCTCGGAGCAAGGCGATGAGACGCTGATGCCGACCCGGAGGCAGGATCGGGTTTATTGGCTGGGAGCGGTGGGATTGCTGGTGGTGTACGTCGCGGTGTATTGGTATTTCTTCTGAGTTGCCGGATGACGGCTAATCTAACGCAACAAGATAACGGCACAGCGTCTTGCCGCGCTCTGAAAGGGAGTCGTACAAGACGCGAGGCATTTCCCCATCTCCGTGGGGTCGGCGAAACCAAGGCGCGTAATAGCCGACGCTCGTCATAATGCGCACGTCTTCGGAGGTGTTGGGTGTGCCGCCGTGCCAGCAGCGCACGTCCCGAATGAGGGCCGAGCGGGTTGGCGCACAGGCGATAGAATTTTGCATATAGGCGGGTTCGTCTGCGAGGCTGGGGATGGGATGGCGCGAGCGGTGAGTGCCGCGAATGAAGCGCGTGGCCCCGTTTTCCGCGCTAAAATCGATCATGGGAAAGTTGACCACGACAAAGGGCGTGGGCAGGTCCATGATGGTGACGCGCTGCTCGGGGTCGTTGATCACGTCGGGCATGTCGCGGTGTAGAGGCTGGATTTCTGCGCCGGGCAGGGAGTAATCGCCGCCGCCACCGCTGCACGTAAACTGGTCGCTGGCAAAAATGGCTTCGACGATGGGCAAAATGGTCGGCAAGTCCACGAGCATGGTCCATTCGGGATGGTGGATCTGCGAGCCAAAGGAATAGCGCGCAAAACCCCGGTTGGCATCCTCCAGCGGGATGGCGGCGGTCTGCTCGGCAACGACGCGGTGCGCGCCTTCCTTGAGATAGGCAAATTGTTCGTCCGTCAGGGCGTCGGTGACCACGGCAAAACCGTCGCGGTGAAAGAGGGCGGCGGCGCGGTCGATAGCGTCTGGGGCAACAGGTTCGAGGGCGAGCATGGTATCTCCAGTGTTGTGGGGCGGGGGTAAATATGCTATTTAGCTCTGTACTTTGCGAACCGCTGTCATCCACTAAGGGAGAAATCAATGGAAAATCGTCCGCAAGTACTTATCGCCTGTAGCGAACGGGTGCGCCGTGGCTACCTGCCGCCAGAGGAGCTGACGCGCCTAGAGCAGGTTGCTGATTGGGCGTGGTTTGCCTGCGAGGGCGGCAACATTTACCAGGCCAGCGAAGACGCCGAGGCTATTGCGCAGTTGGTACAGGAATTGGCTGGAGTAGATGCGCTCGTCGTCTGCCACGGCGCGCCGAGGGTTAATGCAGCGGTCTTGGAAGCCGCCCCCCGGCTGCGCTTCATCGGTGAGCTAGAAGGCGACCGCTTTGCCACGCGCATTGATTTGGACGCGGCGTGGGCGCGGGGCATCCGCACGGTCGATACGACGAATGGCTCGTCCTATCCGGTGGCCGAGTGGGCCTTGGCGCTGACGCTGATTGCCATGCGCAATGCCGGTGCGCTCTTCCGCCGCATCCTCGATAGGAATACCCAAGACCGGTCCACTATGCAGCCGATGGCTGGGATGCTCACGGGCAAGCGGGTGGGGTTGATCGGCGGTGGCCACATGGGGCGGCGGCTGATGAAGCTGTTGCGGCCCTTTGAGGTCGAGCTGTGGGTGCACGATCCGTACTTGCCGCAGGAGTTGTCCGAGGCGTTGGGCTTTTTGCTAACGTCGCTGGACAACGTGATGTCGCAATGCGATGCGATTGTCTGCGTCGCGCCGCTGACGCCGCAGACCGAAGGCATGATTGGCCAGCGCGAGTTGGAACTCATTCCGTCGGGAGCGGTCTTGGTCAACGTGTCGCGCGGACCGATCTTCGACTCTGCGGCCCTGATCGAGCGCCTCAAGCGCGGTGATATTGCCGCGGGTTTCGATGTCTTCGACCCAGAGCCGATCCCGGCCGACAGCGAGATTATCGACCTGCCCAATGTGTTTTTGACTCCGCACTTTTCTGGGCGCGTGGGCGACGAATACCCGCATTTCTTCCGCCTCATGGTCGATGAATTGGAGCGATTTTTCGCCGGCCACCAGACCTACTTTGACCTGACGCCGCGCGCGCAGGCGAATCGGCGCGGGGATCAGCCGGACTAGGAGGTTTTATGGGACATCCCAACGTACTTTACATCTTTACCGATCAGCAGCGGGTGGATACGCTGCGCTGCTATGGCAATGAGCAGATCGAGACTCCGGCGCTCGACGGGTTGGCCGATAACGGCTTTGTCTTTGAAAATGCCTATGTGAGTCAGCCAGTGTGCAGTCCGGCGCGGGCCACCATGCTGACCGGACTGTGGCCGCACACGGCTGGCGTGCCCGCGTGTAATGTGCCGCTGCGCACCGAGGTGCCGACTTTTGCCGAGCTGCTGCCGTCGGAGTATCAGACGGCTTTTATGGGCAAATGGCACTTGGGAGATGAGATTTTTCCCCAGCACGGGTTTGAAACGTGGGTCGGCAGCGAAGACTCGTATCGGCGTTGCTATTCTGAGCAGGAGCGCTTGGACGTGCTCAGCCCGTATCACCACTTCTTGGTCGAGCAGGGGTTTGCGCCCGACGCGGAGAACCTCGGCCAGCGCGTGTTCTCTCGCCACGCTGAAGCGTCCATGCCGGAGGAATATACGAAGGCGGCGTTTTTGGGCGATCAGGCTGCAGAGTACATCCGCCAGAGCGGCGACGCGCCGTTTGCGCTGTGCGTCAGCTATCTGGAGCCGCATCCGCCGCACACCGGGCCGCTCAACGAGTACTACGACCCGGAGATGCTACCAACTGGGCCGAGCTTTAGGCAGCTTCCGCCGGACGACGCGCCCTTGATCGTGCGGCTGATGGCGGCCTTTTACTCGGCTTCGGAAAACTACGGGTTGGACTTGCAGACCGAGGCTGGCTGGCGCAGGCTGATGGCTCGCTATTGGGGCAATGTGACGCTGGTGGATCGCTCGGTGGCCAAGATCCTCCAGGCCCTAGACGAGAGCGGCAAGGCCGACGACACCATTGTGATTTTCACGTCGGATCACGGCGAACTCATGGGCGATCACGGGATTTTGGGCAAGACCCTGATGTACGAGGAGTCGATTAAGGTGCCGCTACTGCTGCGCGCGCCCATGTTGGATGCGCAGCCAAGGCGAATCGGCGGCCAGTTCAGTCACATTGACTTGGTGCCTACGCTGATGGACTTGCTAGGGTTGGAAGCGCCGGATCATTTGCAGGGACAGAGCCGGGTGCCGGTGTTGTGCGGCCGCGACGACTTGACGGGCAACGACGTGTTTGTCGAGTGGAGCGGTGCCGACGGCCATCCACCGGCCTCGATCGGCGAAGCCGAGCCGAACCGCAGCTTAGTCCATCCCCTCCGCACCATTGTCGCGACCGACGGCTGGAAGCTCAACCTGTACGGCAAGGGTCAAGGCGAGCTATACGACCTGAACGCGGATCCGCACGAGCTGGAGAATCTATACCACCGGCCCGAGCAGCGAGCGCGGATCGGCGAACTGAGGGAGCGGATTCGTGTTTGGCAGGAGGAGACCGGCGACGAGGTGGCGTTGCCTTACGAAGACCGAGGGAAAAGCTCTCCTTCCAGCGCCTCTGCATAGGTTTGCGAACGACCGGAGTGGTCGCCGCCGAGCCAGCGATAGGCCCTCGGATAGAGCGCGAGCGAGCGGTCGGCGAGTGGCAGGTCGAGCGGTATGTTGCCCCACAGGGCCGAGTACTTGGCGGCGATGGCCACTTCGAGCGATTGGCGCAGGTCGTGGCCGGAGATGTACAGCTCGCCGCCGTTTTCTAATACATCCAAAAACGACAGCACTGAAGTGCCCATGTAGGAGAAGCGGGGGTATTCGAGTGGGGTGTAGGGGCGGTCGATTTTTATGCGGGCACCCTGCGCGTCGCGGCCTTGGAAAATTTCGGGCGGCCCCCAGTCCCAGCGCACGAGCGCGTCGTCGGTCCACACGTTCACGCCGCGACTGGGCGTTGGTTGGCCAAAGACCGGGCAGACGAGGCCGTTGCTGAGTAGAAATTGTCCGTTGATTATTAGCCCCTCGTCGTCGTCTTGTGTAAGGGCCTCGGGCGGCGAGCCCCAGGCGATGACTTGGGTAATCTCGGCTTGGGTGAAGAGCCGCAGCACGGCGATGTGTTGGCAGCCTCCGCCGGAAATTTCACCGCCCCAGCCGTGGACGCTGGCCCCGCGCAAGGGGCCGTACTCGCCGGCGCGCAGCCAGTCAGTTGCTTCTTGTACCTCGCTCATAGCCCGTTGCAGATTGCCGCCGGCAAAGACCACGCCGCGCGCTTGGCATTCCTCGACCATGGCATCGACATCTGACAGGCGGGCCTCAATGGGTTTGTCGGTGGAGACGCCCTTGACGCCAGCTTGAGCCGCGGCGATGACGGCCTCCTTGATGTACTTGCCGGGTAGTACGACGACCGCGATGTCAGGGACGACGTGCCGGAAGAGGTCTTGCGCGTCTTGGTAGAGTGCGCGGATGCCAAAGCGCTCGCCGACGGCTTGGCGGCGCTCGGGGTTGTATTCGGAGATGGCGACTAGCTCGGTGTTGGGTAGGGTTTGATAGACTTCGGCGTAGTGCTGGCCGAGGCGGCCACAGCCGATGATGGCGACCGTGTATTTTTTGTCCATGGAGAAGCTCCTTTAGGTTGGCGCGCCTGCGCGATAGGTTGCTGCGGTCCAATCGGCACTTTGGGCGACAGGCGCTAGATACACCTCGGCGATGGTGCCTTGGAAGCGGGCGCTGCCTCCAGCGATATGGCCGATGGTTACGGGGATGTCTGTCTGTTGCAAGGGATGGTCGCAAGCTGAGCGCGAGGCTGCGAGCACGCCGTCGATGTAGAGCTGGATGCACGCGCCGTCGTACACCCCGGCGAGATGATGGACGCCGGGCGCGAGGGTTTGGTGAGTGGCAATGCTGACTACGCCGCTGGTGGTGTTGACGATGAAGCTGGGGCCGGGCACGGCTGCGCAAAGTCCGCCGTTGTGGCCCACGTCGCCGTAGCGCAGGGAGAACGCGCCGTCTGTTCCGAGGGTGTCGTAGCGTTGGACGCGGCCGTGGGCGTGGCTGCCGTCGCGGTCGCCGCGCCAGGGAGCGGTGTAGAAGTAGCGTCCGTCGAATGCGCCGGCGTTGTACGCGGTGGTGTGCAGGCCGTCGGTATAGCTGGCGTCGTGAGTGTCCCAAGCGGCTGGGTCGTCGAACGGCGCGGCCGTGTCGTAGCGCAGCCAAGCGCCATGGAAGACGCTCTCGCCGGGTGCGGCAGCGCGGGTGAAGGGCACGTAGTATATGTAGCGTCCGTCGAAAAAGCCACCGTCGAAGCCGCTGTTCTCCACGGGAACGTAGGTGTCCCAGCTTTGCGGGTCGTCGAATGGCGCGGCGGTGTCGTAGCGCAGCATTGTGCTGTTGCCGTAAGAGCAAAAATAGATGTGCCGCCCGTCGAACACGGCACCGACGTTCATCTGCATTCCCAAGGGACGGGCGTCGTACAGGTCCCAGCTTTGCGGGTCGGAGAAATCCCCGGCGACTGCGTAGCGGAGGACGTGGCCGCTGCTGAGCGGCGCGAAGTAGATGTGCCGCCCGTCGAATGCGGCACCGTCGAAACAGGCCGCCTCCGGGTGGAGTTGTTGGGCATTGAAGACGGCGTAGCTCGTGGGATCCTTCAGGGGCGCGCGCGTGTCGTAGCGGAGGATGTGGCCGCTGTTTTCATCGTCCAAACCGCCGGTTGACGACCGGGTATAGCCCGGGCAGAAGTAGAGGTACTGTCCGTCAAAGGCGAGGCCCTGTCCCGAGTGGGGGAGCTGGGCGTCGTGGGCTTCCCAAGCGGCTGGGTCTTTGAAATCGGCTTGGGTGTCGTAGCGCAAGAGCCGCGAGTGGTGGACGGTGCCGTCGTCGCGGGGATTGAAGTACACGTAGCGCCCGTCAAAGGCCCCGCCGTAGAAGCCCGAGGTATGCAGGCCGTCGGTGTAGCTGGCGTCGTAGGCTTCCCAAGCGGCTGGGTCTTTGAAATCGGCTTGGGTGTCGAGGCGGAGGACGCGGCCGTGGACGGACGTGCGCTCATTCTGGTCGCGGATGGGGCAGAAGTATGTGTAGCGCCCGTCGAATACTGCGCCGAAGTAGCCTTGGGTCACCAAGCTGTCGGTATGGCCGGCGTCATAGGCGGAGAAAGCGTCGAAGGCGGCGCGGGGTTGCCACTGCGAGACCAGCGGCTGCATGGCTTCGGCGCGAGCGGAGGTGCTCTCGACCCAAGCGGCGACCGTCAGCGTTTTGTCGAGGGGACGGTCGAGTGCGAAGGGGATGTTGGATGTGCTGCGGTATTCGGGAGTTTCGGACATGGCGTTGTATGCTAAGGGAAAACGTGGCGTTCTACTAAGTAGCGCTCGACGCCGTCGCGGTCGAGGGTGTAGCCCAAGCCCGGCCGGTCGGAGACTAGGAAGCTGCCCTCTTCGAGGACGAATTCCTCGTTGACCAAGGAGTGCTGCCAGGCGATAGGGCCGACCATGTCGTAGGGCTGGGTCAAATGGGGCATGCAGGCGGCCACGTGTAGGCCCATAGCAGCTCCTGGTCCATAGGCTACAGTCTGCGACCAGCCGCCTAGCCCCAGCGCATGCGCGAGGTGCGAGCGTTGTAAGGTTTCAAAGTGGCTGGCTCCGCCGACGATGACGTAGTCGAGGGCCTCGGCCTGAAAGCGGTGCAACATATCGGCCGCGTCGCCGACGTGGTCGCCAATAGGCAGGTCGATGGTGTGGCGCAGGCGGCGCCATTCGGAAAACGTGCCGCCGTACGCGCCTTTGGCGATGGGGCTTTCGAGCGAGTCCATGCGGTGGCCCTGTAGGCGGCGAGCCAGCTCTTGGGCCACCCAGACTTCTTCTAAGCGCCAGCGGATATCTGGACGCACCACCATGTCGGGGACCACGCGGTGGATGGCCTCGACCCGGTCGGTGACGTAGCGGATGCGCTCTTCGGGGGTTTGCTCGCGGCTAGTGATGCACTTCATCTTGTACGCGCGGAAGCCCTGCTCCCATCCCCATTGAGCGTCATCCGCGGTGTGTTCGGGCGTTTTGTATCCGGTGCATTGGGTGACCGGAATGCGGTCGCGCAGCCGTCCGCCCAGCAATTGCCAGATAGGTACGCCTAAGGCTTGGCCGCGCAGGTCGAGCACGGCCTGCTCGAAAGCACTCTGCATAGGGTCGTTGCCCTGCGCCAAGTTGACTTGGAGGACGTCCTGTCCCAGCCAAGCCTCAAACTGCTGGCGCATGGTGTCTAGGGCGGTAGAGCGCCCGACTAGCGTCAGGCCGGTCAAGCCCTGATCGGTCTCGACTTCGGCGACGCCGTGCTCGTCACGCTGGTGCGAGGGCTGGCCGTACACGTCGTCCGACCACCACCAGTGGCGCTCGGGCACGTTGACGATGTGGAGAATGATGCGAGTGATTTTCACGGGAGCCTCCTCTAGACCCAAATGGGCCAGTCGCGTTCTTGGAGTTTGCGCCAGAGTTCATCGAAGTCTGCGCTGCCGTCGTCTTCGCGCTCGGTGAGGCGGACGCCGGGGGCGAAGGCTTCGTCAACGCCTTGTTTCATCAGGCGCTCGGCTTGGCGCAGGTCGCGGTAGTAGTGTTCGAGGCCGCCGGGCAGGGTTACGACGGAGAAGTGGCGCGGCCATTGCGGCGTGGGTACGTCGCGGTAGCGCTCGACTGCATCCTCGTCTAGTTCTACTCCTAAACCGGGGCCTGTGGGTACCTGCATAAAGCCGCGTTGGACTTGATGCGGCTCGACGATTAGGTCGTCTTCGTACGTGTGATGGGCGGTTACGCCCGGCAGGGTAGCTGTGTGCATTACTGCGCCGAGGTGGCAGGCGAAGGCTGCGGTGATGCCGGTGCCGACGTATTGCAAGAGGATCGGGGTATTGGCCGCGGCAAAGGCCCAAGAAGCGGCCAGCGCGTTGCGGATGGTCTCGTGGCTACAAAGAGCGCCGTCGAAATCGCCAGCGCGCAGCCCAAGCCAGGGGCCGGAAGGCTGGCGCGAGGGGCCGTCGAAGATGGTGCTGACGCCGTGGAGGTAGAAGGGAATGCGGATTTCTTGGTGCAAGCGCCGCCAGCCCTCGATGTCATAGGCGAAGATCGGCTCTTCGATCCCTTTGACTATGGGGATTTGCTCTAGCTGGCGCAGGATGGGCAAAGCTTTTTCCACGTTGACGAGTGCGCCGTTGAAGTCGAACTCAATGCGGAAATCGGGCGGGGCGGCCTCCTGCATGGCTTGGGCTTGTTCGGCTACATCGTAGAAGGCGCGGGCCTTGCATTTTAGTCCGCGATAGCCGCGGGCGGCGGCTTCTTGCACTTCGGCGGCTGAGTCCTCGGGCGACATGCTGGGCATCCACCAGCCCATGCTCACCCATTCCCGCACCTGTTGGCCCATCAGCTTCCAAGCCGGTAGCCCGAGGTGTTTGCCCATCAGGTCGTAACAGGCCATGTCGAGATTGAAGCGCCCGGTGCCCATGACGTGGTCGAAAGGGTTGGTGCCGAGGTAGGGGTCGAGCAAGTTCTGCTCAAAGGGCGGACCGGGGTTTTCTCCCAAGCCGACTAGGCCGGTATCGGTATGGAATTTGTACACGGTTACCTCTTCGGTCATGCCGAAGTGGTAGAACGCTTTGCGGATGCGATCCTCGTAGGGAATGCGCAGGGGGATGACTTCGATGGTGGTGATTTTCACGGTGTGGCTCCTGTGGGACATAGAGGCGATTTTGTGGCCAGAGATATAGGCAATTCAGGCGAGGAATGAAAGCCTCCAATTTTTCCCCATGCCGTGCGCGTTGCTTGGAAGCGGTGGTGAGTCTACTTTCCTGCCATGTTAAAATCAAAAGCAATCAGTCTCTGGCTCCTGTTGGTGGGGGCCGTCGCCGCGTGGAGTGCCGAGGCTCCGTTTAGCCGGGGCGTCAATCTGAGCAATTGGCTGCAAGCGTCCAGTGCGCAGAACGTGCATTTTGCCAAGTTTGGCCGAACCGATTTCGAGCAGATCCAACAACTCGGCTGCGACGTGGTGCGCCTGCCGATTAATCTGCACGCCATGACCAGCGGTCCGCCGGATTACCGCATCGATCCCTTGCTCTACGACTTTCTCGATCAAATCGCGGATTGGGCCGACGAGTTGGGGCTGCATTTGATTTTGGACAACCACTCGTTTGATCCGGCGGTGAGTACGTCGCCGGACATCGGCGATGTGCTGGTGCCAGTGTGGACCCAACTTGCTGCGCACTTTGCTGGGCATCCGGCCCAGCTCTACTACGAGATCCTCAACGAGCCGCACGGCATTAGCGACGCGGCTTGGAACGCGATTCAGCAGCAGGTGATCGACGCGATCCGACAGGTGGATCAGCAGCACGCAATCGTGGTTGGCCCGGCCAACTGGAATAGCTTCCGCAACCTGAACCGGATGCCGGTCTTTGCCGACGACAATCTCGTGTACACGTTTCACTTCTACGAGCCTTTTGTCTTTACCCACCAAGGTGCTAGCTGGACCAATCCATCCTTGGTACCGCTGCGCGGCGTGCCCTTTCCCTACGAGCGGACGCGGATGCCGATGTTGCCCTCGTCCTTGCAGGGCACGTGGGTCGGCACGGCGCTGGGCAATTACAGCCAAGAGGGCACTATCACGCAGATGCGCATACTGATTGACGAGGCCGCAGCCTTTCAGAAGGATCGTGGCGTGCCGCTGTTTTGCGGCGAGTTTGGGGTGTACAGCCCAAATAGCGACAACAGCGACCGCGTCTTGTGGTACGAGGTGGTGCGGCAGCACTTGGAGGAGCGGGGCATCGCGTGGACGATTTGGGACTATCGCGGTGGTTTTGGTCTGTTTGAGCGCGGGGCGGACGAGTTGTTCGAGTTTGACCTGAACGTGCCGCTGTTGGAGGCGTTGGGGCTGAACGTGCCGCCGCAACGGGATTTTGTCGCCGAGCCAGACCAACAGGGGTTTGTGCTCTACGAGGACTTTCTTGGTCCGCACATGGTCGAGTCTAACCACCTCAGTGAAGGTACAGTCGATTACTATGATGAGGCGGATCCAGCGGTGGGCCGCTACTGCATGCGCTGGACCGGGGTGCCGCTCTACGGGTTCATTGGCTTCGACTTCAAGCCCTTCAAGGACCTGTCCGCGTTGATTTCGACTGGTTACGCGGTCGAGTTCTGGGTGCGGGGGGATACGCCGGGATCGTCGTTTGACATCCGCTTGGTCGATACGGATACGGATGACCTGGACGACCACCCTTGGCGCATGCGCTATACGATAGATGAGCAGGTGGCCGCTTGGGATGGTGCATGGCACAAGGTGCATATTCCCTTGCGCGACTTTGCCGAGCACGGGGCTTGGGAGAATGAGTGGTTCAATCCGATCGGCGCGTTCGACTGGCAGGCCATCGATCGCTTCGACATCGTGGCCGAACACCACGCCTTGGATGGGATTCAGTTCTGGTTCGACGAACTGCGGATTGTGGGACCGGAGTTGACGGCCGTGCTCCACGAGGCCGCATCGCAGCCAACCATGCTAGCGTTGGCCGCGAATTATCCCAACCCGTTCAATGCGACGACTGCGATCCGCTACGCGCTGCCGGTCGCTGGGCCGGTGCATCTGGCGGTTTATGCGCTGAACGGCCAGCAGGTGCGGACGCTCGTGCAGGGCGTGGCGGCTCCGGGGTGGCACGTGGCGCGATGGGATGGGCGCGACGACGTGGGGCGGGCGGTGGCTAGCGGCGTGTACCTGTATCGCTTGGCCGTCGTGGGCGGGGTTCGGACCGGGAAGATGACGTTGGTGCGCTGAAGATAGCGTTTCTGGTCCGCGTTTTGCTTTTGCCGAATAGCAAGGTGCTCTATTGAACGGGTGCCCGATGGTGAGTACATTGACCTATCAAGAAGGAGATGGCAGGCATGGCAGAACGTTCTCCCCTCGACTACGGCGACCGCCTTGGTCGCCTCGAAGGCATCATTGAGCAGATCAACGACCGCTTAGGCAGTTTGGAGAATCGCATAAGCAGCTTAGAGAATCGCATGAGCAGCTTAGAGGCCCAGATGAGCAGCTTAAGGAGCGATTTAGAGGGTCGCATGAGCAGTTTAGAGAGCAAGCTAGAGAGCCGCATGAACAGCTTGGAGATCAGCCACCGCCGGGACTTCCGCTGGCTGATCGGCACGATGATCGGCATGTGGACGACGATGATGGGCTTGCTCGTGACAGTGGCCGTTAAGGTCTTTTCGGGCTAGCTGAGACTGTTACCGTACAGAAGCAAGTGTTACCGTACTTCCACACTTCCACAGACCCACCCCTACGAATTCCTAGTACTTAAAAAAGCAGGTCAAAGCACGTTGCGGCAGCGAGGAAACCGTGCTGTCGGTGTTATGCAGCCGTGGGCACGAGGTCGCCGACTCCTATTCAACGCGACGGTCTTCCAGCCAATAGGCGTATAGCCGCGCTTGGTGCAGGTAGAATTTCAGGCGCACCGGTTTTTCAAATAGTAACTGGCGTTACGCAGCTTTTGTCCCCAACCTCCCATTGCTGTATCCATTTCGCCACACTCCAGCGCCTCCTAGCCCGCTCCTCTCCTCTGAGCCGCCGCCTTGGCACGATTCTTGCCTGTTGCGGATACCACCCCACCC
>JAJDYK010000045.1 GCA_022825185.1 Candidatus Latescibacterota bacterium | reverse complement strand
CGGCATGGCTTTTTTCAAGAAGATGAAACAAATGATCGTCCTCGGCCCAGGCGACATCGCGCAAGCCCACACCGCCAACGAATGGATCAAAACCGACCAACTGCGCGCCAGCGTCGATCTCTACGCCCGCTTCATCGAGCATATCTGCGTTTAGATGCCGAAAATAGCGAACGTCGGAATTTTTTAAAGGTAAGAATTAATAAAGTTGCAAGGGCTTTGCGGATCAGGAGACATTTCGCGTCCCCTCAATCCCAAAGATCCACCCCAGCCAGCTTCCGCCCCACACTCGTCAACTCAGCCGTCTTCTCTTCGTGGTGCTCGCGTTCCTCGGCGTAGCGCCCCAGCCCGGACAGCCGCCGCTGCCAAAAATCCGTGCGCAACCGCCGCGCTTCTTCGCCCTCTCCGGCTGGACCCATGGTGATGTACTGCGCCACGCGAGGCATGTCTCCGCGATTGACGCTCGCCGTATGCGGCAGAGCCGTGCGCCAGATAACCAGATCGCCCGCTTCGGCACCGATGCGCTGTGCCCCCAAAGCCAGCAAATCCTGCTCGCGGGGGTTAGCTCCCTCCGGCAGTTCGTCGAGCCACGCCTCTAGGCGCTGGTGGAACCCCGGCACGCAAATAAAGGCCCCCTGCTCGGCCGGCGTGTCGCTCAGATAGAGCACGCCCTGTACCCCAAAGGACAACGGACGCTTATCGAAGGACGCGTCCCAGTGCAGATTGTGCTCGGGCGCATCCTTGTCTAAGGTCGGCGGACTGATGCTAGCTCGGTCGTGGCTGACCCACAGCTTGTCCGTGCCCCAAATCTGGCTAAAGGCCCGGTGCATCCGAGGGGCCGTGCGGTTGTCCCACATGGTTTGGTGGTGATAAATCTCGACCATGATGCCGCGCCGATCCTCTGGATACCAAGTCTCGGGATCATCCGGGTCCATGCCCGTAAACGCCCACACCGCCCGCCCAGTGCGCGCGGCTTGGTCGCGGTCGATCACCTGACGCGCGACCACGTATCCCTGTTCGGCAAAGAAATCCAGTTCTTCCCTGCTCAAGACATCCATGGCGTTTTTCCTTGTTACAACAATTTGCGCGCGATGAGCTCCTCGGCGATTTGCACGGCGTTTAGAGCCGCCCCCTTGCGCAACTGATCGCCGCTGACCCACAAGTCCAACCCAGTCCCCTCGGGCCGCGAAATATCCTGGCGAATGCGCCCGACCAGCACCTCGTCGCAGCCGGAGGCCTCAATCGGCATGGGGAAATAATTCTGCGCGGGATCATTCACGATCCGCACGCCCGCGGCCTCTGCCAAGATAGCTTCGGCTTCGGCGGCCGGAAAGGGTTCGGCAAACTCCACGTTGATCGCCTCGGAATGCGCCCGCAGCACGGGTACGCGAATGGTCGTGGCCGAAATCTGCAGCGCGTCGTCGTGGAACATCTTGCGGGTCTCGCGCACCATTTTCAGCTCTTCTTCGCAATACCCCTCCGGCCCGATATCCGAGTCGTGCGAAAACAAATTAAAGGCGATCGGATGTGGGAACTCAGCCGGTTCGGCTTCTTGCCCGGCGAGCACCTGCCGCGTCTGCTCTTCCAACTCCTGCATGGCCGGCGCTCCTGCGCCGCTGACGGCCTGATAGGTCGAGACCACAATGCGCTTGACTGGACGCCGCTGATAGAGCGGCCAGACCACCACGTCCATGATGATCGTCGAACAATTCGGATTGGCGATGATACCGCTATGCGCCGCCAAGTCCTCAGGATTGATCTCGGGCACCACCAGCGGCACGTCCGGGTCCATGCGATAGGCCGACGTGTTATCGACGACCACCGCGCCCGCAGCCACTGCGTGTGGGTTAAACTGCTTGCTCAAACCGCCCCCAGCCGAGGCCAAGACGATATCCACACCGGCAAAGGAATCCTCGCCGAGCTCCTGCACCTGAATCGAGCTGCCGTTAAAAGAAATGGCGCGCCCAGCCGAGCGGGCCGAGGCCAACAGCCGCAGCTCGCCGACGGGGAAGTCGCGCTCGGCGAGTATTTCTAACAGCACCTGCCCTACGGCACCAGTCGCGCCCATAATAGCTACGTTGTACGTATCAGTCACCTTCATTTCTCCGTGAGATAATCCATCAATACATGTCCGTGCTCTACCTGCATACTACCCCACTCGGCCGCCCGCTCCCCATAGGCTTGCATCGAGTCGGCCTCAATTCCCGTCCCCCACAGCACAAAGGGCACTGGCTCGCGGCTGTGGGTACGAAGCGCAATGGGCGTGCGGTGGTCTGGAGTGATCAGCACTCGATGCGGCCCCATCGACTCAAGCCCCGCCAAAATCGGGCCGACGACGCGGGCGTCGAAATCCTCGATGGCCTGCACCTTGGCCTGCGAATCGCCGTTGTGCCCAGCTTCGTCTGGGGCCTCGACGTGGACATAGACAAAATCGGCATGCTGTAACGTTTCCAGCGCGTATTCGGCCTTGCCCTCGTAGTTGGTGTCGAGATACCCAGTAATACCGGGCACCTCAATGACCTCTAAGCCTGCGCTCTTGCCGATCCCGCGCACCAAATCAACGGCCGAGATGACGCCGCCCCGCAACCCGTAGCGCTCCGACAAAGGCGTCAAGCGCAACGCACGCCCGGACCCCCAGAGCCATATCGCGTTGGCCGGCCGCTCCCCGCGAGCCGAGCGGGCTGCATTGACCGGCGCAGCCGCGAGAATGGGACCAGCCGCGTCCATGAGGGCGCGGATTTTCTCAGCCCCTGCGCCCGTAGGCTCATGCGCGGCCATGGACTCGCCCATGATGTCGTGTGGCGGATAGGTTTCCACTTCTTCCGGGCCGCACTCCCACACCAGCAAGTGGCGATAGCCCACCCCAGGATAGAAGCGCAAAGACGGCCCCCCCAACTCATCCGCCAAAGCCTCCACCAATTCGGCCGCTTCTTCGCTATCAATGTGACCGGCGCTGTAATCGACCAGTACGTCGCCCTCTCCGTAGATCAGGTTCATACGGAAGGCCACCCCGTCGTCGCCCAGATCAACGCCCATGCTCGCAGCTTCCAATGGCGCTCGGCCCGTGTAGTGCACCCGGCTGTCGTAGCCAAAAATTTCGAGGTTGCCGATGTCGCTGCCTGGATGCCGCTGCGCCGGGATCATCTGTACCAATCCCCCAGCCCCCTCGCGGGCCAAGCGATCCATGCAGGGCGTGGCGGCTGCTTCCAACGGCGTCTGCCCGTCCAGTTCGTCGAGCGGATAATCCGCTGCTCCATCGGGCACCAACACGACGTAGCGCACGCTAGAGATCCTCCATGCGAATGAGCTTGACCGCCCCCTGCACGGCATCGAGTGTGGCCACGGCCTGCTGCGCCCGCTGCATCGCGGCTTCGCGCGCCTCGTGAGTGACGATGACCAGCGGCACGGAGCCGCCTTCGAAGTCGCGCTCCTTTTGGATGACCGAGGCAATGCTGATGCGCTCCTCGGCCAAAATGCGCGCGATACCCGCGAGCACCCCAGGCTGGTCGCAGACTAAGACGCGGATAAAGTAGCGCATCTGCACGTCCTCAATGGGCACGACCGAGACGGCATCCTCGCCCAAGATCATGTCGCCGATGGAGGTGCTAGCGCCAGCGGCCTTGCGCTCGACCAACTCGACCATATCCGCCACCACCGCGCTGGCAGTGGGTAGCTGCCCAGCACCGCGTCCGGAAAACACTTGCGGCCCTACCGCAGATCCCTGCACCTGAATGGCGTTGAATTCGTCGTGGATGTTGGCCAACAGCGCGTCCTCCGGCACCATAGCCGGATGTACCCGGGCCTCAACGCACCCGTCCTGCTGCTTGGCAATAGCCAGCAGCTTGATCGCATACCCCAACTCGCGGGCGTATTCAATGTCCCGGCTCTCGATCTGCTCAATGCCCTCGCAAAATACGTCGCGGCCCGTGCCCGTGCAGTGAAAGGCAATGCGGCAGAGAATGGCCAACTTCTGCGCGGCGTCCATGCCGCTCACGTCCATAGTCGGGTCCGGCTCAGCGTAGCCTTGGTCCTGAGCCTCTTTGAGAACATCGGCATAGTCGCCTGCGCCGCGACTCATCCGCGTGAGCATGTAGTTGGTAGTGCCATTGAGAATGCCGTACAGAGACTCGACCCGATTGGCCACCAAGCCGTTGCGCAACGAGCGGATGATGGGGATGCCGGCCGCGACGCTAGCTTCAAACATCAAATCCGCTCCATTGGCCAGCGCTAGTTCAAAGAGTTCCTCGCCCCGCTCGGCGAGCAGGGCCTTATTGGCCGTCACCACATCCTTACCCTGCCGCAGCGCCTCGCTCACCCACTCAAAGGCCGGGGGCGCACCCGTCAATTCTACCACTAGTTGCACATCCGGGTCGGCGACGACCGCGCTGGCGTCCGCAGTCAACAGCTCCGGTGCTATGGCGGGGCTGCGCGGCTTATCCAAGCTCCGCACGGCCACGCGCCGCAGCGCAAAATCTACGTGCTTGCGCCGCCGTAGCGACGCGGGCGCATCCTGCAACAGCTCAACCACGCCGCTGCCGACCGTGCCCAAACCAATCAATCCCACTCCTACTGGCATGTCTTTGCCCAATTCCTTGTTTCGCATCAAGTTAAAGCCTCTAAATATAGACGACGACGCGCTTTTTTGGCAAGGCGGGCACCCTAGTGGATAGCCGCCCTGAGATGGCCTATATTATAAGCACACCCGACGATTGGAGCCGACCATTATGGACCTCAAAGCCTTCAAACTGAGCCTGCAAGAACAAACCCCGCCGGAGACCTCCCAAGCCCTGCAAGCCCTCTGGTACGATGCCAAGGGCCAATGGGACAAAGCCCACGAGCTAGCCCAGCAAGCGCCCGACCCCATCGGCGCTTGGGTCCACGCTTATTTACACCGGGTCGAAGGCGACGAAAGCAACGCCGGCTATTGGTACCGGCGGGCGCAAAAGCCCCACAGCGAGGCGTCGCTGCCCGAAGAGTGGGAGGAAATCGCCAGCGCCCTGCTCAGCGACTAAGGCATCCCCGCCAAGTGTGGGTCAGTTCTGCGCGGTCTTGCGAATTGGTCCAGGTCACGACGGCTCCTCACCCCTCCCCACGGCTCAGTCGCCGCGGACGCTCAACATGCAAAGGAAGGCCGGTTTAGGCACGATCTTGTTCAAGAGCGCGTCGGCCAAGCGCCAAGCTGCATAGGGCCAGCCAGCACTCAAGCCAGGAAATCCCGCCAGCTCCAGCAGTTTGTTGGTCATCAATCGCACCGTGTGTATTTCGAAGCCCTGGCTTTGGAGATAGGCGGCCAGCGTCTCCTCGTCAAAGCGGTGGAGATGCGCGTTGGCTGGCGTTAGTCTATTGCAGTGGATACACAGGTGCTCGACAATGGTCTCGCGGTACGGCACACTCACCACCAGTCGTCCCCTCGGGCGCAACACCCGCCGCGCCTCAGCTAGGGCCGCGTCAATGTCTTCGAGGTGTTCGACCACTTCGGAAAGCACTACCGCATCGAAACACTCGGCCGCAAAGGGAAGATAGTACAAATCGCCGACCTGATAGGCTGCTTCCGCAAAGCGGGCCTTGGCACCAGCTACCCCTACCCAGCCGATGTCCATAGCACAGACTAGGGCACCTTGGCGATGGCAGTACGCCCCCAGCCAGCCCGATCCACACCCGACGTCGAGGACGCGTTCGCCACCATGCAAATCGAGTAGGCGTACGAGTGTCTCCAGCCGCCGCTCTTCCGAGGCACGACGCCTCGGGTCTAATGCTTGAGGATCGACAATCGCCTCAGCATCGGCCTTGTAGTGGGCCTTGTAGTCACTGAGCTGGCTTTTTTGAGTTGTATTCATTATCGACGGTCTCTTGACAACGGCGGTATAGCCTCCATACTATGCCACTCATTATTCTAAATGGCCTAGTTCTCAGTCCTTGCATCCCCTAAACAGGATGGAAACAAACCTCTAACCACGGATCAAATTTTCCATGACGATTAAAATCGGCTTTGTCGGCACGGGCGGCATCGCCAACCACCACCTGCGCACCCTCGCCCAACTCGACGAGGCCGAGTTGGTTGCCTTTTGCGACGTAGTCGAAGAAAAGGCGCTCGCCGCAGCCAGCGAGTACGGCGGCAGGGCCTACAGCCACTACGAAGCCCTGTACGATAGCGAGTCCCTAGACGCGGTCTATATCTGCCTGCCGCCTTTTGCCCACGCCCAGCCCGAACTAGCGGCCATTGAGCGCGGCTTGCCCATTTTCGTCGAAAAACCCGTGGCGACTTCCCTAGAACAGGCCCGCGCTGTGGAAGCGGCTCTCCACGCCCAAAACCTGATCAGCGCCGTGGGCTATCACTGGCGCTACATGGATACAACCGCCAAAGCAATCGAACTCCTCGGCGACGAGCCAGTGGGGTTTGCCCTTGGCGCTTGGATGGGCGGCATGCCCGGGGTGTCTTGGTGGCGGGTATTGGCCGAGAGCGGCGGCCAGATCGTCGAACAGACCACGCACATCTTCGACTTGGCCCGCTACCTGCTCGGAGAGGTGGAAAGCGTCCACGCCATGGCGCGCACCGGCCTGATGGAAGACGTCCCCAACTACGATGTCCACGACGCCACTGTCACCAATCTCCGCTTCCAAAGCGGCGCGGTGGCCAGCATCACCTCGGCCTGTATGCTCGCCACAGGCGGGCATGTGGGCTTGGATCTCTACCAGAAAAACCAAGTCCTGCGCATCGCATCCGGCGCGCTCACCATCGACCGCCCCAGCGGCCAAGAGGTCGTCGAACAGGGCAACAACCCAACGCAAGCCGAGGACCGCGCCTTTCTCCGAGCCGTGCAAACCGGCGATGCCTCGGGTATCCGCTGCTCCTACGCCGAGGCGGTCAAGACCTTAGCCGTGACGCTCGCGGCCACCCAAGCCGCCATAGAAGGACGCGTCGTCGCGCTGTAGCCTACTCGTCTTCGATCAGGTCGAAGTCGTGGATGTCCTCACCGGCTTTGGCCGAGAGGATGTCCAGTGCGGCGCAGGCTCCGTCGCCAGCGGAGATAATGGCCTGGATCTTCTTCAGGCGAGTGCTCCAGCCAATGACGTATAGCCCTTCAACCGAGGTGCGGCCATTGCGGTCGGCCGCCAACCCATCGGCTTCTTTGGCCACGCCCAAGCTTTCGGCCAGCGGGTTGCTCGGCCCGGTAACCAAGATCAGATATTGAGACTGGTGGCTTTGGCCATCAGCGGTCTCGACGACAAAGCCCCCCTCGCCCTTTTCGACGCGGCTGACTTCGACGTCCTGAATCTCCCCACCAAAGCCGCGCACCTGCTCGCGGCCGATCTGCTGGAACTCGGGTCCGGCGATCTTGGGGATGCCCAAATAATTGTACAGCATGGCCTTGTGCATGAGGGTCTTGTCTTGGCCAAAGACGGTAACGCTCATGTCGTTTTTGGCGAGAAAGAGCGCGGCGCTCAATCCACCCGGCCCATCTCCAACGACGATAATATCCGGCATTTTTCAGGCTCCTTTGACTGTTGGTTAGAGGGCGCAAATAAGGCCGCTGGCCTACGCGATGTCAACCTTGCCACGCGAGTACTATGCCTTGAACGGGCACGGATATTGCTCTTCTAATCTCAGGCGCATTGACACCGCTCCACGCCATCCTGTACCTTCCAACCCAAGGAGACCGCCTCTTAAATTACTCGCTCTCCGGCTCAAACACTAGCTCCGGCACCACTACCTCCCAGCATCGCATTTCGTGCTGTCGCGGTACTGCGGCTCCGACGCTTCGCGGCACTAGCCTCCGCCTTGTTTTTCTCTGAGTAGCCGCCGCAGTTGCCCCACCAAATAAAAAGGAATCGAGACCAATTCAAAGGATTGGTCCGCCATCCCAGGCAAGGCGTAGCTGGCCGTATGCCAAGTGGGAGGACCACTGTTTACGCGCACTCCTATGTTCTGCGCCTTGGCCTTGAGAAATACCTGTAACGACTTGAGCGTGCCGGTCTTCCCTGCCTTAACTTCGACGGGGATGATTTTAGTACCCACGCTAATCGCGTAATCGACCTCGGCATTGGAAGACGCCTTCTCCCGCGTCCAGAAGAACAGCTCCGGTCGGACGAAGGAAGGCTGCCCGTAGAGCAGATGTTGTCCGACAAACTGCTCGCAAACACTCCCTTGGTTCACTTGCAGCACGTCCGTTGCACTGGCAAAGTCCAGCAGATTGAGGCCACAGGCACTAGACATCAAACCGACGTCGAGGAACAGCGGCTTAAATACAGTCTCTTTGATTTCCGCCCGTAGCGGGACGCCATTGCAGGCACTGTGATGGACGCGCCAAGCGACCAGAGCCTTGCACAACAACGACAAGGCATGGGCCAAATTCCGCGCCTGATCGTCCCGGTCAATATGGGCGTATTTCAGCCGCTGACCGATCAGTAGCGGCAGGCGGGTGAACACCTTGCGCAGCCGGTCGGGATCGGCTCGGAGCGCGTACTTGCCAAAATCCTCGGCAAAGGTCTCGAGTATCGATTGTTTCTCCGACTCGGTATCGGCAAGCGACGCAGACCCAGTGTAAGCAAACACACTGGCCGGCATCCCTCCCACCACCAAGTACTGCCTCACCGCGTCCATTAGCTGACGGTGCAAAGGATCGGGTATGGTAGTGGGGAACTCAAAGGAACGGATAAAGGAAACGAGGCGCTCTTTGCCTTGGGCCAGCAGGAACTCCTCAAAGGTCATAGGACCGAGGTACAGGTATTCAATGCGGCCGACAGGCACTGCAAAGGATGGCTCTGTCAGCGCGAATTCGAGCAGTGAACCCGCGGCGATGACGTGAATATCGGGGCGCTCCTCAAAGAAGTAGCGCAGCGCCTCAAAAACCTGTGGAGCCGCTTGGATCTCATCGAGGAACAGGAGCGTTTCTCCGGGGTTGATAGCCGCGTCGTACTGCAACTCGATCAACGGGAGAATCTGGTTGGGGTCTTTGGACGCAAATAACTGTGCCCGTTCTGGTTGTCTTTCGAAATTCAACTCCACCGTATTGTGGAAGCACTCACGTCCGAATTGCCGGATCAGATAGGTCTTCCCCACCTGCCGGGCTCCCCGAACCACGAGCGGCTTGCGCTTTGGTTTGGTCTGCCATTTTTTCAGATCGTAAATTGTGGCTCGAAACACGTCATTCCTCTACGCACATAATACAACTGTGATAAAATTCTCACACGCATATTTTTATAGGGTTAAAATATACATTTATCATACTGCGTCAAACATTCACAGATGCACCGCCTAAAGGTATTGGTGCTAGTGCTAAACCGCACTCCAGTCCCAATCGACGCTCTAACCCCAACACTTTCCTTGGCGACCTTCTTGACAACGCCTTCACCTTTTCACTACCCTTTTTGGCGTAGTACCGCAACGGAGATTCCGCCCGTCGCAAGAATAACCGGGAAGATAGTAATCACCACCTAATATGACGTTGCCACAGGCAGAACCTACTGCTGTGGCTACAACCCCCTTCCAGTTCCAAGACTTCCCGTCAATACACCGTAAGTTTCCTTAAAACAAACACTTACTCTCTCTTATTTCCTCCTTCGTTAGATAGCGATCTCTCGGATTATCCCAAGAGACCGCCGACCTCCTTCGCACTCCACTTGCTGCCGGGCGCTAGTGGTCTGTACGGCTCTATTTTCGCGGTGCCGTATGTCTTGACCGCCTCCGTGTGCCAAGGCAAGGACGGACGAAATCGTCCTCCTGCTAAAGTTTTCACTTTCACAATCGGGGATGCGCTCCCTAGGCAAGAAGGAGGCTGAGTAATGATTCGCACACAGTGGTTGCTGTGGTTGATGGCCGCTAGTGGGGTATTCGGATGGGCAGGTGAGGCAGCAGCGGCCATCAAGCTAACGCTGAACCACGAGTATTACCCCAGTAACTATGTCCTGGTACGCGAGGATGCCGGTGAGACCGCGATCGAGGTAACAGCCCAAAATTACGCAGGCGACCCGAGCACCACCTCGGTCGAGACCGTCGAAAGGGATACCTATGTGGCCTTGGGGATCGAAAGTCTAGAGGGTTGTAGTTCTAGACTCAACAGTCGCTACCGCATAACACTACCCACGCTCATCATTCCAGCGGGCAGGAGCGAGGCGACCGGAGCGATAATCTTTATTCCCATTGACGACGAACTCAAGGGAAACGATACCCACGACGAAGGAGCAGGAACCTGCGACGACTCCCCTGAGGATAATCCGGGCGACGGCGACGATCTCGTTCTCCAGATCACGGGCAATGTCGGTGCTCATAAAGTAACCACCGGGCCACGTATTCACTTGGCCGACGACGACAAGGCAAGTACGAATATCTCTCTCTGGGTTTCTGAGTCTGCGCTCAGCAAGGAGGCGGGTGCGACCGATATTGTCGTAAGAGCAGAATTAAACGGAAACGTGCTAACCACGCCTCTGACTTTTAATTTGGGTATTCAGACCGAACCAAACCACGCAGTGCGCGATGTCGATTACACGGTGACGAACTTGGGCCGTATAACAATCCCAAGGAACAAGGCGTCGAGCCAGACGACGATTACCATTACTCCCAAGGCTCGTGGGACTGGCATTATCCGGCTAGTGGGCCGGCCCAGTTCCCACCCCAGCATAGCCATTGGCCACCAACAAATCGAGCTAACGGATCCTCCCGCTGCTGCTATTAAAGGGCTGACGGCGAGGCCTAGCGTGATACGCGAGGATCAGGGACCGACGAACATCGAGCTGACGGTTGAGTTGCATGACGCCCTAGCGGCGGATGCAGAGGTGCTGTTCACTATGATGGGCAATGTCGATGATCTCAGCGGCAGCGACGCCTTCAACGAATTTTTCTCGGACGCAAAACCTGCGATACGCGATGTGCATTACACCGCGACCATAGGCAGTCTCACTATTCGGCAAGGTGAGACCGTAGGGACGACGACGCTTACCCTCACCCCCATCGACAACGAGCGGGTGGATTCGGCCAAGGCTTTCAAGCTGACGGCCACGGTCGGCACAACTCATTTGCTCACGGCGATCAAGATCACCGACGACGAGACCACAAGCGAGAACATAACGCTGGAGGTGAGTCCTAGTGAACTGAGGGAGGACGCGGGCGAAACGGAGATTGCGGTGACCGCAACTTTAGACGGCAAGGTATTGGCGCAGGACGTGACCGTGGTCTTGGTCCTCGATACGAGTGATGCTGCTACGGCGACGCACGCTATCGACTTCACAGCACTCCTGCGCTCGGTGACGATTCCGGCTGGCCAAGTACAGGGCGTACAGACCATCTTCATCACTCCCAATGACGACGGGATAGAAGACGCGGACGAGAAGATCATCCTAAAAGCGCTGAAAAATCCCAAAAGCGACGCTAGGAAGGAAATCGAGGTCGGCACCGCGACGATCACGCTGAAAGATACGGGGACGCCGGCGGATGTAAGTTCGACAGGTGACACAACACCTACCTTCGTCGAGAACCAAGCGGACATCTCGGCCACGGTTGGCAAGGCGATGCAACCGCTGGAACTACCGCCAGCTACGGGCGATGGCAACCTGACGTACAGCGTCTCAAACACGCTGCCCGCTGGCCTGTCATTTGACCGAGCCACGCGGACCCTTGCCGGCACGCCGACCGAGGTCGGAACAGCCACCATCATCTACACAGTGATCGACGGCGACGTTACCAAACCCGAAAGCGCAGTCCTGACCTTCAAAATCGCGGTCTCTGAGGCCCCGCCACCCGTGGTTGCAGTCGCAAGCGTGGCATCGACTCATTCGGCACTGCGAGAGGATGGCAAGACGACGGAAATCATGCTGACCGCTACCTTGGCTGCGGCCGCCCCCGCGGCCGAAACCGTCCGCTTCACTATTGTCGCGCCCACCCAAGGCATAGCAGCCGTGCGCGATGTGGATTACTCTGCAACACTGGCGGGGTCAGTATCCATTGCAGCCGGCGCTACCCAAGCGACGACGACGCTTCGCCTCACCCCCTTCGACAACGACAAGACAGATGGCAATACGTTCTTGGGGGTGCAGGCCACCGCATCCGGTGGCTCGGCCCAGACGCATATAAAGATCACCGACGACGAAACAACGAGCACGTCCATCGCGCTGTCGGTGAATCCACACACGGTACAGGAGGGGGCCGGGACGACCGAGATTACAATAACGGCGACCTTAGACGGCAAGGCATTGCCCCAAGACGCGACCGCAACCCTCTCCATCGACGCTGCTTCAACCGCCCAGCGCGACCTAGATTACGCTGCGCTGTTCGATCCGCTACTTGTGATTCCAGCCGGCTCGACAGCAGGTGCGACATCCCTCTTCATCAATCCAATCGCCGACGATGAGGACGAGGGCAACGAGACGATCGCGCTCAACAGTGAGATTGAGGGCTTGGCTGGCGGCTCGGCAACAATCACGCTGACCGACGCAGCGATACCGTCCCTAGCCTCCGCCAAGGGCGTCAACCCGCCGCTGACGTTTGAATCGCATAACTATCCGAATCCGTTCAACCCAACGATGACGATCAAATATGCGCTACCGACCGCGATGGATGTGGAACTGACCGTCTATAATGTCGTTGGCCAAGCGGTTCGCACCCTCGTCGCCGAGCACCAGAGCACCGGGCACCACGGAGTAGAATGGGACGCGACCGACGACAGCGGGCACCGCGTGTCGGCGGGGATCTATTTCTACCGCCTCCAAGCCGGTGGAAAGTTCCTCGCAGTCGAGAAGATGCTGTTACTCAAGTAGCACACTCGGCCGCTTTGTTAGGATAAACGGAAGGCTCGCTCCCCGCAGTAGATGGGGAGCGAGCCAAGAGTGAGCCACCGAGACCAAGCGGCTTGCACGGCATTGAGCACTTCGGCTCTGTTTAACCGCTTATAGCTAGCCGCCGTGCTCAGTTGCCCCTCGTTGGCGCAACTCCTAAATTATTAATTTATCAATAAGCAACGCGGTCGCCTTCCGGCGGCTACGAAATAAAAGGTATCCAGCTTGACCTCCCCAACAGACGACGCGCTCGTCGCACGCTGGCAGCGCGAAACCGCTCCCCTCTTGCCGCTTCTGCACGCCTTCCACGACCGCGACGGCTATTTGTCGGAGGAAGCGCTCAAGGCCGTATCAACGGGCCTGAAAGTCCCCCTCGCCGAGCTTTTCGCCACCGTTACCTTTTACCACCACTTCGCCCGCCAAGCGCCCGGCCAAAGTGCCCCGCGCGTTTGCACCGGCCCAATATGCGCGCTGCGCGGGGCCGACGCGCTCTGCGCCAGCCTCGTCGATGCCACGCCCATGCCGTGCGCCGGCCGCTGCGACGATCCCATTCCGGTCATAAAAGGCGATCAAGTGCTGGTCGGAACCGCCGCAGAAACCCTTGCACCCAGTCCTTCGCCCCTGCCCGCGCCCAATCCCGGCGGGTACGAGGAATGCGTCTTCGCCGACATCCGCACCCCCTGCCGCGCCACCCTGTCCGGCTATCGCCAAAGCGGAGGGTACCAAGCACTGCAACAAGCCCTCGCCGGAGAACCAGCCAAACTGGTGGCCCTCATTGCCGACAGCCAGCTCGCTGGCCGAGGCGGCGCGGGCTTTCCCACCGGCCAGAAGTGGCAGGCTGTTGCCGAGGCCCCGGGTGAGCCTAAAACCGTCGTCTGCAATGCCGACGAAGGCGAGCCGGGCTGCTTTAAGGATCGCGCCCTGCTCGAATGGGACCCACACGCGGTCATCGAAGGCATGCTCCTCGCTGCGTACGCCACCGGTGCTACCCGCGCCTTTATCTATCTGCGCTACGAATACCCGGAAATCAACGCCATCCTCGCCAACGCGCTAGCCGAGGCCCGCGCCGCCAATCTGATCGGCGAACACATTCTCGGCAGCGACTTTTCCTGTGCGCTCCACATCCGTCGCGGCGCTGGCGCGTACATCTGCGGCGAGGAAGGCTCTTTGCTCAACAGCCTCGAAGGCAAACACCCCTACCCGCGCAATCGTCCGCCCTACCCGGTAACGCACGGTTTTGAAAACTTGCCCACGGCCGTCAACAACGTCGAAACCTTAGCCTCGGTACCCCAAATCGGGCGACGCGGTGCCGCGTGGTATCGCTCGCTGGGTCTCAACGGCCACCCGGGCACCAAAGTCATCAGCCTCTCCGGCGATGTGCAGCGGCCAGGCAATTACGAAATCCCCTTTGGCCTGCCCCTCAACACCTTGCTCCACGAGTGGGCTGGCGGACCGGAGCCAGGCCGTCAGCTCCAAGCAGTTACTATGGCTGGCATCTCAGGCGGCTTTCTCGCGGGCGACGATCTTAATACTACTCTCGACGAACCGGCAGTCCGCGCCCGCGGATCTATGCTCGGCGCGGGCGGCATCATGGCCTTTGACGACCGCCGCGACATGGTGGATATCGCTCGCCAAGCCATGGCCTTTTTTGCCGAGGAGTCCTGCGGCAAGTGCTTTCCCTGTCGCATCGGCACCCAGCGGCTGACCGAGCGACTTGATGGCGAGGGACCTGGGGATCTAGCAGCTTGGCGCTCCGAAGTAGAAGACATCGGCGACGTAATGAAGTCCACCAGCGCCTGCGGCCTCGGCATGGCCGCTCCCTTTATCACCGATAGCCTCCTCAAGTACTTTCCAGACCAAGTAGAACAGCGCGTCTGCGCTTGAACGAGGGCCGTACATGAACACTAATGGAAAACAACACACCCTGACCTTAGACGGCGAAGAAGTCGCCTTTGCTTCTGGCGAGACCCTCTACGAGGTCGCCCAACGCCATCGCCGCGATATTCCCACCCTTTGCTACGACCCACGCCTAGAATCTTTTGGGGCCTGCCGGCTCTGCGTGGTCGAAGTCGAAGGAGCGCGCAATCCGGTCGCCTCCTGCACGTCGCAAGCTGCCCCCGGCATGGTCGTCAAAACATCGACCGCGGCCATTGAAAAGCACCGCAAGACGCTGCTGGAAATGGTCGTCTCGGAAAACCGCGAAGTCGAAGTGGATCCCCTGCGCGGGTACGCTTCGCAAGAGCTAACCGATCTCGCCGATCGCTACCAAGCCCGCTCCGGCCGCTTCCAAGGCGCGCAGTCGGGCCAAGTGCATCCCACCGACGACAACCCCTTCATCTTGCGCGACTACGACTTGTGCATCTCGTGCAACCGCTGCGTCCGCGTCTGCGCCGAGCAGGAAGGCGACCACGCCATTGCCGCGATGGGGCGCGGCTTCCACAAGCAGATCACCACCGAGTTCAATGGCCTGCTCAAGGACTCGTCCTGCACCTTCTGCGGCCAATGCGTCCAGACCTGTCCCACCGGCGCCCTCGCCGACAAAAAGGCCCTGCGCGCCGCCGACCTGCCCGGCGAGATCGAAAAGACCCGCTCGGTCTGCCCGTACTGCGGCGTTGGCTGCTCAGTGGATCTGCTGTCCAAAGAGGATAAACTCGTCGGCATCCAACCGGCCATGGACGGCCCGGCCAACGAGGGCGCGCTGTGCATCAAAGGCCAGTTTGCCTTTGACTTCGTCCAGCATAGCGACCGACTCGCACAGCCCCTAGTCCGCGGCGAGGACGGCCAGCTTCACCCCACCGACTGGGACACCGCGCTCGACCGCGCCGCCCAAGGCTTTGCCAAGGTGCTCGCCAAGCACGGCCGCCACGCCATCTACGGCGTCGCCTCCGGCCGCACGCCTTCGGAGGCCAACTACTGCCTACAAAAATTCATCCGCCGAGGCTACGGCACGCACTACATAGACAACTGTAGCCGTGCCTGACACGCGCCCACGGTTGCCGGTCTGGCAGCCACCATCGGACGCGGTGCCATGTCGAACCCCTTGGCCGACATGGACAAACCGGACCTAATCTTCTGCATCGGCACCAACATGACCGAGTGCCACCCGGTCGCGGCCACGCGCATCAAAAAGGCCCTCAAGCGCGGGGCCAAGATGATCGTCGCCGACCCACGCAAGACCGACCTCGCGGATATGGCCGATCTGTACTTGCCCATCCGCGTCGGCTCGGACGTAGCTCTCTTATTGGCTATGGCCCACGTGATCGTCCGCGACGACCTAGTAGACCGCGCCTTTATGGAAGCGCGCACAGCCGATTTTGAGCAATTCCTAGAGCACGTCGTCGAGTTCACGCCCGAGTGGGCTTCGACCATCACTGAGATACCCGCCGCAGCCATTGAACAGGCCGCCCGTTGGTACGGTGCCGCCGATAAATCCGGCATCTACTACACCCTCGGCATCACCGAGCACATCTGCGGCGTTGACAATGTCCAGAGCCTGTGCAATCTCGCCCTGCTGACCGGCAACATTGGCCGCGAGGGCACCGGCCTCAACCCCATGCGCGGCCAGAACAACATCCAGGGCGCTGGCGACGCTGGGGCCGTTCCATCCAATTACCCCGGCTTCCAACCTACTGACCAACCTGAATACAGAGAAAAATTCACCGCGCTCTACGGGCGAGAGATGGACCTCGACAAAGGTATCACCAAGGTCCAAGCGCTCAACCGCTGCGGCAGCGAGATTTTTGCCATGATTATCGACGGCGAAAACACCCTCGTCTCCGACCCAGACCGTCATCACTGCGAGCACGCCCTCAAGAGCTTAGATCACCTCGTGGTCATCGACATCTTCCTCACCGAGACCGCGGCGCTGGCCGACGTGGTATTCCCCGCCAGCGCCTTTGCCGAGACCGATGGGAGTTGTGCCAACACCGAGCGCCGGGTCCAGCGCCTGCGCCAAGCCGTGCCCCCGCCCGGCGAGGCCAAACCTGACTGGTGGATCATAAGTCAGCTCGCTCAGCGGCTGGGCTTTAGCGGCTTCGACTACACCTCGGCCAAGGACGTGTTCAACGAACTATGCGGCCTCTCGCCTATTTACGCCGGCCTCGATTGGGACCGGATCGACAAGGGCGAGTACCACTGGCCCGTGCCCGAAAAGGACCACCCGGGGACGCCGATTTTGCACGAGGGAGCCTTCAGAAACGGCCGCGGCCTTTTCAAAATTATCCGCTACCGCGACCCGGCCGAGACCATTTCGACCGAGTTTCCGGTCTGGCTGACGACCGGCCGCCGGCTCCAGGCCTACCACACCCGCACCCAGACCGGCCGCTCTCAAGGAATTGACTACCTACTCGCCGAAGAGCGCCTCGAAGTCCACCCCGAAGACCTCGTCGCTTGGGGCCTTGAAGACGGAGGATTGTGCCGCCTGTCTAGCGCGCGCGGTACCATTGAAATCCGCGTCAAGGGCACCACCCGCTCGCCGCGCGGCACGGTCTTTGCCAGCTTCAGCTTCAACGACGTGCCAATCAACATCCTCACCGGCTCCGGCTACGACCCCGTCACTCACACTGCCGAGCTCAAGGTCTGCCCGGTGCACATTGAGGCGCTGGTTGAAAGTGAGTAACGAGGTGATTCCCAGCCGCGATTTCGATGAAGTCGCTCAGATGATTGCCGTGGCAAAACAGCGCACGTACTCGGCTGTCAACTCCATGCTCGTTGAACTCTACTGGCAAGTCGGGGCGTATATCCATAACAAATTGGAATCCGCCGCTTGGGGGGAGGGAGTCGTCGATCAACTGGCCAAGTACCTCAAAACGACGCAGCCCGGCCTGCGCGGATTTACGCGACCGAATCTGTTTCGGATGCGGCAATTTTACGCGACCTATCGGGACGATGAAAAAGTCGCACCACTGGTGAGACAATTACCTTGGACGCACAATCTCATCATCCTGTCACAGAGTAAAACCCCAGAAGAACGCGAGTTTTATCTGAAAACGGCGATCCGCGAAAAATGGTCCAGCCGTGAACTTGAACGCCAGTTCCGAGGGGCCTTATTTGAGCGAGCCGTACTCAATCCGCCAAAAGTCTCAGCAGTGCTGAGACAAATGCAGCCAGAAGCCCACGAAGTGCTCAAAGACACCTATTTGCTGGAGTTTCTCGACTTGCCGGGCGACCACGCCGAACCTGATTTGCAGCGGGCACTGGTTGCAAGGCTGCGGGATTTTCTAGCCGAACTAGGGCGAGATTTTTGTTTTGTAGGTGCCGAGTTTCCCCTCCAAGTCGGCGATCGCGATTTTGCGCTTGACCTGCTCTTCTTTCATCGCGGGCTTAACTGTTTGGCCGCGTTTGAACTGAAGGTGGGACGGTTCGAGCCGGAGTATTTGGGCAAGCTCAGCTTTTATCTCGAGGCTCTGGACCGCGATGTAAAAAAGCCGCACGAACACCCATCCATCGGCGTCTTGCTGTGTGCGAGCAAAGACGAGGAAGTAGTCGAGTACGCCCTCAACCGGACACTCTCGCCCGCCTTAATTGCCGAGTATCAGATGCAGTTGCCCGACAAGAAACTGCTGGAAGCCAAACTGCAAGAGTTTTATTTGCAATGCGAGTCCGCCGCAAAAGGAGACAGATGAGCTTTCGGAAGTGCTCTTGGTCCGTCGGCATACAAGAGTAACTTTGACGCCCCGTTGCTCTTGGCCTACTGTTATGCCCTTACCTCGACAGGAGCCTTTCGCCATGAGCACCTCTACTCTACCCTTATTCCGCGACCAAATCCCCGCCGTCGTCGCCGAAGAAACCTCGGCCCAACGGCTAATCGTTGACGACTGGCACACCCATCTCCTCGGCCCTCAAGCCGGCCCCCAGCTCTGCCTGTACGGCATCGACCAACAGCTCGCCTATCACTACGTGCGCCGCAAGCTCTTCGCCGCCGGCCACATCGACCCGGCTACTTTCTACTCCTGGGGCCTAGAACAACAAGGCGACTTTACCTGGCAGAAACTATTTGCCGACGCGGCTTCCGATCCATTCGACGAAGGTTGTCGCGGCGTGGTCGTCGCACTAGAAGGCCTCGGCCTCGACCCCAACGCCGCGACCCTCGACGAAGCACGCCAATTCTACGCGGACACCGCCCCGGAAGAGATCCAACGCCGCTGCATGGAGCTGGCTGGCGTGCGCCGCATCGTCGGCACTCAGGACGTATTCAACGACCAAGAGCGCGCCTATTACGAAAGCGGCGAGTGGGACGAGTGCTATCTGTCTGGCTACCGCCTCGACGAGCTCGTCTTGCACTACCCGCGCGCGGCCGTGAAGCTCAACGCCTGGGGCTACGAAGTTGGCAACGACCCCAGCCAACCCGCCACCGCCCATGCGATCCGCCGCTTCCTCGCCGACTGGTACGACAAGCTGCACGGCGTCGCGTACGGTGCGTGCTCGTTCCCGCCCCACTGCCAAGTCCACGACCTTAGCGGGCTAGAGGGTGCCGTCCTCCATCACGCGGTGCTGCCAGCCCTGCGCGACCTCAACTTGCCCTTCTTCATGATGCCCGGCCCCATCCGCCAACTCAAACCCGAATGGCGCGACGCCGGCGACGGCGTGGGCCTAGCCGACATGTACCCCTATCAGCAGCTAGTGCGCCGCCACCCCGACAACGCCTTCTTCATCACGCCGCTCCACAACGCCAACCAATACGACGCCAGCGTCCTCTCCTGCCACAACGACAACATCATGGTCATTGGCCACTGGTGGTTTAACTACCATCCGGGCTTGGTCGAACAGGATCTGCGGATGCGCTTGGAAATGACCGGCGACCGCTTCATCCCCTTCAACTCAGACGCCCGCGTGCTAGAAAACCTCATCCCCAAGTGGCAGCGCTTCCGCGACATCCTCGCCAATGTCTTAACCGAAAAATACCAAGATCTGCACGACGCGGGCCGACAAGTAACCCGCGCCGGCATCGCCCAAACTCTACAAACCCTCTTCACGCCCAACCGCTTTTCCCAACTCACCTGAGCAGGTCCCCGTGAAAATCAAGGAAATCCGCGCCGCGCAAATCGTACTCAAGCCTCCTCAGAAGACAACCCCTCGCCCCGCCCAACGGCCCGACCACTCCCTACATCGGCCGCTCGATCGCTACGACCGCTTCCGCGCCGACCGCACCGGCACCCCACCGTGGCACCGCATCGCCTGCGTGGTCACGGCCGAGGACGGCACTTGGGGCCTCGGGCTGACCGTTCACTCGCCGCCCGTGCTGCCCATCATCAACGATCACTTCGCCTCCCTGCTCACCGGCGAGAACTGCATGGCCACAGAAAAGCTGTGGGACGTCATGGTGCGCTCCACCGCGCCCTTTGGCGGTCAAGGGCTAGCCAGCTACGCCATCAGCGCCGTGGATACTGCGCTGTGGGACCTCAAGGGCAAACTGCTGCAAAGACCCGTGTACGAACTGCTCGGTGGCCCGCAAAAGGACAAAATTTTCTGCTATGCTTCCGGGTTTGAGCAGGAGTGGTACATGGAGCTAGGCTTTAAGGCGACCAAGCTCTTTACCCCGTGGGGAGCGGCCGACGGCCTCGACGGTCTCAAAAAAATCGAAGAACTTGTGGCCACCACGCGCCAACTCATCGGCGACGACATCGAGTTGTGCCTCGACTGCTGGCTGTCGCAGGACGTGGAGCACCTGGTCCGCCTCGCCGAAATGCTCCGTCCCTACCGCCTGAAGTGGATCGAAGACTACCTGCCCGCCGATGATTGGATCGGCTACGCCCAAGTGCGCCAGCGGCTCCCGTGGCAAACCCTCGCCTCGGGCGAACACTGGTACTTGCCGCGCTCCTTTGCTCAAGCGCTCGACGGCCGCTTCGTCGATATCCTGCAACCAGACGTGCTCTGGGTCGGGGGCATAACGGCCGGAGTCAAGATCTGCCACCTCGCCGAGGCCGCAGGCGTCTCGGTCATCACCCACGGAGGCATGAACT